>NZ_JPSY01000003.1:0-300000 GCF_000763375.1 Microbacterium profundi | reverse complement strand
TCGCTGTACGTGCACGGAATCGGTGCATGGCCGAACCCGCCGGTCGCGTCGCAGAGCGAGATCTACGACCTGCTGGCCTCGTGGGGGCTGCCGATGAGTCCGCACTCCAAGGTCTGCCACGACATCGACGAGGTCATCGCCTTCGTCGGGCATTTCGGCGAGCACCGTCACGACATCGAGCACGAACTCGACGGCATCGTGGTCAAGGTCGACGAGTTGGCGCTGCACGACGAGCTGGGCATGACCAGCCGCGCCCCGCGATGGGCTATCGCCTACAAGTACCCGCCGGAGGAGGTGCAGACGAAGCTCCTCGACATCGTCGTCTCCGTCGGACGCACAGGGCGCGCGACGCCGTTCGCCGTCATGGCGCCAGCGCATGTCGCCGGCTCGGTCGTAAGACAGGCGACACTGCACAACAAGGACGTCGTGAAGGCCAAGGGGGTGCTGATCGGCGACACTGTCGTGCTGCGCAAGGCCGGCGACGTCATCCCCGAGGTGCTGGGGCCGGTGGTCGACAAGCGCGACGGCACGGAGCGCGAGTTCGTCATGCCGGTCGGATGCCCCGAATGCGGCACACCGCTGCGCCCCATGAAGGAGGGCGACATCGATCTGCGGTGCCCGAACGCCCGCTCCTGCCCGGCGCAGGTGCGCGGACGCGTCGAGCACATCGGCTCGAGGGGCGCTCTCGACATCGAGGTTCTCGGCGAGGTGACCGCGGCCGCTCTCACGCAGGCCGAAGCACCGGCCGTCGCGCCGTTGGACACCGAGGCCGGTCTCTTCTCGCTCACGCTGGAAGAGCTCGTCCCCATTTCTGTCGTGGTCAGAGACGCGGAAACCGGTGAGCCGAAGGTGGATGACGAAACGGGCGAACTTGTCCGGCGTGCGCCGTTCCAGAAACTCGGCCCAGCGCAGTATCCGCCAGGGACAGAGGGCTTGGACTCTGCTGAACGCCGTAGAAGCGGAATTCGCAAGAATCACCGCGAGACATTGCCGTCAGAGGCTGCGACGAAGCTGCTCGCCGAGCTCGAGAAGGCCAAGAAGAAGGATCTCTGGCGCCTGCTCGTGTCGCTGAACATCCGCCACGTCGGTCCCGTTGCGGCCCGCGCGCTCGCCCAGTGGTTCGGGTCGCTCGATGCGATCCGAGCTGCATCCCGTGAGGAGCTCGCCGCCGTCGAGGGCGTCGGGGGGATCATCGCCGACTCGCTGCTGGCCTGGTTCGAGGTCGACTGGCACGTCGACATCGTCGATCAGTGGACAGCTGCAGGCGTGCAGTGGGCAACACCGGGGCACCCGGGTCCTGGGGCCGCCGTGGTCGAGGGCGGGGTGCTCGAGGGGTTCACGGTCGTTGCGACCGGGTCTCTCGACGGATACACGCGAGACGGTGCGCAGGAGGCGATCATCAACGCCGGTGGCAAGGCCGCCTCGAGCGTCTCGAAGAAGACCGATTTCGTCGCGGCAGGTCCCGGCGCGGGCTCCAAGCTCGGAAAGGCAGAGGAACTCGGCATTCGCATCTTGGATGCTGCGCAGTTCCACATCCTCGTCACCGAAGGGCCCGACGCGCTGGACTCCTGACCTGAAACAGGACCGACCACACGAAACAGGGAGTGGCACAGCCCGTTTCGAGCGGAAGGACCTGTCTCAGATGGTCGCGCGGATCTCGAATCCTCCTGACGACGACGCCGGCACGTCGGTCACCGTCACTTCGTCGACCTGCGCACCCGCTGGCCCCTGCTTCAGCGCGTCGAGGACGGCCTGCACGTCAGCATCCGCCCCGTGCAACTCGGCTTCCACCGTCCCGTCGCGGCGATTTCGCACCCAGCCCGTGACGGCGTGAGCCGCGGCCGCGTCCTGTGCGAACCACCGGTACCCGACTCCCTGTACACGCCCACGCGTGCTCGTTCGCACCGACCTCATGGTTCAACAATGCCAGGATCTCCCTCGTCACGTCCTTTGTCGTACCTATGTTCTAATCTCGATCGCACACAGAGCCGAGGAGGGCACGATGACGAATAAGCAGCCGACGGAGGCAGAGATCGACGCGTGGCGTGAGGAGGAAGACAGGTTCACCGGGCAGGTGATTCGGCGGCATGGCGTATTCATACAGTCCGTGAGCGGCGAGCAGATGTTTCGGATGACGTGTTTCGCATACACCGTGGGGCTGTTCGGCATGGGCCATCCGGAACTCCTCGTGCTCGGCATCTGCGGGAAGACTGCGCAGCGTGTGCTGAACGACGTGTCGGCGCGGGTGCGTAGCGGCGCCGATCTGACGTCGGGACAGACGATCGAGTTCGACGACTGGAACCATCGTCTGACGGTCGAGGTGCTGCCGAACCCCGCGCACATCCTGTTCGCTGCGAACTCGTTCTACCGGCGCCCTGATGAATTCTCCGTCCCAGCGTTCCAGCTCACGTACGACGACGAACAAGGACGCTTCCCGTGGGACGACGGCTACGCCATTCCCGCGTGGGTACAGCCGCGGCCGGGGGAGTTTCGTGCATGACAAGGCTACAAACTGCTACACAGGGCTACACTGGCCGCATGGTCGACGTTGCAGCGCGGGATCTGCGGAACAACACCGCAGCGGTGCTGCGGCGCGTGCAAGACGGCGAAGACGTGACGATCACCGTGCATGGGCACCCGGTCGCCAAGGTTGTTCCGATCGCGCACGAGCGGCGGTGGTTGCCAGCACGCGAGTTCATCGCGCACCTGTCAGAGTTCCAAGCCGACAGCGGACTTCGTGGTGAGCTTGCCGAACTGATCGACGAGACCACGGATGATTTGGCGGACCCGTGGGAACGGTGACGAGCGGTCTGCTGGATACATCCGTTCTCATCGCTGCCGAGTCAGGACGATCCTTGGACACCGAGGCACTGCCGGCGGAGCTCGCGGCTTCGATCATCACCTTGGCGGAGTTGCGCACCGGGGTACTCACCGCTTCGAGTCCGGCAGAGCGCGCCACTCGACTGCGTTCATTGGAGAACGTCACCCGCATGAAGATCTTCGAAGCCGACGATCGCGCTGCAGCGCAGTGGGCTCGGTTGCGCGTCGAACTTCGCGACCGTGGTCGCCGAATGAACGTGAATGACCTCTGGATCGCCGCAATCGGAGTCGCGAACGGGCTGCCGATCGTCACCCAGGACGCCGACTTCGATGCGTTGATCGGCATCCAGGGAGTCGAACTGATCCGCGTCTGAGACTCGATTCGTGGCGGTACCGGCGGTCAGCGAATGCTTGCCCGACCGTGCACTTGTGCGCTGCGCCGGTTTGCGGCGGAAACACGAAACGCCGTGTGAACGAGAAGTTCCACGGCGTTTCGTTCCTGACATCCGAAGCAGTGCTCGGGCCAGGCAAGGGTCTCAGTCCTTGTGACGCGGCTTCCGGGCGGGCCTGTCGTCACGAGCCGGACGGTCGCTGTACGAGGGGCGGTCGCGGCGCTCGTAGCCGCCTCGGGCTCCGCCGTCGCCACCGCTGCGTCGCCCGGGGGCTCCGCGGTCGGCCTTGATCTCGATCAGACGACCGGAGATGCGGGTGTCCTTGAGCTTGTCGAGAACCGAAGGGCTGAGGTTCGCGGGCAGCTCGACGATCGAGAAATCCGGGTTGATCTTGATCCCCCCGAAGTCATCGCGGCCGAGGCCGCCCTCATTGGCCAGCGCACCGACGATCTGTCGCGGCTCGACCCGGTGACGACGGCCGACCTCGATGCGGTACGGCGCGTAGTCGCTGCGACTGCGTCGCTCGGTACGTGGTCCTGTTCCTCGCTCGGCACGGTCGCCGGAGTCGCGACGCGGGCGGTTGTCCGCCTCGACCGACCTTGCGAGCGGATCGTTGGCGGGGTCGAGCAGCAGTGGCGTCTTGCCCTGCGCGACGACGGCCAGCGCCGCCGCGACATCGCCCTCCGGCACATCGTGGTTTCGCACGTAGTGGGCGACGATGTCGCGGAAGGCCTCAATGCGGCTGGTCTCTGCAAGTGCTGCAGTGATGCCGTCGTCGAAGCGCGCGAGACGCGTGGTGTTCACGTCGTCCGTGCTCGGAAGAGTCATCTGCGTCGGCGCCTGGCGGGTTGCCTTCTCGATGCTCTTGAGCAGGTAGCGCTCGCGCGGCGTGATGAAGCTGATGGCATCGCCAGTGCGGCCTGCGCGGCCGGTGCGGCCGATGCGGTGCGTGTACGACTCGGTGTCGGTGGGGATGTCGTAGTTGACGACGTGGCTGATGCGCTCCACGTCCAGACCGCGGGCGGCGACGTCGGTGGCGACGAGGATGTCGAGCTTGCCGTCCTTGAGCTGGTTGACGCTGCGCTCGCGCTGCACCTGTGCAACGTCGCCGTTGATGGCGGCTGCGGAATAGCCACGCGCACGCAGCTTCTCGGCGAGGGTCTCGGTCTCGTTCTTCGTGCGGACGAAGACGATCATGCCGTCGAAGTTCTCGACCTCGAGGATGCGCGTGAGCGCGTCGACCTTCTGCTGGTACGAGACGACGAGGTAGCGCTGCGTGATGTTCGTGCTCGACGCCGTCTTCGACTTGACCGTGATCTCCTCCGCATCGCGCAGGTACTTCTGGGCGAGGCGGCGGATCTGCGGCGGCATGGTCGCCGAGAACAGGGCGACCTGCTTCTCGGCAGGCGTCTGAGCAAGGATCTGCTCGACATCCTCTGCGAAGCCCATCTTCAGCATCTCGTCGGCCTCATCGAGCACCAGGTACTTCAGCGCCGAGAGGTCGAGGGTGCCTTTGGCGAGGTGGTCCATGATACGACCGGGGGTTCCGACGATGACGTGCACGCCGCGGCGCAGCGCGGAAAGCTGCACACCATAGCCCTGGCCGCCGTAGACGGGCAGCACGTGCACGCCCTTCATCTTCGCTGCGTACGACTCGAACGCCTCACAGACCTGGAGCGCGAGCTCACGGGTCGGCGCCAGTACGAGTGCCTGCGGCGTCTTCTGCGAGACGTCGAGGCGTTCCAGCACCGGCAGCGCGAACGCGGCCGTCTTGCCCGTTCCCGTCTGTGCCATACCCACGACGTCGCGGCCGCCGAGAAGCGTCGGGATGGTGGCCGCCTGGATGGGCGATGGGGTCTCGTACCCGAGGCCGCGGATGGCGGCGAGGACGGGTCCGGTGATGCCGAGTTCCTCGAATCCGGGGGTCGCGGGGGATTCTTCGGTGGGCTCGTTCAAATCTGCATCTTCAGGGGTCACTACCTAAAGGTAGCGCGTCGGGTCGCCCCGCGCCTGTGAAGACGCGGCGTCAGCCGCCGTTCGTGAGAGTTTCGAGCTTCTCCTTGACCTGACGACGCAGCACCTTGCCGATCAGAGACTTCGGTAATTCGTCCACGACGAAGATCCTGCGCGGCACCTTGTAGGCCGTCAGGATGCTGCGGGCGAACTGTCTGATCGCCTCCTCATCGAGCTCCGCACCGGGATCGAGGACGACGGCAGCGACGACCTCCTCACCGGAGTGGTCGCTGTGCAGCCCCACAACGGCGGCGTCCGCCACGGATGGATGCTGCCGCAGCGCGTTCTCGACCTCGGTCGGTGCCACATTGAAGCCGCCGGTGACGATGAGCTCCTTGATGCGATCGACGATCCGCACGAACCCGGCGTCATCGATGGTCACGATGTCTCCCGTGCGATACCAGCCGTCGACGAAGGACTCCTCGGTCGCCTCAGGCTTGCCGTAGTACCCGCCGAACACCTGCGGTCCGCGGACGACGAGCTCGCCGGGCATACCGGGCTCCACGTCCTGAACTGGATTCTCGGGATCGACGACGCGGCATTCGGTGCCGGGGAGCGGCAGCCCGACGCTTCCCGGCACGCGGTTCTGCGCGACGGGGTTCGCGATCAGCACGGGCGAGCACTCGCTGAGTCCATACCCCTCGACGAGATATCCGCCGGTGGCCTCCTCGAACGGCACGACGAGCTCGTGCGGCAGCGCCATCGCGCCGGAGATCGCGCCCTCCGTGCCGGCGAGCGAGATGCCCCTGGCCTCGGCGGCCTTGAGCAGCCGCTCGGCGATCGGGGGCACGAGTGGCAGGAAGGTCGCCGGATGCTTCTTCACGACGTCGAGCACCAGGTCGGGGTCGAACTTCGGGAACAGCACGAGCCGGGCGCCCATCGACATCGCGAATGTCAGACACAGAGTGAGGCCGTAGGCGTGGAACATCGGCAGCACGGCGTAGACGACGCATCCGTGCCCGCGTTGGATCGACGGCACCCAGGCCTTGGCCTGCCCCGCGTTCGAGAGCAGATTGCGGTGGGTCAGCGCCGCGCCCTTGGGAGTCCCGGTCGTTCCTGAGGTGTATTGGATGATCGCAAGGTCGTCGGTGGCCGGCTTCGGGTGCGACGCCGGCAGCGGAGCGGAACCGACGATCTGCTTCCAGTCGATCGCGCCGCGCACCTTCTCGGTGAGGGCAGCTCGTGATTCCCGCGCCTTCGCGATCGGCAGCGTCAGAGCGATTCGCGTGAGCAGCGGCATCGCAGTGGTGACATCCACCGATACCAGTGACGTGACGGCGAGGTCTGCGGGGAACTCCTGGACGGTCCCCACGACCTTGCTCCACACGATGGCGTGCTTCGCCCCGTGGTCCTCGAACTGCTTGCGCAGCTCTCGCGGCGTGTACAGCGGATTGTGCTCCACGACCACGGCGCCGAGGCGCAGGACAGCGTAGAAGGCGATGATGTGCTGCGGACAGTTCGGGAGCACGATCGCGACCGGGTCGCCGGCGCGAACGCCCAGATCGCGCAGCCCGGCGGCCGCGCGATCGATCGCGCTCTGCATGGCGGCGTACGTCGTCTCCTGCCCGAAGAACTGCAGGGCGACAGCATCCGGATAGTCGCGCGCGGATGCTGCGACGATATCGATCAGCGAGCCGTCGACGGCAGGGAGGTCTTCCGGAACGCCCTCGGCGTAACTGGCGACCCAGGGGCGAGGGGGATCGAACATCGTCATGTCGACAGCCTATTCCGAGAGTGCGGCGCCAGACGGAGCGGGGGAGTTGATGCGGCGAACTAGACTGATGTCGTGTCTGAAATCACCCCTGAGCTCGTGCGCCATCTCGGCGTACTCGCGCGCATCCAGCTGAACGACGACGAGGTGACGCGGCTCACGGGCCAGCTCGACGCCATCGTCGACAACATCGCGAAGGTGTCGGAGGTGGCGACGTCCGACGTGGCGGCCACCAGCCACCCGATTCCGCTCGCGAACGTGTTCCGTGCCGATGTGGTCGGCGAGACGCTGACCCATGAGCAGGTGCTGCAGAACGCACCGGATGCCGCGGACGGCCGTTTCCGCGTGACCGCGATCCTTGGTGAAGAACAATGACGGAGCGAGGAGCAGTGAGCGACATCATCCGCTGGACAGCCGCGGAGCTCGCGGACAAGCTCACCGCCGGCGAGGTTTCCAGCCGTGAGGCCACGCAGGCGCATCTCGACCGGATCGCCGCCGTCGACGGCGACGTGCACGCGTTCCTGCATGTGAACGACGGTGCTCTCGCCGCGGCCGACGCGGTCGACGACGCTCGGGCAGCGGGGGAGCGACTGCATCCGCTCGCCGGTGTGCCGCTTGCGATCAAGGACGTCCTGGTCACGACCGACCAGCCGACCACGAGCGGATCGAAGATCCTCGAGGGCTACATGTCGCCCTACGACGCCACCGTCGTCGCGCGTGCGCGCGCTGCCGGCCTCGTGCCGCTGGGCAAGACCAACATGGACGAGTTCGCGATGGGCTCGTCCACCGAGCACTCCGCGTACGGTCCGACCCGCAACCCGTGGGATCTCGACCGGATCCCCGGCGGTTCGGGCGGAGGCTCGGCGGCTGCCGTCGCCGCCTTTGAAGCGCCGCTCGCCCTCGGCTCCGACACCGGTGGATCGATCCGTCAGCCCGCACACGTCACCGGCACGGTCGGAATCAAGCCGACTTACGGCGGTGTGAGCCGCTACGGCGCGATCGCCCTGGCCTCGAGCCTCGACCAGGTCGGACCTGTCACGCGCACGGTGCTCGACTCCGGTCTGCTGCACGACATCATCGGCGGCCACGACCCGAAGGACTCCACCTCGCTCACCGACGCGTGGCCGTCATTCGCGGATGCCGCCCGAGAGGGCGCGCGCGGCGACGTGCTCAAGGGACTCAAGGTCGGCGTCATCAAGGAGCTGCCCGATTCGGGCTTCCAGCCCGGAGTCGCAGCATCCTTCCGTGCATCGCTCGACCTGCTCGAGGCGAACGGCGCCGAGATCGTCGAGATCTCCACACCGCACTTCGAATACGGCGTCGCGGCGTACTACCTGATCCTCCCGGCCGAAGCATCCAGCAACCTGGCGAAATTCGACTCAGTGCGTTTCGGTCTGCGGGTCACTCCCGACGGAAACCCCACGGTGGAGGACGTCATGTCCGCCACGCGCGAGGCGGGGTTCGGCGACGAGGTCAAGCGCCGCATCATCCTCGGCACCTACGCACTGTCGGCGGGTTACTACGACGCCTACTACGGCAGTGCGCAGAAGGTGCGCACGCTCATCCAGAAGGACTTCGACGATGCGTTCGCGCAGGTCGACGTCATCGCGACGCCGTCGGCGCCGACCACGGCGTTCAAGATCGGCGAGAAGATCGACGACCCTCTGCAGATGTACTTGAACGATGTCACGACGATCCCGGCGAACCTCGCCGGCGTCCCCGGCATCTCGATCCCGTCCGGCCTCGCGGAGGAGGACGGCATGCCCGTCGGCATTCAGTTCCTCGCGCCGGCGCATGAAGATGCCCGGCTGTACCGCGTCGGAGCTGCCCTGGAGGCCGCACTCGTCGACTCCTGGGGAGCTCCGCTGCTCAATCTTGCCCCCGCTTTGAGATCGGTTGCTGAGCCTGTCGAAGCACAGGAACCAGCAGGAGGAACCCGCTGATGGCTGCCGCAGCAAAGCTGATGGACTTCGACAAGGCCCTCGAGCTGTTCGAGCCGGTGCTCGGATTCGAAGTGCACGTCGAGCTCAACACGAACACGAAGATGTTCTCCGATGCGCCGAACCCGGCCAACGAGAAGTATCACGCCGCCGAGCCGAACACGCTCATCGCTCCGGTCGACATGGGCCTTCCCGGTGCCATGCCCGTCGTGAACGAAACGGCGATCCGCTCGTCGATAAGCCTCGGACTCGCACTGGGCTGCTCGATCGCGGAGTCCAGCCGCTTCGCCAGGAAGAACTACTTCTACCCGGATCTCGGCAAGAACTACCAGATCTCGCAGTACGACGAGCCGATCGCCTACCGTGGATCCGTCGTGGTCGAGCTCGAGGACGGCACTCTCGTGACCGTGCCGATCGAGCGCGCCCACATGGAGGAGGACGCCGGAAAGCTCACCCACATGGGAGGAGCGACCGGCCGCATCCAGGGTGCGGAGTACTCGCTGGTCGACTACAACCGCGCCGGCGTCCCACTGGTGGAGATCGTCACAGACATCATCTTCGGCACCGAACATCGTGCGCCGGAGGTCGCGAAGGCGTACGTCTCCACGATCCGCGACATCGTGCGCAGCCTCGGCATCTCCGAGGCGCGCCTCGAACGCGGCAACCTGCGCTGCGACGCGAACGTCTCACTGCGGCCGCGCGTCGCCGAGGGTGAGCAGCCGGCGCCGCTCGGTACACGCACTGAGACGAAGAACGTCAACTCGATGCGCTCGGTCGAGCGCGCTGTGCGTCACGAGATCCAGCGTCAGGCGCAGATCCTCGCCGACGGCGGCACGATCATCCAGGAGACCCGTCACTGGCATGAGGACACCGGCACGACCTCACCCGGCCGGCCGAAGTCGGACGCCGACGACTACCGCTACTTCCCGGAGCCCGACCTGCTGCCCGTGCAGCCGACCAGCGCCCTGATCGAGGAGCTGCGGGCGGAGCTCCCCGAGCAGCCCGTCGCGCGCCGCCGCAGGCTCAAGGCGGAGTGGAACTTCACCGACCTGGAGTTCCAGGACGTGCGCAACGGCAACCTGATCGACGAGGTCGAGGCGACCATAGCCGCAGGCGCCACGCCGGCCGCTGCACGCAAGTGGTGGACCGGTGAGATCTCCCGCCTCGCGAACGCGCAGGACAAGGATGCCGCGGGCCTGATCGCTCCCGAGAACGTCGCCGCATTGCAGAAGCTCATCGACGAGGGCACCCTCACCGACAAGCTCGCGCGCCAGGTGCTCGAAGGCGTCATCGCAGGCGAGGGTACACCGCAGGAGGTCGTCGACGGTCGAGGACTGGCCGTCGTCTCGGACGACGGCGCGCTCATCGCCGCGATCGATGATGCTCTCGCCGCGCAGCCCGACGTCATGGCCAAGATCAAGGACGGCAAGGTGCAGGCCGCAGGGGCCGTCATCGGCGCCGTCATGAAGGCAATGAAGGGCCAGGCGGATGCTGCTCGCGTGCGCGAACTCATCCTGGAGCGTGCAGCGCAGTAGGTGCCGCTGAAGCGCGGATGTCCGCGGCCTGCGCGAGAATGGAATCATGGGGCGCGGTGACGGACGAGGCAGACTCGTCTCTCCTGACGGTGCGGACGACACCGGTACACGCATCCTGCACGTCGACATGGATGCCTTCTATGCCGCGGTCGAGGTGATGGATGACCCCTCGCTGCGCGGACTGCCGATCATCATCGGGGCTCCTGACGGACGCTCCGTGGTCTCCAGTGCCTCGTACGAGGCGCGACGATACGGGGTACGCGCCGCGATGCCGGTCGGCCAGGCCATGCGGCTGTGCCCGACCGCCAAGATCGTCATGCCGCACTTCGACCGCTACCAGGCGGTGTCGCGCCAGGTGATGGCGGTCTTCGAGTCGATCACGCCCCTGGTCGAGCCGCTCTCGGTCGACGAGGCGTTTCTCGATGTGCAGGGCGTCAGGCGCCTGTGGGGGAGCCCGGGGCAGATCGCGCGACTGGTCAGGGAGCGCGTGCAGGCCGAGGTCGGCATCAGCTGCAGCGTCGGGGTCGCTGCGACGAAGCACGTGGCGAAGATGGCGTCGACCATCTCCAAACCGGACGGGATGCTGATCGTCGCCGCCGCCGACACGCTCGACTTCCTGGCGCCGCGCTCCGTCCGCACGATGTGGGGCGTGGGGCCGAAGGCGTCGGATGCGCTGGAAGCCCGCGGCATCCGCACGATCGGCGACATCCGTGATTCGCCGCAGGACATGCTCGACCGCGCCGTCGGTCAGGCGCTGGGTGCGCGCATCGCACAGCTCGCGCGCGGAGAGGACGCCAGGTCGGTCGAGACCGAGCGGGTCGAGAAGAGCGTCGGCCACGAGGAGACGTTCGACATCGATGTGAGCGATCGCGAGTTCCTCCGTGCAGAGCTGCTCAGGCTCGCGGATCGAGTCGCGGTGCGACTGCGGAAGGCAGGGTGGGAGTGCGCTACCGTCGCGATCAAGATCCGCTTCGACGACTTCACCACCCTGAGCCGGTCCCAGACGCTTGCAGAGCCGACGTCCGTCGGGCAGAGGATCGGCGAGGCGGCGCAGAAGCTGTACGAGTCGATCGACCGGCGTGACCCGGTGCGGCTGGTGGGAGTGCGCGCCGAGAAGCTGCGGCCGGCCGGGGGAGCGGCGTTCGCGCTGTGGGACGATGACGAGCACTGGCGCAAGGTCGAAGGTGCTCTCGATGACGCTCGCGCACGTTTCGGCAGCGCCACGATCACGCGTGCCAGGCACGTGGCGCGCGGCGACGGTCGCGGCGCCGCGCGACATCCGAAGGATCACGGCGTCGATTGATCTCCCGAGCTGCCCGTCTGTCGACTAGCGTGGAGTCATGCCGAACATCGCACTGGACCTCGGAAAGCAAGTCGCCTCTTTCGGCGTGAAGAGCGCCTATGGGGAGCCTCAGGATGTCGATGGGGTGAGCATCACGCCGGTCGCCCTGACGTGGGCGGGCTTCGGCGGCGGCGCGGATCAGGAGGGCAACGGCGGCGGCGGTGGCGGTGGGGTGTCCATTCCGGTCGGCGTATACGTCCGTCGTGAAGAGGGTCTGCGCTTCGAGCCGAACCTGGTGGCTCTGCTGGCGGTGGCGATCCCGTTCGTGTGGGTCGCAGGCCGCGCGCTCTCGCGCGTGATCCGTGCCCTCAAGAAATGACGACCCGGTCGCGCAGGCTCTTCAGCGCGCGGCTGTCAGCATCATCGACGCGATCGTCGCCGTCGAAGCATCCAACCCTGTCGTCCTGATCGATGGCCGGGCCGGGGCGGGAAAGACGACCCTGTCACGCATGGTGGCTGCGAATTGGCCCGTGGCCGGACGACCGCAGCTCATCGCGCTGGACTCGCTTTATCCCGGATGGGACGGGCTCGACGCCGGCGTCGAACGCGCGCTGCACGACATCCTGCGCCCGCATGCGCGCGGTCTGCTCAGCACGTGGCGCCGCTGGGACTGGGAATCGGAGACCGACGCCGAAGCACACGCGGTGACGCCTGCCCTCGGAGTCATCCTCGAAGGCTGCGGCGCGGTGAACCCGGCGACCGCACGCCTCGCCGACGTCGGCGTGTGGGTGGAGTCTCCGGATGCTGCGCGCAAGCGACGCGCGCTCGACCGAGACGGAGAAGGGTTCCGTCCGCACTGGGACGGCTGGGCTGCACAGGAGGAGCGGCATCTGGAGCGCGACGATCCGCGTGCGCTTGCGACGTTGCGTGTCGCAGTCCCTTAACCGGCCACACCCGGTCGGTCTGGTGATGAGCTTCTCTAATGCGCGGAATACTCGTCGTGCGCATCGGCGAGGGCGATGAGGCCGTCGAGGCGGAAGCCCAGCCAGTCGTAGACACCGAAGCGCGGGTCTTCCAGATCGTGTTCATCGTCTTCCGCGGTGATGTCGAGGCGGGTGGCGATCACGAGGCGGAGTGCGGTGAGCGTGCGAAGCCAGGCATCGATATCGGATGCCGGGATCACGACATCCTGTCGGGCGAGCGCGTCGTCCTCGGCGAGGTCTTCGGCAGCGATGGTGAGAAACGGTGTCAGTCCGTTCCGCACCACGGCGGCGTCGGCTGTTCGCCGGTCGAGAAGATCGTCGTGGGTGGCTGCCGCGAATTCCGCGGAGGCCTCGGCGTCCTCCGGGTAGGGGTCCGGCGTGAGCCGGCTCAATCCTGGATCAGGCTCGCCGTCTGAGCCGGCGAGGACGTCGGTGAATTCCTCGACGAGACCCGCCAGATGAATCCCCTCGACGACGGCGAGCGGGAGGCGGATCACGGCGTCGGTCATTGCGGAGCCTTTCGAACAGTCGCCCACAGGCCGTAGTCGTGCATGGCCTGCGCATGCACCTCCATGGTCTCGCGGGGACCGGTGGCGACGATCGCGTGGCCGTCGTTGTGCACGGCGAGCATGAGGGTCGTGGCCTGCTCGGCCGAGTAGCCGAAGTAAGTCCGGAAGACGCGCGCGACGTAGCCCATCAGGTTCACCGGATCGTTCCAGACGACGACCTCCCACGGCTCCAGCGGAGTGGCCTGCAGGTCGGTGGCCTCGCCGAGATCGGGCGTGGCGATCGGAGTGCTCATGCCCATCCCATCTCGTGCAGCTGCGTGTCGTCGATGCCGAAGAAGTGTGCGATCTCGTGTACGAGAGTCGTGTGGACCTCTTCGCGGAGTTCCTCTTCATCATCGCACTCGGCGAGATGGGATTCTCGGAACAGGATGATGCGATCGGGCAACTCGCCCATGCCGTACTGGCCGCGTTCTGTCAGTGCGAGTCCGTCGTACATTCCGAGCAGATCGAGGCTCCCGTCCTCAGGACGGTCTTCGACGACGAAGATCAGATTCTCCAGGCCGTCGACCATCTCGTCGGGCAGTCTGTCGAGCTCGTCGACGACGAGCTGTTCGAAGGTCGCGGCATCCATTTCCATCATCGATCAGCCTATGGCCAGGGCGGCGTCAGTGGACGAACAGCAGCAGTGCGGCGACGGCGAGGAACAGCACCCCGAACACGGTGTTCAGGATGCGCTGGCCACGTGCGGTTCCCGTCACGCGCTGGAACGGCCGTGCCGCGGTCGCGAAGAAGCCCCACATCACGAGCACGTCCACTGTGACGACAGTGGCGATCAGGATCAGGTACTGGGGGAGGGCGGGCTGGTCGAGCCGGATGAACTGCGGGATGAAGGCGAGGAAGAACACGATCGCCTTCGGATTGAGCAGGTTCACCCAGAATCCGCGCCTGATCATCGACCAGCGGCTCGTCGGCGGCCGCGGTCCGTCTGCCGCTTTCTCACCGGCATCGCGGACGCGCGTCAGGATCAGCCTGATCCCGAGATACGCGAGGTAAGCCGCACCCGCGTAGCGGATCAGAGCGAACAGCACGGGCGATCGCGAGACGATGAGGCCGACTCCCGCCGCGACGATCACGACGTGCACGATCAGGGCCAGTTGCAGGCCGATCACGCCCCAGATCGAGCGCCGCCATCCTTCGGCGAGCGACGTCGACATCGTGTTGATGGCGCCGGCCCCGGGAGTGAAGCTGATGACGGCGGATGCCGCGAGCAGGGAGAGCCAGACCGTCAGTGACACCAGGCAATCCTATGGCGGCATTCACGCGTGCATTCGCGCACCCTTGAGCAGACGATCCACCACGTTCTTCGGGCTGCGCGGCGCGATGCTGTCCGATGCACGCGCACGGTGACTGGACCGTGCTGCTGATCGACATTCGTCTGATTGGCCCGGGAACCGCGGGTTGACCGATCGGCGATGGCCTTTCGCCTGCGGGGAGACCTACAGGTATCGGCAGACCTGGTCCGCGCTGCACGTGTCAGGGTCCGGGTGCGCGGCGTCGTGCCTGAGGTCGGCGATGGTGCCTTGCAGGGCGGTGAGCTGGGAGATCTGCTGCTCAATCTCGTTCAGGCGCGCGTCGAGGAGGTCGCGCACGTGCGCGCAGGGAGCGTGGCCGCTATCGCGGATGTCGAGGATCTGGCGGATCTGGGCGAGGGTGAGGCCCGCGGCCTGGCCACGGTGGACGAAGTCAATCCGGACGACAGCGTCGGGCGCGTAGTCGCGGTACCCGGACGGCGTCCGGTCGGCCGGGGGCAGCAGGCCCTGCTCTTCGTAGAACCGGAGAGTCTTCGAGGTGGTGCCCGCGCGTTCGGCGAGTTCTCCGATGCGCATAGCGGCCTCCGATCTCTTCGCAGGGGCCGCGCTTGACCTTCCTCTGCACTGGAAGGTCCAGTATGGCTGAAACGGAACAGAAGTCCAAACATTGACAGGAGCAGCAGCGATGCCGACGAAATACGACCTCGCCATCATCGGATCGGGCGGCGGAGCGTTCGCCGCCGCGATCCGCGCGACCACGCTCGGGAAGTCGGTGGTGATGATCGAGCGCGGAACGCTCGGCGGCACCTGCGTGAACACGGGCTGCGTGCCGTCGAAGGCCCTCATCGCCGCCGCCGATGCACGGCACGTCGCCGCCGACGCCGCCGATCGGTTTCCGGGGATCGCGACAACGGCGGGCCCGGTAGACATGCCCGCGCTGATCGCCGGAAAGCAGGCGCTGGTCGAGACGATGCGGGGCGAGAAGTACGCCGACGTCGCCGACTCATACGGGTGGCGGGTGCAGCGGGGAGACGCCACGTTCGCTGGCACCCCGGACGCGCCGATCCTCCACGTCGCCGGGAACGACGGGAGCGTCGAGACGATCGAGGCCGAGCACTACCTGGTCGCGACCGGTGCCCGGCCGTGGGCCCCGCCGATCGATGGCCTGGACGAGACCGGGTACCTGACCTCGACGACGTCGATGGAACTGACCGAGGTCCCCGAGTCACTGCTGGTGCTCGGCGGCGGTTACGTCGCCCTGGAGCAGGCGCAACTGTTCGCCCGCCTCGGCTCCGGGGTCACCGTGCTGGTGCGGTCCCGGCTCGCGTCGAAGGAGGAGCCGGAGGTGTCCAGGACGCTGCAGGAGGTGTTCGCCGACGAGGGCATTCGGGTCGTCCGCCGCGCGGTGCCGACCCTGGTGTCCCGAGACGCGGCGACCGGGCAGGCCGTGGTCTCCGCGGACGTGTCCGGCGGCTCGCAGGAGTTCCGCGCCGATCAGCTGCTCGTCGCTCTCGGACGCCGTCCCGTCACCGACGGCCTGAACCTCGACGCGGTCGGAGTGAAGACCGGGGAATCCGGCGAGGTGGTCGTCTCCGACCGGCTGCAGTCGTCCAATCCGCGGGTCTGGGCTGCGGGTGACGTGACCGGACACCCGGAGTTCGTGTACGTCGCCGCCCACCACGGCACCCTGGTCGCCGAGAACGCGTTCGCCGACACCGACCGGTCCGTCGACTACACCAAGCTGCCGCGGGTGACATTCACCGGACCGGCGATCGGCGCGGTCGGGATGACCGAGAAAGAGGTCGTCGCCGCGGGGATCCGCTGCGACTGCCGTGTCCTGCCCCTACATCACGTGCCCCGCGCCTTGGTGAACCGCGACACCCGCGGGTTCATCAAGATCGTCGTGGACGCCGACACGAGCGAGATCCTCGGCCTCACCGCCGTCGCCAAGGACGCCGGTGAACTCGCCGCCGCAGGAGTCCACGTGCTCGGCAAGACCATCGCTGAGGTCGCCGACGCGTGGGCCCCTTACCTGACCATGTCCGAGGGCATCCGGATCGCAGCGAAGGCCTTCACCACCGACCCGTCGCTGCTCTCCTGCTGCGCATGAAGGGCAATGCACATCGTCGCGCACACAGAATCGGAGTAACCCGCAATGTCTGACCTCAGCAGTACGAGCGGCAGTTCGGGTCGCTCTGCAACGCGCAGGAGCAGACGAACGCGTTGACTGGGCGGCTGCGGCACGCTCCAGGAAAAAGAAAAGTGGTGAGGTTCAGACCTTCGCGAGAGTGGAGACTCTCGTCGAGGGTTTGAACCTCACCACATCAGGGTGCCTGGGTAGCACGTTCGGCAACTCCTCCCCGAAGACGAAGACCCTAGTCAACCGCATGAATCGTGGTGTGTACGAGATCTCGCGGCGTCCCCTGAGTAGCGCTCCGAGGGACGATCGGGGGCCAGTCGTAAGGACTGTCGAGACGGCTCAAACTTTTCTGACCGCTGCTGAGGTGGACGCTCTCGTGGGCGACTACCTGGCCGGGATGGGCGTCAAGCACCTCGCGGAGCGGTACGGAATCCATCGTGCCACGGTGTTCTCCCACCTCCGTCGTCGCAACGTACCGAGCCGTCGGCCCGGGCTCGGCATTGATGAGAAAGCGGAGGCCGTGCGCCTTGCGCGAGCGGGAGTCTCGATGCGGGCGATCGGTCGCCGGATGGGTGTCCACCGCACGGCCGTGCGAGCGGCGCTGGTCGAGGCTGGGCTCATCATGGACGACGCCAGCGACGGTTCATAACGCACCTCCGCGCCGCTGATCCCCCAGGGCTGTCGGCGCACGTCGTCGGTGACGAACGCCGAGAGGAACCGACGATGCCGAGCTTGAGTGAACTGGCGACCGACGAACGAACGGCGCGAATGGCGCGGTCTATGCTCGTCGAACCCAACGATCCGGTGATGGGCCGCATCCTGGCTCGCCTCGGAGCTGTTGAGCCGCTCGCCGAACGCGATGGAGCGGTGGTGCGCCTCGCCGTGGATGCGCAGGTCTGGCGCGCCCGTTTCAGCGCACCGGAGGCGAAGGACGTGGCTATGAGCATCGCCCAGGTTCAGCAGTCTGACGTCCGAGCGCCGTCTCGATCGTCGACGCCGATTCGGGACCGGATGAGCTGGACCTAGCCGCAACCGACTACGAGGTGCCCGCGTCCATTGGCTGAGCGGCACGGCGGACCGCTGCCGATCCGGGCCGACCTGGCCACCTGAGAGCGCTCTCAGGCGCGAGCACACCGCTGAATCGGCTGGGATATCGTTCGGCCATGGCAAGGGCGGAGCGATGAATCACGGCACCAGCACGAGCTCGTCTCGCGCGCCGGAGCCGCTGCGCGGCGTCATCGGGGTTCGAGCCCGAGCAGCGCTGGCCGCCACCATCATCGTCGCCGTCGCGCTCGCGCTGGGTTCGGCGGCGCTCGTACTGCTGCTGCGGCGCTCGTTGAGCGCGAGTGTCGAGGCGTCGGTGCAGGACCGCGTCGAGGAGGTCTTCGTCGAGCTCGAGGCGATCCCGGCTGGAACGAGCGCCGACGCGCTGGCGCGGTCGCTAGGGTCGACCGCGCAGAGCGCGTCGCGCCAGGGCACGGTCGTGCAGATCCTCACCGCCGACGGCGACGTGGCGAGCCAGTCGGCCGACCTGGAAGGTGAGCCTGCGCTCGGCCAGCCCCTCGACCCCGCCGACGGGATCGTCTGGGACGATGCGACGCTGCCGGTGGAGGAGGAAGAGGCGTACCGAGTCGCGCGCGCCGCCATCGGGACGCCGACCGGGACGTACACCGTCCTCGTCGCGCAGTCGCTCCAGTCGGTGGACGAGAGCACGGCCGCAGTGCTGCCGCTGCTGGCGATCGGCTACCCCATCCTTGTGCTCGTCGTCGCTGTCTCGACGTACTGGCTCGTTGGTCGCTCGCTGCAGCCGGTGGAGGCCATCCGTGCGAAGGTGGCCGCGATCGGCGGACGGCAGTTGACCGAGCGCGTGCCCGTCCCCGCGGCGCAGGACGAGATCGGCCGGCTGGCCGTGACGATGAATGGGATGCTGGGGCGGCTGGAGGCGGCTCAGCTCTCGCAGCGGCGGTTCGTCGCCGACGCCAGCCACGAGCTGCGCAGCCCGATCGCCACGATCAAGGCGATGGGGGAGACGGTCGTCGCCCATCCCGACGGGGCGCTCTCTGGGACCGCCGCGGAGGCTTTCGTCGAGGAGGCGACACGGATGGAGCGGCTCGTGAACGGGCTGCTGCTGCTCGCCCGAGCTGACGAGCGCGACCGCATCCGCTCCACCACCGCCTTGACGGTCGAGGCGAGGATCGAGGCGGTGCGCGTCTCTGGGTCGTCGCCTCAGCTGGCCCAGGCCGTCCGGAACCTCGTCGACAATGCCGTGCGGCACGCGCGCGAGGTGGTGGCGCTGAGTGTGCGAGCCGAGGACGGCATTGCCGTCATCGAAGTGCGCGACGACGGGCCGGGCATCCCCGCCGCCGACCGGGAGCGCGTGTTCGACCGCTTCGTGCGGCTGGACGAGAGCAGGGCCCGCGACGAGGGCGGCACCGGACTCGGCCTCGCGATCGTCAAGGAGATCGTGCTCGCTCACGGCGGCAAGGTCGAGGTCGTCGACAGCGGCACCGGAGCTGCGCTGCGCGTCACGCTGCCGCGGCAGCGCGAGGCGTGACGCCGGGCGTGACGACGCGGACGGACCCGGACTCGAGAGGTCAGTCCCGAGCTATGAGTCGATAGCCGACACCGCGCACCGTCCTGATCGATGTGCGTCCGAACGGCTGGTCAATCTTCTTCCTCAGGTAGCCGATGTAGACCTCCACCACGTTGTGGTCGCCCTCGTAGGCCGCGTCCCAGACCGCCTCCACGATCTGCGTCTTCGTGGCGACCTCGCCGGGGTGCCGCATCAAGAACTCGAGCAGCCCGAACTCCCGCGGCGTGAGCGCGATCTCCGTCCCGCCGCGCTCGACGCGGTGGCGCACCGGATCCAGCGAAAGGTCGCCCACGCTGAGCGCGACCGGCCGCTCCGGCGCGCCGCGGCGCACGAGCGCTCGCAGCCTCGCGACGAGCACGATGAACGAGCACGGCTTGATCAGGTAGTCGTCGGCACCCAGGTCGAAGGCATCCGCCTGGTCGTATTCTCCGTCCTTCGCCGTCAGCATCAGCACGGGCGTCCAGATGCCGGCTGCGCGCATGCCCTCGCACACCTTGTAGCCGTTGAGGCCCGGCAGCATGATGTCCAGCACCACGACGTCGTACTGCTGCTCCTTGGCCTTCCACAGTCCGTCGATGCCGTTGTCGGCCCAGTCGACGCTGAACGCCTCGGCGATCAGCCCGTGTCGGACCGCCTCGGCCAGCCGTCGTTCGTCCTCCACAAGCAGCACCCGCATGCGTTCCATTGTGACTGCCGCGCTCCACTCCCGTGGTCGTTCAGTCCGCGTCGCGCAGGCGTGCCGCTCGGCGAGCGCGCACCACCTCGATCACCAGCGGGACGACAGAGATCGCGACGACCGCAAGGGCGATGGCGTCGACGTTGTGCGCGACCCGCGGCACGCCGCCGAGCCACCGCCCGGCGAGCACGGCGATCGCGACCCACGCGACCGCCCCGAGCACGTTCCAGAGGACGAAGGTGCGGTACGGCAGGCGGGACATTCCCACGACCGGTGGAACGAAGGTGCGCGCGATCGGCACGAAGCGAGCCAGCACGAGCGCTCTCGCGCCGTGCTTGAGGAAGAACGCGTCCGCCTGCTCGAGATATGAGGACTTGAGGATCCTCGCGTCAGGCGAGAACAGCCGCCGACCGTAGCGCCGACCCAGCAGGTAGCCGATCTGATCGCCGGCAATGGCTGCGGCCGCCGCGACGACCAGCACGAGCGGGATGGGAAGGCCGAGCTGCGGGCTCAGCAGTCCGGCGGCGAACAGCAGGCTGTCGCCCGGCAGGAAGGGGAACAGCAGTCCCGTCTCGACGAAGATGATGGCGGCGAGGGCGAGCAGCACCCACGGCCCTGCTCCGGTGAGGAGCGAGACCGGGTCGAGCAGGCCTGCGAGGAAGACGTCGGGCACGTGTGATTCTCCTGATTCATCGGACTGACGCTGAGCGTGCGACAGCGCCGACGGAGCGCGTTGCTCCGCCGGCGGTGGTCGGGGGTCAGGTGTTGGGGTCTTCGGCGCCGTTCTCGCCCGTCTCGTCCTGCTGCTCGGTGCCGTTCTCGGTGGCCTCGTCGGTGCACTCGGGCTCGTCAGCCTCCTGCGCGAGCACGCTCGCGTCGCCGGCGTCGACCTTGACCTCGATCACGGAGCCGTCGGCCGCGGTCACCTGGACCTCGTAGACGACGTAGCCGTTCTCGTCCTCGAGCGTCGCGTCGCCGGCGGTGCCGGGCACCGCTGCGAGCGCTGCTGCCGTCGCCTCCTCGGGCGTGACCGTGGCGAGGCTCTGCAGGCTCGCGGCCTCGTCGGCCTCGGACAGCTCCGTGTCGGTGCCGTCGGGGGAGGTCGCGTCCTGCGGCGCCTGCACGGTGCCCGTGTACGACGGTTCCTGCTCGTCGGTCGCCGAGGACGACGGCTGCGTGCTGTCGGGGTTCGCCGCCATGGCGAGGCCGGCTCCACCGAAGGCGAGCGTCGTGGCGATGATGCCGGTCACGGCTGCCTTCTTCTTGAGGTTCTTCATGGTGTGCTCCTGTTCGGTTTCCGAACCCTTGCCGGTCCGGGCCGACCCGGTGATCGAGTCGATGTGATGAGACTCCCGGTCCGGCACTGTGGCGACTCTGAGACCACCTGAGAGCGCTCTCAGGTGCGAGCGCCGCAGGCGTGCTCGATCGGGAACGCCGTGCCAGGATCGCTCCAGGCCGGCGGACAGGAGCATCGATGCAGCGGGATCGCGAGGACCCGAAGCAGACGGGTCCCGACGCGGAAGTCGAGGTCGAGCGCCACCTGGGCACGAAGGATCTGACCCGTTGGCCGTCGCGCGCCGGCCGGGTCGGCGCTTTGATGGTCCACCGCCTGAGCGAGCTGCTCGGGCCTCACGCGGCTCTCGTCCTCATCCTGGCGGTCGGCGCGGTGGTCGCAGCGCTCGCGACGCTCGCGGCGGCCTGGGTCTACGACGCGGTGACAGAATCCGACGGCGTCGCAGGCTTGGACCGTCCGGTGCTCGCGGCGTTCGTGACGGTTAGGTCGCCGTGGCTCGATACGGCGGTGACGTGGTACACGAACATCGGCGGCGTGATCGTGATGCCGATCATCGCCGTGCTCGCCATCGTCGTGCTGACGCTGCGTCGCCGCAACTGGGCGCCGGTTCTGATCATCGGGGCCGCGGGCGTGGGATCGCTGCTGATGACGGTCGTCGGCAAGGGACTCGTCGCGCGGGTGCGGCCGGGGTTCAACGACGCCGTGCCACCGTTCGAGCATTCGCCCTCGTTCCCAAGTGGGCACACGCTCAACGCCACAGCGATTGCGGGCGCGATCGCCTACATGCTGCTCCTGCGGCAGTCGAGCCGTGTCGTCCAGGTCGCGACCATCGCCGTGGCCGTGGTGTTCGCCGTCAGCATCGGCATCAGCCGCATCTACCTCGGCCACCACTGGTTCACCGACGTGCTCGTCGCATGGATGTTGGGAGTGGGCTGGCTCGCGGTCGTCATCACCGCGCACCGGCTCTATCTCACCGCGCGGCATCGACAGCAGACAGCCCTTGCGACGTAGCGCTCGCGCACCCGTTCGGCCTGCTCGGGCGTCAGCTTGCAGGGGATGTGTGCTGAAGTGCCCGCGTCCGTCGTCGGGTAACGAAGAAGGCGCGGATTGCGCGCCCGTCGTCATCGTGGCCGAGTTGTGCAGCCAGTTCGGCGGGGGGTCATGGGCATGGCATGCGCTGAGGGTACCCCGCGAAGGGCTGCACGCTCGAGAGCTGGCCTCGGTGCCCTGTAAGCGTGCTGGGCAGGCGCTGATGAGGGAGCCCACGCAAGTGACTGATTGGAGAGTGGGGACGGAAATAGGTCCGTCGCCCACCGGACTTGAACTGGTCGAACGCTCCGGCTATCGATCGACTCGTCGTCTTCGGTGAGGTAGCGAACCTCGGTGTCCAGCAGCTGGCCGCCGCTCATGCAGCCTTGACCGTTCCCATCATCCCTAGGTCCTCGTGATCGAGGATGTGGCAGTGGTAGACCGTGAGGCCCGTGAACCGTGCGAAGTCGATGCGCACCACGACCGAGCCCTGAGCCGGGACGTTCACGACGTCCCGCCACTGGGTGCCGTCGATCGCCGATCCGTTCACCTGGATCAGCTGCATCGGCCAGACGTGCAGGTGGAACGGATGATCCATCGGCGTGGGGTTGCGGATCGTCCACTCCTCCACGGTCTCCGCGCCGACGCGCTGATCGATGCGCCCCGCGTCGAATGCGCGCCCGTCGAAACCCAGGGCCATCATCCCGCCCTGCTGCGGCATGCCCATCCCCATGGTCATGGTGAAGGAGATCTCGCGCAGCGCGTCGGGAGTGCGGGAGCGCAGGTCGGCGTCGGGCGCGCGCGGGGGCACGGCGGGCAGCACCGCGGCGTCGGGCCCGCGAACTTCGACGAAGGCGAGCAGCGCCGGGCCGGAGGAGCTGCCCCCGCCGGCCATCATCCCGCCCATCATGGCGGCGCCCCGGTCGTAGCCGAGTGTGCGCAGCTGGGCACTTCCGGCCTGCATCGTCACCAGGAGATCCGCCCTGTTGCCGGGAGCCAGCAGGACCTCATCGACGGCGCGGGGCCGCGGTTCGTGCCCGGAGTCGATGCCCAGGAGCTCCAGCCGCTGACCAGGCAGCGCGAGTCGGAGGTAGCGCGCCGTGCAGGCATTGACGATCCGCCAGCGCTCCCGCTCCCGCGGCCGCGCGACGATCTCGGGCAGCAGTTGACCGTTGACCATCAGGAAGTCGCCCTCCCGGCCCATCATGCGATCTGCCTCCGAAGCGGCAGCGACGGCTCCGCCGGCGAACGAGATGTCCGAGATCACGAGCACGCGCTCGCGGGCGACCGGGAGCGCGTCGCCTTCGACCACGATGGCACCGAAGAGGCCGCCGAAGATCTGATCGGCGACGTTGCCGTGGTGGTGGGGGTGATACCAGAACACGCCGCTGGGGTGGTCGCGCGGGATGTCGAAGCGGTAGTCGAACACCTCGCCGGGTGCGAGGCTGATGAGGGGATTGTCTCCGTTCCCTGTCGGGGAGACGTGGAGCCCATGCGTGTGGAGATTGGTCGGCTCGCGAAGACGGTTCTCGAGGCGGACCTCGATGCGGTCGCCCGGGCGCACGCGCCACGTCGAGGCCGGGACGCTGCCGTTGTAGCCGAGCACGAGCGCCCTGCGGCCGGCTATCTCGTTCTCGTGCTCCGCGGCGACCAGCTCGGTGCGGAGCACGCCCCCGCGGCTTCGCAGCGAGCTCGGCTCGGCCAGCGGCCCGGAGGGCGTTGCATCGGGCGAGGTCCAGGGCAGACCCGTGCTGCTGAGCCCGAGCCCACCGACTACCACGCCCGCGGCGCCGCAGGCGCCCAGCAGCAGAGCCTGGCGGCGGGTGATCGGCTCCATCAAGGAGCGTCGCGCAGGCGTGCGACTCGCTCGTCGTACTCAGCGTGGTCGATCTCGCCACGCGCGTAGCGCTCGTCGAGAATGGCGCGCGCCGATCCGCCTCGCGGCTCCGGTGGCCGGTGGCCTCCGCGGTTCAGACCGCCGGTCGCGAGCCGCACCGTCAGGACGACGAGCGCCGCGATGCCCGCGATCATCAAGAGCAGGAACACCCACCCCATTCCGGGGCCCATGCCGCCCCAGTTGCCCATGCCGCTCCAGTTGCCCATGCCGCTCCAGTTGCCCATCAACATGCTTCGACCTCCCCGTTCTCGTGCTTAAGGCGCAGTCGCGCCGTCACTCGTTGCCGCTGCCGACTTCGGCCAGCGCTGCGCCCAGGCGGTCCGCCGCTTCGTCTGCGACCGCTCGCAGCGCCTCGTTCCCGGTGACGCCGACCATGACCTTCGGGTCGAGCGCCTCGACGACCGACGTACCGTCGCCGGCGTCGCGCACCGTGACGTTGCAGGGGAGCAGCAGTCCGATGGACTCCTCCGCCTGGAGCGCGCGGAGCGCGAGCGGAGGATTGCACGCGCCCAGGATCACCTGCGGGGGCATGTCGACATCGAGCTTCGCCTTGAGCGTCGCCGCCATGTCGATCTCGGTCAGCACGCCGAATCCCTGCGTGGCGAGCGCCGCGCGGATCGCGGTGACCGTTTCGTCGAAGGGGAGGGCGACTGTCGTGGTGATGCCGTAGCTCATGACTTGCTCCAAGCGACTCGGGGCGGGCGGGAGTCGGCCGAAGGCTTGTGCCGGCACGATCCGCGGTCCCCGCTGATGCATCCAACTATACCCCCAGGAGTATTCGAGAACAAGAGTGGATGAGCGAGGGCGGCGCCCGCCGACCCGCGTCTGTCCATCCAGGCGAGAGGCGACACGCGAGCCGTCACCGCAGCGTGTCTCAATGCCGGCGGACTGTGGCAGATCTATTCGACACCCCTGGTCGGCTGGATGCAGTCCGGTTCGCTGGTGCACGTGGCGGTCCACGCCCACCTGCTCCTCGCGGGCTACCTCCTGACGACCGCGGCCATCGGCCTCGACTCGACACCGCATCGAGCGCCTCACCTCATCACCGCAGTCGCACCCCTCGCCACGATGGCGTCGCACAGCATCCTCGCCAAGACGCTCTTCGCCACTCCTCCCGACCTGTATGCCGTCGGTGACGTGCAGCCGGCGCGCAGCTCACGTACTACGCGGGCAGCTGATCGAGGCCGCGATCGTGGCGCTCTTCTGCGCGCGCTGGTACCGAGAAGCCGGACGTCATGCGTCCCGCCGGCGGCCCGGCGGCGTGGCGGTAAGCCAAGTGCGCTGAGCTCCCCGGCGGAGGGAGCCGTCACCGGAGCGGCAGGACGCCGCGGCCCGGACCGGCGATCGAGTCGCTTCAAAGAGACCGCGTCGTACCGGCGCATGCCGCGCCATCGCTCTCCGATTCGCGGTGGAGCGTCTTGGACGTGGTGTCGGAGCCGGGAGTGTTAAGGACGTCCGGACGAGCGCAGAATGCCTCGGGCGCCATGGGGATCTGAGCGTCCGCCGATAGCCAGGATCCGTACCCGTGCAACCCTGGGCGCATGTCGATGCCGTCCCCCATTGCATGCCGCGCGCCGCGCGAGCCGAGGCGGGGGAGCTGCTGCCGTATGACGTCGCGTGGAATGCCGCCGGCGGGCTACTGCTCCTCGCCGGCGTCGCCTGGACGATCGCGCTGGCGCGCCGCGGACACCGCGCAGCATCCGCACCGCCAGCCGGAGCGGATGCGGTGACGGCATCGGATCGTGGCCGATGAACTGATCCTGCTCGGCCGCGCTGGCGGGCCGATCTGCACGCGAGCTCGCCGCGGCGTTGGCGCGAGTGCGTCTCGGCGCACTGCGCCGGAGCCCTCGTCATCGGAACCGACGGCCCACGACACGTCCTCGACGACTAGCAATCGGCGAGGCAGCACGAGGGGGCGGCTGAAGCCTGCGCTCTAGCGGGGGCCTCGCTGGTCGAGCGGCTGGCGGGCTTCGGGGATGCCAAGCGTGTTGTGCTCTGCGGCGGTGGCACTGACTCGCGCGAGCAGCGATGCCGGGCACCAGCCGCGGACTGCGCCGGTGAGGAGGAGCGCAGCGCCGAGCGTGGCGGCGATGGCGAGCGGCGCGTCGTGCAGGTTGCTGAGCGCGAACGCGCCGGTCAGCGCGCCGACAGCGGCCTGCACGACGCGTTCGATGCTTCCCGGAGCGCAGACCGGGGCGCGGCGGCGGGAAGTCACGGCGCCTCGGCGGCTGCGCGCTGCTCGGCGACCTGGCGGCGCACGTCGTCCATGTCGAGCGCGCGGACGCCGGCGATGAGGCTGTCGAGCTGGGCCTGGCCCAGCGCGCCGGGCTGCGAGAAGACGAGGATCCCGTCGCGGAAGGCCATGAGCGTCGGGATGGACGTGATGCGGAACGCCGCGGCCAGCTGCTGCTGGTCCTCGGTGTCGACCTTACCGAACACGATGTCGGTGTTCGACGCGGCAGCTCGGTCGAAGACGGGCGCGAAGCTGCGGCAGGGGCCGCACCATGCCGCCCAGAAGTCGAGGAGCACCATGCCGTCGCCGGCGATGGTCGAGTCGATCGTTTCGATGGTGATGTCACGCGTGGTCATGTTCGGGGTTGCTCCCTGGATCGGTGATGGTCGGATGGGCCGGCGTCAGCGCCCGATTGCGAGGCCGGTCGCCGCTGACGCGCTCTTGAGCGCGCCGAGGTCGGTGACGTCCGCGAAGCCGGCCTCGCGCATGAGCGCGACCGCCTGTGCTGACCGGCTGCCGGACCTGCAGTGGACGAAGTAGGGCGCATCAGGGTCGAGCGAGGGCAGTGCCGCGGCGAGGTCGCCGTTCGACACGTCGAGGAGGACCGCGCCGTCGAGGTGACCGGATGCCAACTCGGGCGCGGTGCGCACGTCGATGACGACGGCGTCCGCTGGAGCTGCGACGCTGCCAGGGGGCGTCGATGCGCAGCCTGTCGTGACGGCGGCGAGCGCGAGGCCGGCGAGGCCGGCGAGCTGGGTTCTGGTCATGGTGTTCTCCGGTGAGCGGTGTCGTTCAGGTGAGCGGGAGGTGGAGCGCGAGCTGCTGCACGAGCAGCGCGACGGCCACGCTGAGCACGAGCACCGCGAATCCGGTGCGCAGTGCCCGTTCGGGGATGCGGCCGGTGAGCGCCGAGCCGAGGAAGGAGCCCGCCACGGCGATTGCGGTGAACGGCAGCACCAGCGCCCAGGGGATGTCGGGGAGTGCTGGTTGGGCCGCGAGCCCGGCGAGCGATTGCATCGCGATGACGAGCAAGGATGTGCCGATCGCGGCCGACGCGGGCAGGCCGGCGAGCAGGATCAGCGCGGGGACGATGAGGAAGCCGCCCCCCGCGCCGACCAGCCCGGCGAGTGAGCCGACAACCGTTCCGAGCACGAGGACGAGGGCGATGCGCGGCCGAGCGGGCTCCGCCCGGTCGTGACGCGGGCGCCGGCGAAGCATCGCCACCGCGGCGGCGATCATCGTGCCGGCGAGCAGCACCATGAGCACGCCTGGGGGCAGCGTGCGGCCGAGCAGCCCGCCGACGAGCGCGCCGACGACACCGGCCGCTCCGAAGACTACCCCGACACGCCAGCGCACGCGGCCCGCGCGAGCGTGCTGCAGCAGTCCGAGGGCGCTCGTCGTGCCGACGATGAGCAGTGACGACGCGATGGCGGCTCGCGGCTCCACGCCGCCGACGGCGGTCAGGATGGGCACGGCGAGGATCGAGCCGCCGCCGCCCAGCAGGCCGAGGCTGATGCCGACCAGCAGGGCGAGCGCAAGAACGGCGATGGTGGCGGTCGGCGTCATCGGGCGCCTCGATCCTCGGCGGTCAGCTGGTCGCCGGCTCGCGCCCGGTTGTCTGGAGCCACCCGAGGTAGGAGCCGTCGAGCTCGACGACGTCGACGCCGGCCCGGCGCAGTGCGCTGGCGACGACGCTGTTGCGCACGCCGCTCTGGCAGTACGTCACGACGGTGCCGTCCGCGGGCAACTCGTCGAGGTGCCACAGCGCGCGGCCGCCGCTGAGGTGCGCGGAGCCGGGGATGTGCCCGTCGGCGTGCTCGGAGCTGCCGCGCACGTCGACCAGGTTCACGTCGGCGAGGCCGTCGAGCTCCTCCGGCTGCAGCAGTCGGGGCTGCACCAGCTCGAGCCCGTCGAGGGAGCGGATGAAACCGTCGACGGCGTCGATGCCGACCCGCACGAGGTGGTCGCGCATCCGCTCCGCCTCCTCGCGGTCGTCCGCGAGGAGAACGAGCGGCCGGTGCTCCGCCTCCGGATCGTAGACCCACGCCCCGTAGGTCGCGGCCTTCGCTGCGCCCGGGATGTTGAGGGAACCGACCACGGTGCCGTCGTGCACCTGCCGGCGGTCCCGAGTGTCCACCAGGATCGCGAGGTCGCGCTCCAGGAGGTGCTGCACCTCCGCAGTGGACCGCTCGGGGAGCGGTGCGCGGGGGTGGAGCACCGCGGGGCCGGTGCGGTTCTGGGACTTCATTCGGGCGAAGTACGCGTGGGCGTCGGGCTGGCCGGAGAGTAGCTCGTCGACGAAGCCTTGCTCGTCGTCGGCGGCGAGGTAGGGAGCCCACCACGAGAAGGCGCGCTCGTAGCCGACGGTCGTCGCCGCGATCGCGCCGAGCGACTTGCCGCACGCGCTGCCGGCACCGTGCGCTGGCAGCACCTGGACGTAGTCGGGCAGTGTCAGGAAGCGGTCGCGCAGGCTCGCGAAGAGTTGGTGAGCGCCCTCGAAGCGGGTGTCGACGCCGCCGGCCGCCTCGTCGAGCAGGTCCGGTCGGCCGACGTCGCCGACGAACACGAAGTCGCCGGTGAGCATGAAGCCCGGCTCCTGGGCCTGCGCGCCGTCGGTCACGAGGAACGACAGGTGTTCGGGCGTGTGGCCGGGGGTGTGCACCGCTCGCAGCGTCACGTTGCCGACGACGATCTCGTCGCCGTCGTGCATCCGGTCGGCGTCGTCGAAGCCGGTGCCGTAGGTCCAGTCGGGTCCGCCCTCGTCGGAGACGTGCATGCGGGCACCGGTGCGCGCCGCGAACTCGCGGGTGCCTGAGAGGTAGTCGGCGTGGATATGGGTCTCGGTGACGTGCGCGATGCGCAGGCCGTGCTTGTCGGCCAGTCGCATGTACTCGTCGACGTCGCGGCGGGGGTCGATCACGATCGCCTCGCCGGTCGCCTGGCAACCGATGACGTAACTCGCCTGTGCGAGGTCCTCGTCGTAGATGCGCTCCAGCAGCATGATGCTCTCCTTGTTCGTCGTCGTCGTCGTTGTAGTCGTCAGCAGTGGCAGCGGTCGGCCGCCGGGACGCCCCCGAGGGCCTCCTCGACGTGCTGGCCGCATCCGGCCCAGCTCGGCTTGCCGCAGCGGTCGCAGGTGATGCGTGCGCACATGGTGATGTCCTCTCGTCAGTGGATCAGCGGCCGAACAGGCGCGCGAGGAAGCCGGGTCGCGAGGCCTTCGCCTCATCGATGTCGCGCTGCGTGTGCCGGCCGGGGCACCAGTCGGATGCCGGGACCGTGCGGCGCACGTCGTTCACGTGCTGGCCGCAGCCAGCCCAGGTCGTCTTCCCGCAGATGTTGCACTTCGCGGCTCTGCACATCTCGCCCTCCTGGCGGTGTCGATGAAGGTTGAATACCCCGGGGGGTATCCAAACTATACCCTGGGGAGTATGGTGGATGTCAACCCAGGAGGAATCCGATGAGCATCAGCCCAGACATCGTCGCGGCGCACGACCCGGAGGCGAAGCGCAAGATCGTGAATCGGCTGCGGCGCGCGCACGGCCAGCTGGCAGCCGTCATCGCTGCGGTCGAGGACGAGGCCCACTGCCGCGACGTCGTGCAGCAGCTCTCCGCAGTGTCGAAGGCCGTCGACCGGGCTGGCTTCCTGGTGGTCGCCGGTGCCCTGAAGGAGTGCCTAGCCGAGGAGCCGGGCGACGGCGAGCGCATCGACGAGCTGGAGAAGCTCTTCCTCTCGCTCGCTTAGAGATTCCGGCGGGCGTCTCCGTGCCTCGGTAAGCACGCCGAGCAAGTGTGGCCCTCGCCATGCTTTTCCCTGGTGGGCCGCCGAGGCAAAGAAATAGGGCCAGGTGCGAACTTCCTCCAAGGGTGGTCCCTTGGTCGAAAGTTCACACCTGACCCGTCTGTGGGTGGCTAACGGGGCTTGAACCCGCGACCCCCGCGACCACAACGCGGTGCTCTACCAACTGAGCTATAGCCACCATGTGCCGGCCGGAGCAGGCAACCAGACGATTCTATTACACGTCCGGGGTGAACGACGACACGGTGCGTTCCGAGATGGCGCGGGCCTCATCACTCGATGGCCCAGGCTCGGCCACGAACACCGCTTCGCGGTAGTACTGCAGCTCGCGGATCGACTCGAGGATGTCTGCCAGTGCGCGATGCCCGCCGTCTTTGGCCGGCGCCTGGAAGAACACGCGCGGGTACCAGCGGCGCGAGAGTTCCTTGAAGCTGGAGACGTCGACGTTGCGATAATGCAGCCACTGATCGATCTGCGGCATGTACTTCGCCAGGAACATGCGATCGGTGCCGATCGTGTTGCCCGCCAGCGGTGCCTTGCGCTCGAGCGGCACGAACCGCTTGATGTACTCGAGCGTCTGAGCCTCGGCATCCGCCAGCGAGACGCCGTCGGGGATCTCATTGATCAGACCTGACGACTCGTGCATCTTCGTGACGAAATCGTTCATGTTCGCGAGTGCCGAGGCGTTGGGTTTGATGACGACCTGGAACCCGGGGTCGAGTGGGCGGAGCTCGAAGTCGGTGATGACGACGGCGATCTCGACGAGTTCGTCAACCGAAAGATCGAGTCCCGTCATCTCGCAGTCGATCCAGACGAGTCGATCATTCTCGGACGCAGCTACCATGCGTTCAGTCTACTGAGCGCATGGACATCGCCCGGATCACGGTACCGTAGAGGTATTCCGCCTCCGTAGCTCAGTGGAAGAGCATCGGTCTTCTAAGCCGTTGGTCGCAGGTTCGAACCCTGCCGGGGGCACCACGCACCGCTATCAATGAAGAAGGGACTGCACCGCGTCGTCTGGTCGCCAGAATTCGCCCACGATGCGGAATGCGCCCGTCGCGAGATGCAGACGCTCAGCGCGATAGCGGAGCCCGAGCGGGTCGGCGACGATGCGCAGGTGACCCAGGATGCGGCCGGTGGCGTCTTGAACTCGCCACAGCTGTTCGGAGGCTCTGACGAGCTGCTCTCGTTTCGATTCGAGCTGCGGCGTGGCGTATCGCACCTCTGGCAGGTGCAGGATCTGTGTATCGGACATCTGGTTCTCCTTCCGATTCGAACATATGACCGACCACGGACATTGCGATGACAGGAGCGGCCGCATCCTTTCCTCCACTGATCAGGCTTTCGTCCCCTCTCTCCACCGAACGTGGGTTCTGCGCTGCGCGCGATGCGCGCGACGAGGCACTCTGGGGCGATCCGGGCGCGTCCCGGGCACTTGATGGAAGAGGAGATTGACATGAACGACAACGTGACGATCCTGGGGCGCGTCGGCGCCGATCCGAAACGAAGTGAGACCGCGAACGGGGTCGCGGTGGTGAACTTCCGCGTCGCCAGCCCGCAGCGCCGCTTCGATTCGAAGACGCAGACGTGGATCGAGACGGGCACCAACTGGTACAACGTCTCCGCGTTTCGCCAGCTGGCCGATCACGTGAAGTCCTCGCTGCACCAGGGCGATGGCGTCATCGTGACCGGGAAGCTGAAGCTTCGCGAGTGGGAGAACGCCGAACGCAAGGGGATGAGCGCCGACATCGACGCGGAGGCCATCGGGCACGATCTGCGTTGGGGCGCCAGCGCCTTCGCGAAGGCGAGCCGTCCCTCTGCTGCGGCGCACGACTCGACTCCGACCGATGTCGACCCCGCAACGGGAGAGGTTCTCGGTGCCGAGCCGGATGCAGAAGCCGATGACTCCGACAGCGAGCACGCGTCGTCGACGGAGCCGGCGATGGCACTCGTCGGTGGGCCGTGGTCGACCGAGGATTGACGCAGCCGGGCAGTCGCACTGCCTGAGCGCCCTCGCCACGCGGCGAGGTGGGGAGCACGACGGGAAACCTTTAGAATCAGAGCGTGCCCCGTCGACTCCCCGCCCTCCGTCTGCGTGGGCTGATGGGAGTGGTGCTCCTGATGGCAGGGCTCGCGCTGGCGGGCTGCGCCCCCGAATCGACCGTGACGCCGACGGCGAGTCCATCGGCGAGCGCGGAGTCGACGCCATCGGCCTCGACGACACCGGATGCGCCGGTCATCCAGCCGGATGGCTCCGCCGAGGACAACCTGCCGATCTTCTCCGCGATCACCGGCCAGGTCTGGGCATCTGAGAACCGCGCTTCCGGTCGCGCTTACATCGACGCACTGATCGCGTCGGGATTCGACCGGACCGCGATGCAGGTGACGCAGGACCTGACGACGGTCGGCAACCCGGTCGAGAGTCTGCAGTTCTCGGTGCGGTGGGGTGAGGACGAATGCCTCATCGGTCAGGTCGGGCCATCCACAGGAGAACCCGTCACGGTGGTCGTCGACCAACTCGCTGAGGGACGCTGCCTGGTCGGCAACACCCGCCCGATCGACTGGTGATCCTTAGCCGGTAGGCTGGAGTGTCGATCTTCGACGCCTACAAAAGGAGCGGTTCTCAGTGGCTGAGTACATCTACTCGATGGTTCGTGCGCGCAAGGCGGTGGGCGACAAGCTCATCCTCGATGACGTGACGATGTCATTCCTCCCGGGGGCGAAGATCGGCATGGTCGGCCCGAACGGCGCTGGTAAGTCGACGATCCTCAAGATCATGGCCGGCCTTGACCAGCCGTCGAACGGTGAAGCGAAGCTGTCGCCCGGGTACACCGTCGGCATCCTCATGCAGGAGCCCGTGCTCGACGAGACGAAGTCGGTGCTCGAGAACATCCAGGAGGGCGTCGCGATCAAGCCGAAGCTCGACCGGTTCAACGAGATCTCCGCACAGATGGCGGATCCTGACGCCGACTTCGACACGCTGCTCGCCGAGATGGGCGTGCTGCAGGAGGAGATCGACGCGGCAGACGGCTGGGACCTCGACTCCCAGCTCGAGCAGGCCATGGATGCGCTTCGCACCCCTCCCGGAGACGCCGAGATCGCCCCCCTCTCCGGCGGTGAGAAGCGCCGTGTGGCACTGGCCAAGCTCCTGCTGCAGAAGCCGGACCTGCTGCTGCTCGATGAGCCAACCAACCACCTCGACGCCGAGAGCGTGCTGTGGCTCGAGCAGCATCTGCAGGCGTACAAGGGCGCTGTCATCGCCATCACCCACGACCGGTACTTCCTCGACAACGTCGCGGAGTGGATCGCCGAGGTCGACCGTGGCCGCCTGATCGGCTACGAGGGCAACTACTCGACCTACCTGGAGAAGAAGGGCGAGCGCCTCGCGATCCAGGGCAAGAAGGACGCCAAGCTCGCCAAGCGTCTCAAGGACGAACTCGAGTGGGTGCGCTCCAGCGCCAAGGGCCGCCAGACGAAGTCGAAGGCGCGTCTGGCTCGCTACGAGGAGATGGCGACCGAGGCGGAGCGCACCAGGAAACTCGACTTCGAGGAGATCCAGATCCCTGCGGGTCCGCGTCTCGGCAGCGTCGTCATCGAGGCGAAGAATCTCAAGAAGGGCTTCGGCGATCGCACGCTCATCGATGGGCTGAGCTTCAGCCTCCCACCCAACGGCATCGTCGGCATCATCGGTGCCAACGGTGTGGGAAAGACCACGCTGTTCAAGACGATCGTCGGTCTCGAGCCACTGGACAGCGGAGATCTCAAGATCGGTGAGACGGTCAAGATCAGCTACGTCGACCAGTCGCGCGCCAGCATCGACCCCGACAAGAACCTGTGGGAGGTCGTCTCCGACGGGCTCGACTTCATCACTGTCGGCAAGACCGAGATCCCCTCGCGCGCCTACGTGTCGAAGTTCGGCTTCAAGGGACCGGACCAGCAGAAGAAGGCGGGCGTGCTCTCCGGTGGTGAGCGCAACCGCCTGAACCTCGCTCTGACGCTCAAGGAGGGCGGCAACCTGCTCCTCCTCGATGAGCCGACCAACGACCTGGACATCGAGACCCTCGGTTCACTCGAGAATGCACTGCTCGAGTTCCCCGGCTGCGCCGTGGTCATCACTCACGACCGGTGGTTCCTCGACCGCATCGCGACGCACATCCTGGCCTACGAGGGCACGGACGAGAACCCGGCCCAGTGGCACTGGTTCGAGGGCAACTTCGAGTCCTATGAGAAGAACAAGATCGAACGCCTCGGCCCGGATGCCGCCAACCCGCACCGCTCGACGCACCGCAAGCTGACGCGTGACTGACGCTCCCACCGCGGTCGCGTCGAGGCTGCACGTTCCCATCCACCTGCGGTGGGGCGACCTCGACGCGTTCAATCACGTCAACAACACCTCGATGCTCAAGCTTCTCGAGGAGGCGCGCGTGCGCGCCTTCTGGAAGGCCGAGGAGGGGGAGACTGCGCCGCCCACGGCCGTGCTCAACTCAGGCATCGAGGCGGGGACGCTGACGCTGATCGCGCGGCAGGAGATCGAGTACCTCGCACCGGTGCCGTATCAGCGGCGCCCCCTCGAGGTGCAGATGTGGTTCGGCAAACTCGGCGGGTCAAGTCTTGAGGTCTGCTACGAGGTGTACACCGACCCTGCGAACGAGACGCGCGTGCTCTACGCGCGCTCGACCGCCGTGATCGTGCTCGTGGATGCGCAGAGCGGACGCCCGAAGCGCATCACTCCGGAGATGCGTGAAGCATGGACGCCGTACATCGGCGAACCGATCACCTACGCGCACCGCTGACGTTCGCGCCGACGGCGTGATCAGCAGGTGAGTTCGATCAGGCGTCCGGGACCCTGATCATGATCTCCTGCGTCACACTCGCCGCGAGGTCGCCGTCGTGCGTATAGATGCGTCCGGTGGCGAGTCCGCGACCGCCACGGGCATTCGGTGACTCCTGCACGTACAGCAGCCACTCGTCGACGCGCGCCGGACGATGCCACCACATCGCATGATCGAGGCTGGCCACTTTCAGCCCGGGCATCGCCCACGGCACGCCGTGGGCGCGCAGGATCGACTCCTGGATGCTCATGTCACTGAGATACGCGAGCGCGGCCCGGTGGAGGCGGGGATCCTCCGGCATCGGAGCGCGCATCCGCATCCACACGGCCTGCTGCGCCTTGCGTTCGCCGTCGGCCACGAGATACAGCGGGGACTCGACGTGACGCATGTCGACCGGACGGTCCGTCAGCATCCGCAGTGCCTGCGGGTGCCCGCCCTCGACGCGTGCTTCATCCGATGGGATGTCATCCGGTGCGGGGACGCCCCCCGGCATCGGCTGCGCGTGCTCGACGCCCGGCGCTTCGTCCTGGAACGACGCGATCATCGAGAAGATCGGCACGCCGTTCTGGTAGGCCTGCGAACGCCGTGTCGAGAAGGAGCGACCGTCATGGATGCGATCGACGGCGATCGTGAGTCCCTGCGTGGAATCGCCGGGGCGGAGGAAGTAGCCGTGCATGGAATGCACCGCGCGATCCTCCGGCATCGTCCGCTCGGCCGCGATGAGGGACTGACCCAGCACCTGGCCGCCGTAGATGCGTCCGGTGGGCATGCTGTGCGAGCGTCCGGTGAAGATGTCTTCTTCGGTGCGCGCCTGCGTCTCGTCCAGATCCAGCACCTCGAGCAGGTTGTCGACGGATGCCTGAGCCCGTGCCGCTTCGCTCATGGCTCTCCTCACTGCGACCGCACGGCCGCCTCGTTGGTAGTTTAGAACGCGTGCCCCCTCGTCTCGTTCTCTCCGATTCCGACACGGCTCGAGACGTTCTCACGTTCCTCGGCCGCGCGATGCGGGTCTCTGACGACGGCATCCGCCTGCAGGGCAGAAATGGCGTTCTCGCACTGACGGCGTCTGCGCTCGCGCCCAAGGGGCTGTTCGATCAGACGCCGACGGTCCTCGCGATGCGGATCGTGCATGCCGACCCCGAACTGGAGTGCGACATCGTCGTCGACGAACTCGCGCAGGATCAGGACGAGCGGATGCTGACACTGCCGGAGACCGGGCGTTCACCCGCGTGGGCCGGGGTGGCGCCGCCGCGCGGCGGGTGGGAGCCTGCCGGCCGACTGGACTCCGCGACGATCGCCCGCCGCGCGCAGTGGGGGATCTCCGCCGTCGCCCGTGGCGCGACGCCTGGTGCGGGCGAAGAGGCCGTCAGGGCGCTCAGAGCGGCGATCTGGGGTGAATCAGACGAAGACCTCGGGGGTCTCGTGCGCGGCATCGCGTTCGCGGCGCACGCGTTCGGATTCATCTCCGGAGAAGAGCAGATCCCGGTGACCACGTCGGGACGGTGGACACGACTGGCGTTCCGCCGGGGCCACGTGCTCGCCCGCGGTCCGATGGCCAGCGGACTCACCGCCGTGCGCAGCACGGGGACGCAGAACTAGAGCGTCCGCGCAGCCGCCCGGCCGGCCTGCCGCCCGGAGAACAGGCACCCGCCGAGGAACGTGCCCTCCAGCGCCCGGTATCCGTGCACGCCGCCGCCACCGAATCCGCTCGCCTCGCCCGCAGCGTACAGGCCGGAGACGACCGATCCGTCGGCTGCCAGAACGCGTCCGTCGAGATCCGTCTCGATCCCGCCGAGCGACTTGCGTGTGAGCACGTGCAGCTTCACCGCGATCATCGGGCCGGCGGACGCGTCCTGGAGCCGGTGCGGGCTCGCTGTGCGGATGAGCTTGTCCCCGCGGTAGGCACGCATGGATCGCAGCATCCCGATCTGCGCGTCCTTGGTGAAGTCGTTCCCGATCTCGCGGTCTCGGGCGATCACTTCGCGCCGTACCAGCTCCAGATCGAGCAGATCGCCTCCATCGGCCTTTCCCATCTGCTGCAGCAGCGAGTCGAGGTCGTTCTCCACGATGAAGTCCTCGCCTTCGTCGAGGAAGGACTGCACAGGGCCGGTCGGACCTTTCGCGAGACGTGACTTCAACAGCAGTGCGACGTCCTTGCCGGTGAGATCCGGGTTCTGCTCGCTGCCCGACAGCGCGAACTCCTTCTCGACGATCTGGCGCGAGGTGACGAACCAGGAATGGTCGTGTCCGGTCGCACGCAGATGCTGCAGCGTGCCGAGCGTGTCGAAACCCGGAAACAGCGGCACAGGCAGACGCTTGCCCGTCGCGTCCAGCCAGAGCGACGACGGTCCAGGCAGGATCCGGATGCCGTGCGCCGGCCACACAGGATCCCAGTTCTTGATGCCCTCGACGTAGTGCCACATCCGATCGCCGTTGATCAGGTTCGCCCCCGCACCCGCCGCGACCGGATACATCGACCCGTCGACGTATGCGGGGACTCCGGTGAGCATGTGCCCAGGCGGAGTGCCCAGCCGGTCCGGCCATGCCGCACGCACCAGGTCGTGGTTGCCGCCGATACCGCCGGAGGACACGATCGTCGCACCCGCGGTGATCTCGAAGTCGCCGACGACATCGCGCGCCGATGCCACTCCCCGTGCGGCCGGGTCTTCGACCAGCACGTCGCCTCTCGCACCGACCACCGCACCGTCGGTGACGATCAGTTCGGTGACGCGATGGCGGGGGAGGATCGTGAGGGATCCGGAATCCTCGGCGCGATGCGCGGCATCAGCGAACGGAGCGACGATGCCGGGGCCGGTACCCCAGGTGATGTGGAACCTCGGCACCGAGTTGCCTGGGCCGATCGCACCGTAGCCGCCGCGCTCCGCCCAGCCGACGACGGGGAAGAACCCGACGCCGCGTTCTCGCAGCCACGCACGTTTCTCGTCTGCGGCGAACTGCAGGTAGGCATCGGCCCATGCGCGTGGCCAGCGGTCCTCCTCGCGGTCGAACCCCGCATTGCCGAACCAGTCCTGCGTGGCGAGCTCGAGGGAATCCTTGATGCCGAGCCGGCGCTGTTCGGGCGAGTCGATCAGGAAGAGCCCGCCGAACGACCACCACGCCTGTCCGCCGAGGTTCGAGCGCGGTTCCTGATCGATGAGGATGACGCGTCTGCCTGCGGTCGTGGCCTCAACAGCGGCGACGAGGCCCGCCAACCCCCATCCGATCACGAGAACGTCTGCGGAAAGGGGCGTGGTGGTCATGGGGTCTCCGTTGAATCCTGACTGCTGCTGCGGGTCTCGAGGGTCGATCGCCCAGCGGGCGCCGGACCGATGCCCGACGGCTCCGTGGTGTTCACCATGGCATAAGCGGCGCGCTCCAGGTAGTCCCAGAGGGTGGCATCGTGCAGCGGGGACAACTGCACCTCGTCGAGCGACGTGCGCATGCAGCGAAGCCAGCGGTCGCGTGCATCCGGATCGACGTGGAACGGCATATGACGCATCCGCAGGCGCGGATGGCCCCTCGTCTCGCTGTACGTGGACGGACCGCCCCAGTACTGGGCGAGGAACATCGTGAACCGCTCTGCGGCCGGCCCGAGATCCTCTTCGGGATACATGGGGCGCAGCACCGGATCGAGCGCCACCTCTCGATAGAAGCCGTTGACGATCGTCTCGAATGTGGCGTATCCGCCGACCTCGTCGTAGAAAGTCATGACTCGTCCTCCGGCTTGTTCTTCGGGGCTGCCCTGGTGTCCTTCTTGCGCCAGATGCCGCGAGAGACCGGCGGCACGCCGGTGACGGCATTGGGCTTGGTGGTGGGCGGATTCGCGCCGCGCACGCGCCGTGCACCCTCTGGACCTGTGGGGACGACCGATTCGAGGCTGGGGATGGCGAGCCCCATGTCCTCGATCGCGACCTTGAGCCGCATGCGCAGCTCGCGCGCGACATCATCCTTCGCGTTCGCGCGGGTCTTCAGCACCACGCGGATGACGAGGGCCTCACCCGAGATCGATTCGAGCCCCCACACCTCCGGACGCTCTACGATGCGGGTGCGCCACTTGGGATCCTTCGAGAGACCCAGTGCGGCTTCCAGGAGGGCGGCCTCGACGTCTGGCACGACGGCATCCACCGGCACGCCGAGATCGATGATCGCGCGGGCCCAGCCCTGCGACATGTTCCCGATGCGCAGCATCTCGCCGTTGCGGACGTACCAGAGCGTTCCGTTCACATCGCGCACCTGCGTGACGCGTACGCTCACGTGCTCGACGACGCCGCTGGCGAGTCCGGTGTCGACGACGTCGCCGATGCCGATCTGATCCTCGGCGACGATGAACAGGCCGTTCAGCACGTCCTTGACGATGTTCTGCGCCCCGAAACCGAGGCCGGCGCCGATCGCGGCGGTGAGCAGGGTGAGAGACGTGATCAGATCAGGGGCGATCACCGCCATCACCATCAGCAACGCCACGATCACGACGGCGACGTTGATGATGTTGTGCAGGATGCTGCCGAGCGTGCGGGTGCGCTGGATCAGGCGCATGTCGGCGAGAGGGGATCGCTCGAGCGCCTGCGTGTCCTCGACGTTCGCCTTCGACTTGGCGGTGTCGACGATGCGGTGCACGACCCGGCGGACGACGAAACGGAGTGCCAGTCCGATGAGGAACGCGACCACGATGATGATCGCGATGGTGATCGCCTTGCCGCCGATCACCTTGAGGATCTCGAGGAATGACACCCACACCTCGTTCGCCGTGTCCGGCGCGGTGTCGGTCTCGAAGGGAAGCATCAGCACCCTCCGATCCTAGCGATCGGGCCTCTGCACCGGCTGGACGGCAGCGCGGCAGAGGCCCGATCGAAAGGGTGGGTCAGTTGTGCTCCTCGTCGCCTTCGGCGTCACGCGACTGCGCGGCGAGGGCACGTTCGACGTCGGCGAGTCCTTCGCTGACGAGGCGACGCAGAGCAGGAGCGGCGTCACCGTTCGCCGAGAGCCAGGACCGCGTCGCGTCACGCAGATCGGCGTTCGCCAGCGCCGTCGGGTACAGCCCGACGATGAGGTAACTGGCGATCTGGTAGGTGCGCGACTCCCATACCGGGAGCAGCATGTCGAAGTACTCCGGCACGAATTCGCCGAGTACTGCCGTGCTGTTCGGGTGCCCGAAGCCGAGCGCTGCGGAGCGCACGATCGTGTTCGGCAGGTTGTCGTCGTCGATGAGCGAGGTCCACGCCGCGCGCTTGTCCGCCTGGGTCGGCAGCGCGGCCCTGGCCTGAGCGGCGAACTCCCCACCCTTGGAGGTGTTGTCCGCGGCGAGGGCGGCGTCGATGGACGCGGCATCCGTCGCACCGATCGTGGCGAGGCCGACGAGCAGCTGCCAGGAGAGATCGGTGTCGATCTCGAGGCCCGGGAGCGTCTCCTCACCGGAGCGAAGGCGTCCGACGATACCGGCGTGCTCCGAGTTCACGAGAGTGTTGGCGAAGGCCGTGACGAACTGCAGCTGGCTGTCGCTGCCGGCCTCGGCGCCGTGCGCGAGATCCCACAGGCCGTCGGCGATCTTCAGACGCGCGGCGTCACGCTCGGACGGTGCGACGTACAGCGTCGCGGCCGTGCGCAGCTGCGCGAGCGTGGTGCGCACCGTCGTCGACTCGGACTCCCTGCCGATGTTGCGCAGCACGAGCTCGATGTAGTCGGATGCCGTGCTCTCGGCGTCGCGGGTCTGATCCCAGGCCGCACCCCATACGAGCGAGCGTGCGAGGGGATCGGCGATCGCGTCGAGATGATCGATCGCGGTCGCCAGCGAGCGCTCGTCGAGCCGGATCTTCGCGTACGCGAGGTCGTTGTCGTTGAGCAGTACGAGGTCGGGACGGCTGCGGCCCTGCAGCTCTGGGACCTCGGTGCGATCGCCGTCGACATCGATCTCCGCGTAGTGCGTGCGAGTGAGGGTGCCGTCTGACAGGTCGTAGAAGCCGATGCCCAGGCGGTGGGGGCGGATCGTCGGGTAGTCGGCTGGTGCCGTCTGAGTCACCGCGAAGCGCGTGATGACGCCGTCGGAGTCCTCGGCGATGACGGGGGAGAGCGTGTTCACACCGGCGGTCTCGAGCCACTTCTTGGACCAGGTGCTGAGATCGCGGCCGCTGGTGGCCTCGAGCTCGGTGAGCAGGTCGCTCACCTCGGTGTTGCCCCACGCATGCTTCTGGAAGTACTGCCCGACACCGGCGAAGAACGCGTCGATGCCGACCCAGGCCGCGAGCTGCTTGAGAACCGACCCGCCCTTGGCGTACGTGATGCCGTCGAAGTTGACCTGCACGTCTTCGAGGTCGTTGATCTCGGCGACGATCGGGTGCGTGGACGGCAGCTGATCCTGGCGGTACGCCCAGGTCTTCTCCATGGCGTTGAACGTGGTCCACGCCTCGGTCCACTCGGTGGCCTCGGCCGTCGCGATGGTCGACGCCCATTCGGCGAACGACTCGTTCAGCCACAGGTCGTTCCACCACTTCATGGTGACGAGATCGCCGAACCACATGTGTGCGAGTTCGTGCAGGATCGTGACGACCCGGCGCTCCTTGACGGCATCCGTCACCTTGCTGCGGAAGACGTATGTCTCCGTGAACGTGACGGCGCCCGCGTTCTCCATCGCACCCGCATTGAACTCGGGCACAAACAGCTGGTCGTACTTCGCGAACGGGTACGGGACGCCGAACTTCTCCTCGTAGTAGGCGAAGCCCTCACGGGTCTTGTCGAAGATGTAGTCGGCGTCGAGGTGCTGCCACAGGCTCTTGCGGCCGTAGACACCGAGCGGGATGACATCGCCCGAGGCGCTGGTCAGCTCGGAGAACGTGGACTCGTACGGTCCTGCGATCAGGGCCGTGATGTACGAGGAGATGCGCGGGGTGGGCTCGAAGCCCCAGGTGGCGGTGGCGTTCTCGTCGTGGTTGATCGGCTCCGGCGTCGGCGAGTTCGAGATGACCTTCCACGCCTCGGGAGCAGTGACGGTGAACTGGAACGTCGCCTTCAGGTCGGGCTGCTCGAACACGGCGAAGACGCGGCGCGAGTCCGGTACCTCGAACTGCGAGTAGAGGTACACCTCGCCGTCGACAGGATCGACGAAGCGGTGCAGGCCCTCGCCCGTGTTGGTGTACAGGCAGTCGGCGTCGACGACGAGGACGTTCTCCTCCTGCAGACCCGACAGTGCGATACGCGAGTCGTCGAAGACCTCGCTGGGGTCGAGCTGCTCGCCGTTGAGCGAGATCTCACGCACGTCGCGCGCGATCAGGTCGATGAAGGTGAAGCTTCCGGGAGTCGCACGGAAGTGCACGACGCTGCGGGAACCGAAGACCTCTTCGCCCTTCGTCAGATCGAGCGAGATCCCGTAGGACTGCGTGTCGATGAGAGCGCGTCGCTCCTGAGCTTCGATTCGAGTGAGATTCTCTCCAGGCACAGCTGATTCTCCCAGGGGTTCGGGGTCGGCACCGAGATCCGACGCGGCTGGCGCCGACGGCAACCATGACAGCCTACGCCAGGACCCGGGCGTTGTCGGTGCGCGGTGGTGGAAAGATGGACGTGTGACTGCATCCGCTCCTGACCTCGTTCCATTCGCATCCGCCGCTGCCGCAGACGGCCCCGAGTTCGTCGAGACGCCGGTGGCGTACGACGCCCTGGTGCTGGCCAGCTTCGGCGGGCCGGAAGGGCAGGATGACGTGATCCCGTTCCTGCGCAACGTGACGAGAGGCCGCGGCATCCCGGACGAGCGGCTCGAAGAGGTGGCGCACCACTACCGGCACTTCGGCGGGATCAGCCCGATCAACGCCCACAACCGCGAGCTGAAGACCGCACTCGAGGCAGAGCTCGCGCGCCGCGGCATCGATCTGCCGGTGTACTGGGGCAACCGCAACTGGGCCCCCTATCTCGACGATGCCTTCACGGCAGCCACCGATGACGGGCACTCGACGCTGCTCGTGCTGGCCACCAGTGCATACAGCTCGTACTCCAGTGACCGGCAGTACCGCGAGGACATCGCCCGCGCGATCACGGACGCGGGCCTCGAAGATCGTGTGACCGCCGACAAGGTGCGTCTCTACTTCGACCACCCCGGTTTCGTGCAGCCCTTCCAGGAGGGTGTGGATGCCGCGGTCGCCGGGTTCCTCGAGCAGGGGGTCGCGGCATCCGACATCCACGTACTGTTCTCGACCCACTCGATCCCGACCGCAGACGCCGAACGCTCAGGACCCAGGGATATCGACTGGGGCGAGGGCGGCGCGTACGTCGCACAGCACCGTGCCGTCGCCGCCCACATCATCGAGAATGTGGCCGCGGTCACCGGTGGCACGACAGTGCCCTGGCAGCTGGTGTTCCAGTCGCGCTCCGGTCCTCCCACGCAGCCGTGGCTCGAGCCCGACATCAACGACGTGATCGCCGAGCTGCCGGCAGCAGGTGCGAAGGCGGTCGTGATCGTGCCGCTCGGGTTCGTCAGCGACCACATGGAGGTCATGTGGGATCTGGACACCGAGGCCATGGAGTCGGCCGCAGAGGCGGGCCTGCTCGCCACGCGGACGCAGACGCCGGGCGTGCACCCCGCGTTCGTCGCCGGACTGGTCGACCTCGTGATCGAGCGCGTCGAGGGGACACCGGCATCCGAGCGCCCGCACCTGACCGACCTCGGGCCCTGGTACGACGTGTCGCGCGCCGGGGACTGCGAGAACGTGCGGCTCGGTTTCAAGCCGGCCGCGGCCGGTCTCACGCCCTGACGCGGGCCGGCATGCAGACGCTTCTAGGATGGTGAGCATGCGCATCCACATCGCCACCGACCACGCGGGACTGGAATTCTCCACGAAGCTGCAGGACCACCTGCGAGCCGCGAATCACGAGGTCATCGACCACGGTCCGCTCGAGTACGACGCCGTCGACGACTATCCGGCGTTCTGCATCCGTGCGGCGCAGGGCGTCGTCGCCGATCAGGTTGCGGGCGTCGTGGCACTGGGCATCGTGTTCGGCGGCTCGGGCAACGGCGAGCAGATCGCTGCGAACAAGGTGCAGGGCATCCGCGCGGCACTCGTATGGAATCTGTCCACCGCCGAGCTCGCCCGTGAGCACAACGACGCGAACGTGATCTCGATCGGTGCGCGCCAGCACACGTTCGACGAGGTCACCGCGTTCATCGACCGTTTCATCTCGACGCCGTTCTCGGACGAGGAGCGCCATGTGCGTCGGATCGGCCAGATCGCGGATTTCGAACGCGACGGCTCCTTGCTCCCTGACCCCCGCGAGCTGTCAGACCCGCAGGCCTGACATGCCAGAGGGTCACTCCGTCCACCGGATCGCTCGGCAGTTCGAGCGTAACTTCATCGGCAAGCGGCTGCACGCCTCCAGCCCTCAGGGCCGCTTCGCGGAGGGAGCGGCGCTGCTCGACGGACGAGAGGCCGTCAGCGTCAAGGCCGTCGGCAAGCAGATGTTCCTCGAGGCCGAGGGCGACCTGTGGCTAAGGGTCCACCTGGGCCTCTACGGCGCATGGGACTTCGCGGGCGAGATCCTCATCGACCCGACCATCGCGTCCGCGAACGGACGCATGGGGCAGACGAATCAGCGCGGCACGGATCTGGACGCTCCGATGCTCGATGACGCCCCGATCCTCGACAGCGCGGGCGAGAACTCGCTGGCGTCGATCGGCGCGCCCAGGCGCGCGCGGGTGCACGTGCGCATGTCCGAGCAGACCAAGGGTCTCGCGGACGAGGGTTCGGAGTGGCCCCCGCCGATCGTGGGTCAGGTGCGGCTTCGCCTGATGACCGACATCACGGCGGCCGACCTACGCGGACCGACGGCGTGCGAGTTGCAGACGCCGGATGAGATGCTCGCCAGCGTCGCCAAACTCGGCCCTGACCCTCTCGTGGGCGACCCGATCGAGAACGAGGAGCGCTTCGTCCGAGCGGTGCGCAAGAAGCAGACCCCGATCGCCCTGTTGCTGATGGATCAGTCGGTGGTGAGCGGCATCGGCAACGTGTACCGCGCCGAGATGCTGTACCGGGCGCGTCTGAACCCGCACACGCCTGGCCGCGACGTGCCGGAGGAGATCGTTCACCAGCTCTGGCACGACTGGGTGCGGCTACTCGCCATCGGCGTCGAGACCGGCCAGATGATGACCATGGACGACCTGTCACCGACCGACTATCGTGCGGCCATGGCGAGCCGTGACGATCGGCACTGGGTCTACCACCGTGCCGGCCTGCCGTGCCGCGTATGCGGTACCGAGATCGCACTCGAAGAACTCGGCGCGCGGAAGCTCTACTGGTGTCCGAGGTGCCAGGCCTGACTAATGTGGTCCCATCGACTGCACCGACGCAGACAGGAGCATCATGGACCTCACGGGCTTGCAGAGCGCGTTAGAGACAATCAGCGGCTGGATCTGGGGACCATGGTTCCTCATCCCTCTTCTGCTGGGAACCGGACTGTATCTCACGATCCGCCTCGGCGGGCTGCAGTTCATCCGCCTCGGCTCCGCGTTGCGGCTGGGACTGTTCACGCGGAAGGATCCGGGCTCTGACGGTGACATCTCGCAGTTCCAGGCGCTGACGACGGCCCTCGCGGCCACGGTGGGAACCGGCAACATCGTCGGCGTCGCCACCGCCATCGGCATCGGCGGACCCGGCGCCTTGTTCTGGATGTGGGTGACCGGCCTTCTGGGCATGGCGTCGAAGTACTCCGAAGCTTTCCTCGGCGTACGGTTCCGCGTGACCGATGAGGCCGGCGAGAAGAACGGCGGGCCCCAGCAGTATCTCGAGCGCGGCATCCGCGGATGGTTCGGTAAGACGCTCGCGTTGTTCTTCTCGGTCGCCGCGTTGATCGCCTGCTTCGGCATCGGCAACATGACCCAGGGCAACTCGATCGCGACGAACCTCGAGTCGAGCTTCAGCGTGCCGCCGTGGGTCTCCGGGATAGTGCTGACCGTGTTCGCGCTGGTCGTGCTCGTAGGCGGCATCAAGTCGATCGGCCGGGTCACGGCAGGTCTCGTGCCGATCATGATCATCTTCTACGTACTCGGTGCGCTGTACATCCTTATTGCGAACGTCGGAGGCATCCCGGCGGCCATCGCACAGATCTTCACAGACGCCTTCACCGGAACCAGCGCCGTCGGCGGATTCGCAGGATCAGCAATCATCATCGCGGTGCAATACGGCGTTGCCCGCGGCATCTTCTCCAACGAGTCCGGCATGGGTTCAGCAGCGATCGCAGCCGCCGCCGCGAAGACGAGCCACCCCGTCCGACAGGGCCTGGTATCGATGACTCAGACGTTCATCGACACGATCATCGTCGTGACGTGCACAGGACTCGTCATCATCACGACCGGCGTGTGGAACCAGACCGACCCGGACACCGGTGAGCAGATCAGCCCGGCGCTGATGACTGGCGAGGCCTTCTCGAACGGACTACCCGGCGAATGGGGGCACTACATCGTCACGATCGGCTTGGTGCTCTTCGCCGGATCCACCATCCTCGGCTGGTCGTACTACGGCGAGCGCAATGCCGAGCGCCTGTTCGGACGCCGGGCGGTGGTACCGTTCCGCATCCTGTTCTCACTCGTCGTGTTCATCGGCTGCACGGTGCAGTTGGGGGTCGTGTGGGCCTTCTCGGATGTGATGAACGGCCTCATGGCGCTGCCGAACCTCATCGGCCTGCTGATCCTTTCCGGTCTCGTCGCCCGCGAGACGAAGAAGTACCTCGACAACGACCCGAAGCTGCGGGCGACTCCGGAGGAAGTCGACGCGTTCATGGCGGGAGACAAGGCCTTCGAAGACTGGAAGACTCAGTCCATTCCGGTCGTGAAGACCGAGTGAGCGCAGGCATCTAGGCTGAGAGCATGCGTCAGAACCCCAGTTTCACTCTCGCCGACGTCGCCGAGATGCGACGTGTCATCGAGCAGAATCCGTGGGCGACGATCGTGAGCGGCGCGGCGGACGGACAGGTCGCCTCGCACTACGTGATGATGCTCGACGAGGACCGCGATGACCTCACCATCGTGGGGCATGTCGGGCGCCCCGATGACCTGATTCACGGCATGGGGGAGCGCGAACTCCTGGTCGTGTTCCAGGGCCCGCACGGCTATGTGTCTCCCGGCTGGTACGGGCCCGACACGCAGGCCGTGCCGACCTGGAACTACATCGCGGTGCACCTCTCGGGCGTGCCGGAGATCCTCAGCGACGACGAGAACCTGAGGGTGCTCGACCGGCTGGTCGAACGTTTCGAGGGACGTATGCCGGATCCGCGGCTCATGTGGGAGCGGCCGAACGACGAGGCCTTCGTGCGCAGGCTCGCCTCGGGCACGGTCGGATTCCGTCTGACGCCGACGCGAGTGGTGGCCAAGCGCAAGCTCAGCCAGAACAAGGAAGCCGCGACCGTCGAACGCGTCATCGCCGAACTGCAGGGCGATGGCGTCTATGCGAACCCCGCCTTGGCCGGCGAGATGCGCAGGGCTCAGGACGCTCGCCCCGGTCGCACGGCATGACGGAGGTCGGCACCCACGTCTCGGTGATCCGGAATGCTCGGGTCGCGGGGCCAGGGCGTGAGTTCCTCGTCGACGACGAGCCGGTCGACATCCACATCGATGGCGGCCGGATCGTCGACATCGCCCCTGCCGGCGCCCTGCCAGTAGGGGGCGAGACCATCGATGCCGACGGTGCATGGGTCGTACCAGGGTTGTGGGACAACCACGTTCACACCGTGCAGTGGGCTCTGGCTTCCGAACGGGAACAACTGGGCGCCGCTGTCTCAGCCGTCGACGCCGCCTCGCGGATGGCTGGCGTCGCACCGCTGGCCGACGGCCGACGCGTCGGCACAGGTTTCCGGGACGCGTTGTGGGCGGACTCCCCGTCTCTGCAGGTTCTCGACGCAGCGACGGGAGATGAGCCCACGTACCTGATCAACGCGGACGTGCACAGTGTGTGGCTGAATTCCACCGCACTCGCGCGAGAGGGATTCGTCTCTTCCGACGGGATGCTGCGCGAAGAAGACGCTTTCGAGATCTCGAAGCGCGTGAACGCGGTGGAGCCTGTGCACGGCGATCTCGCGGTGCGTGCAGCAGGCCAGGCCGCCGCAGCCAGGGGAGTGACGGGGATCGTCGACTTCGACATGGCCTGGAATGCGGATGCGTGGGCACGCCGCGCCAGTGCCGGCTTCAATACGCAGCGGGTGGAATTCGCGGTGTACCCGGCGGACCTTGCGCGCGCCATCGCGAGTGGTCTTCGAACCGGTGAGGTGCTGCCGGAGACCGGCGGGCTCGTGCGCGTCGGATCCCTCAAGATCATCACGGACGGGTCGCTCGGAACGCGTACAGCCGCGTGCTCGCACGCCTACCCCGGCGACGCCGCCGACTTCGGCGTGCTGAACATTCCGCCCGCCGAACTGATCGGACTTCTGACGGAGGCGGTCGGCTCCGGACTCGCCGTCGCCATCCATGCGATCGGCGACCGCGCGGTGTCGTCCGCTTTGGACGCGGTGACCGTGACCGGCGCATCCGGAACGATCGAGCACGCGCAGCTGGTGCGCCACGCCGACCTCGCCCGTCTCGCCCGACTCGGCCTCGCAGTCAGCGTGCAGCCGCAGCATGCGGTCGATGACCGCGACCTGGTGAAGCAGTACTGGGCGGTTCAGACGGCCGTGGGGTATCCGATGGCGTCGTTGCTGCGGGTCGGGGCCGAGCTGAGACTGGGTTCCGATGCGCCAGTGGCGCCGCTGGAGCCATGGCAGGCCATCGCGGCGGCGGTGCATCGGACGAACGACGAGCGCGAGCCGTGGCATCCCGAAGAACGGCTGAGCGTCGACGAGGCGCTCGCTGCGAGCGTCCGCAGCGCCGTCCGTCCTGGCGAGCCCGCTGATCTGGTGCTGTGCGCTGCCGATCCGCAGGATGCGGACCCGTCGATGCTGCGCGCGATGCCGGTGCTGGCGACACTGCTCGGCGGCTCGATCACGCACTTGACGTGATCGAGGGGCACCCGTCACCGCTTGGCGGTGCGCGTGATCTCAGCGTGCGCACGATACCGTTGTAGCCGTGAACTCCACAGCGCAGACTCCGGCTCCCACTCGGTCCCAGCGTCGACGAGACCGCTCACCGGAGCATGCGGCAACCTCGCGGTTCATCCCGCACGTGCAGGGACTCAGGGCGATCGCCGTCCTCTTCGTCGTGCTGTACCACTTCTGGCCCGCCCGCCTCAGCGGCGGCTACGTCGGCGTCGACATCTTCTTCGTCATCTCCGGCTTCCTGATCACCGCGCATCTCGCGAGGGAGCTCACCTCCACCGGAACGGTCAAGCTCGGACAGTTCTGGGCGCGCCGAGCGCGCCGTCTGCTGCCGGCCTCGCTGCTCGTGCTGCTGTTCTGCGCGATCGTCGCGGCGGTCCCGTTCCTCACACCGACCTCGGCGCTGCCCGCTGAGGTCAAGGAGATCATCGCCTCCACGTTCTACGTGGAGAACTGGTACCTGGCTTTCAACTCCGCCGATTATCTGGCGCAGGCCGGAGACCCCACGACGGTGCAGCACTACTGGTCGCTCTCGCTGGAGGAGCAGTTCTACGTGCTGTGGCCGCTGATCATGCTGCTTGCGGCATGGGTCGCGGTCAAGTGGTTCCGCGGGGATCGACTGCGCGCCGCGGCGATCGCGATCGGCCTCGTCTCGGTGGCGTCATTCGTGTTCTGCGTCGTATACACGATCACCGATCCTGCACCGGCGTACTTCGTCACCATGGGGCGCATGTGGCAGTTCGGCGTCGGTGCGGTCATCGCCCTCGTGCCGATGCTGCGCGTGCGCAATGCCGTTGTGAGCTTCGTGCTCGGCTGGGCTGGAATCATCGCGCTGCTGTACACGGCGTTCCGCTTCGACGGGCAGACCCCGTTCCCCGGATATGCGGCGTTGCTGCCGACGCTCGGGGCCGCCGCGATCATCGCCGCGTCGAACACCGATCGCTGGTGGTATCCGACCCGCCTTCTGTCGATACCGCCGATGCGCTTCACCGGTGACATCTCGTACAGCCTGTATCTCTGGCACTGGCCGCTGATCATCATCGCTCCGTCTGTGCCGTTCTGGGGCCTGACGATCTACCACCGTGTCGCGCTGCTGGTGATCTGCTTCGTGCTCGCGTGGCTCACCAAGCGGTTCGTCGAGGATCCGGCGCGCACGTGGAAGCCGTTGACGACGCGTCCACCGAAGGTGACGCTGTGGGCGGCTCTTGCAGCGATGATCCTGGTCGGTGCGGTGGCCGCCGGAGGCTGGGCGATCAACGCGCCGGCGTATCAGCAGGGCGTGCAGGCGATCGAGGACGTCCGTGAGAATCCGCCGGCCTGCTTCGGCGCGGCATCGGTGCTGGATGAGTCGTGCGCAGGTACTGAGCTCGACACGATCCTTCCCGCCCCGGGGTTCGCAGGCGTCGATCGTCCCTCGGATGAGCAGTGCTTCATCCAGTTGAACGACTCGCGGGCCAAGTCGTGTGAGTTCGGCTCTGACGACCCTGACGCCCCCCAGGTTGCCCTCATCGGCGATAGCCACGCCTTTCAGCTGCTGTCGACGTTCCAGGGGATCGCCGAGCGGGAGGGCTGGCACCTCACGACGTATTTCAAGGGTGCATGCCCGTGGAACGCTACGCCGCTGGCGACGGGCGGCTCCTTCGGTGCCGCGTGCTCCGACTGGAGAGCGGGTGTGGACGCCCAACTCGCGGACCGTGACTTCGATGTCGTCTTCACGTCTGCGATCTCGAACACGCCCTACTCGTCTGCCGGGTTCGAATCCGCTCACGAAGCCGCGGTGGCCGGGTATCAGAAGGCATGGTCGACCATGACCGATCGCGGCATCCCGGTGATCACGGTCGTCGACAACCCGGTGTTCGAAACCGACCCGAACAAATGCCTGCGTACACGCGATCAGGCGGAATGCTCAGGGGCACGCGCGGATGTGCTGCTCGAGGACGATCCGCTGCGTGATGCGGCCGAAGGCGCCGAGAATGTGACCCTGCTCGACTTCACCGACGTCTTCTGCGACGAGGATACCTGCAAGACGGTCATCGGTGGCGCGAACGTGTATCGCGACCAGGATCATCTGACGGTGACGTTCGTCGACACCCTGGCACCGCAGTACACCCAGGCGATGAAGGATGCGATGGCGGCCGCGGGCTGAGCTGCTGCATCCCGCGTGGGAACGAAGAAAGGCACCGGACGGATCCCGTGCCTTTCTTCGTGTGTCGTCCGACTACTCGGCGACGTGAGCGACGAGGAACCAGCGGTCCTTCTCGAGGCCGCGCATGATCTCGATCGCGACGTCCTGGCTCGTGAGGTCGATTTCGTCGAGACCGTCGATCGCGGCCTTCGTGTCGACGAGGATCGCGTCGATGTCGGCGACGATGTTGCGGATCAGCTCGGTCGACTGCGTGAACCCTGCCGGCACTGCCGATGCGGCGACCTTGGCGGCGACGGTGCTGAGCCGCGCGTCGATCGGCAGGCCCAGAGCGACGATGCGCTCTGCAGCGGTGTCGGCGAACGCGCCCGCGTGTGCGACGACCGAGTCGAGCAATTCGTGGACGCCGATGAAGTTGGCGCCGCGCACGTGCCAGTGCGCCTGCTTGCCGTTGACGGTCAGAGCCTGCAGCCCGAGTACGACGGGGGAGAGGAACTGTGCCGCGGCCGCGGCGACCGTCGGGTCGCTGGCGGTGGTGGAGATGGTCTGTGCCTTGTTCATGTTTCTTCCTCCAGAACGGCGAATTCGAACCTGATGGAGACAACGCTACTCAGACTGAAACATTCCGCAAGCAAGCTGAGGCTCGGCTCACTTCCGCGGAATGACGCGGAATTGAGGATAGTCTCGCCTCATGAGCATCTCGTCATCAGCATCCGTTCTCGCCCTCGGCACCAAGACGCCGCGCATCGCGGACGACGCCTTCGTCGCCGACGGAGCGCGCATCGTGGGCGACGTCACGCTGGAGCCCGGCGCGAGCGTCTGGTACAACGCGGTGCTGCGTGCCGATTCAGCGGGGATCACGGTCGGGGCCGGAAGCAACGTGCAGGACAACGTCTCGGTGCATGTCGACAGCGGCCATCCCGTCGTCATCGGTGCGAACGTGTCGATCGGTCACAACGCGGTCGTGCACGGATGCACGATCGGCGACGGCTCGTTGATCGGGATGGGTTCGGTGATCCTCAGCGGCGCGGTGATCGGCAAGGGCTGCCTGATCGCCGGTGGTGCGGTCATCCTCGGAGGCACCGAGGTGCCGGACGGATCGCTGGTGGCCGGCGTGCCGGCGAAGGTGCGCCGCGAACTCAGCGAGGACGAGCGGGCAGGGATCATCGCGAACGCCGAGATCTACCACTCGCACCTGGAGACGCACCGGAGCGCCACGGCGCTCTGACGCCGACCTGCACCGCTAGGCTGTTAACTCTGCGGGGCGGTGGCCAAGTTGGTTAAGGCAGCGGGCTCATAACCCGACGATTCGTGGGTTCAAGTCCCACCCGCCCTACTCTCATCCGCCGTCACAGCGGACGCGCGGTGATGGCCTCGTTGCCCAGATCCTTGCGGGCCGTGCGCAGGCACTTCGTGCACAGCAGCTCCACCGTGCGCGGATGGTTCTCGCCGCACGTGCAGTCGATCGTCACTCGCCACTTGGCGCGGCGTCCGCACGCTGCGTACGCCTCTTCGTCGCCATGGTCGCATTCGCACTCCAGCGGCACATCCGCGTCCCATCCGAGCGAGATGTCCTCGAATGCCTGGTCGACCGGATCGGCGGCCTTCGGCGTGGCCGGCGCATCGGTATGAGTCTTCTGTCGCATCACATCACGTTCCCGATGTAGGAGTATTTCACGAACACCTCGGCGGCGATACCCGATTCCTCCAGCACGCCCTGCAGCGCGCTCATCATGTAGTTCGAATCCCAGCCCATGTAGAGGAAGTTCTCGTCGTCCAGAGCATCCCACTGTCCCTTCCACGCCATCTCGTCGTAGATGGGACCGCCGTGGCTCCTGCTGTACGCGAGTGCAGACGGGCGGGCGTCGGTCCATGCGCGGCGGAAGACCCGGTTGAAGAGCGCACGCACGTCCTTCACCTCCCAGTGCTCGCCGCGGTACTCGACGTAATCGAACTCCCGGTCCCAGCCTGCGGGCCAGCCGCGCCGACGCACGGCGTCGAGCACAGGGGTGAGGGCGTCGTCGTCGATCTCAGGGAGGGCCGGTCGAGCCCAGATGCGCACCAGCCGTTCGGTGAGCCGCACCGTGCGCGCCGATATGGTCGCTGTGCCCCAGGAATCGGTGTCCACGAGGGCGCGCGTCTCCTCGACCGCGCTGCGTGCATACGCATCCCGCCGCTTGTCGTCGTAGGAGGCGCCGAAGACGCGCTCTGTGAGGGACTGCTCGAGCAGCGTGAGGTTGCCGAGCGTCGGTGCGAGCGCCCTGTGGCTGTTGCGCTCGTCCTCCGAGTAATCGATCCAGGGCCGGGTGCCGTCGCCTGACCAGGAATCGCTGGGCACGAGCGGAACGATGTGCTCGACGTCGTGATCCGAAGTGTCCTCCACCTGCTCGAGGCGGCCGAGCACGTACGCCGCGTGGGGGAGTTCTGCATACTTCAGCACCGCGCTGACACGCTCGTCCGACGGGGTGATGCGCGCGAACGCCCGCATCAGTGCTTCGCGTCCTTCGGCGCGTGCCCGGCAGAGCCGTGCGATCATTCGCTCAGCCGGCAGCCCGACCAGCGCGCGTCTCAGATAGAGGGCCTGAATCCACTCGAGCGTCTCGATCAGCTCTGCGCGCGGGATGAGGCCGCGCACGTGGTCGCTGTACGCGCTCATGGCCAGGGGATAGGCCGCGCGTCCGAACGTGTTGATGTACCGGAGCTGCGTCCGGATCTCGGCATCCTTCTCGGAAGAAGGATCGAGCAGGACGGCGTAGATCTCGGCGTAGTGGCGCCAGATGTCGGCATCCGCCTGCAGATGCGCCACATCCACGCGCGGGAAGGAATGCCGGAACGCGCTGTACACGCCGTGCTCGCCGTTCGCGGCGACCTCCCGGCCTGTGGTCATCACGAGGTAGTGGCGCCAGAATGCCCCGATCGTCTCGCCCGTGTGACGCTCGATCGGAAGCCAGTAGCGCTCCTCGACGTCGAGCTGCTCAGCGTGGGTGAGGCCCATCAGGATGTAGTTGTGGATGAGCTCGTGATCGCGCAGCGGCTCGCCGGTGGAGTTCAGGCTCTCGAAGATCTGCTGCGCGTTCGCCGCAGGTCCGAGTGTGATCGACACATGCTCGATCCTCTGCAGTCCGCGCCAGATCGTCGGAGCCTCGTCAGCATGCACCTGGCTGCGGAAGAAGGCGTAATTGTCGTCGAAGCGCGATTCGCGGTCGGCATCGTCACGCTGATCGAGAACGACCGACTCGTAGAGCTCGGCCCACGCATGGTGCGGGCGCAGCTTGGTGCGCGACGGGTCATCCGCTCGCACCAGTACCCGTTCGAGGTCCGCGGCCATGGCGGGGTCGGAATCACGGACCGCGTGATGCAGAGCGGCGACGAGCAGCATGAGCGTCGTGATGCGCTGCTGTCCGTCGATGAGGATCAGGTCGATCTCCGAGGCGTCCTGTGCGGAGAGGATGGAGCCGATGAAATGGCGGTGCGTGTCGCCTTCCTTGGCGACGGCGCGGATGTCGGAGAGCAGGCGCTCGCATCCGCCGATGTCCCAGCGGTACTGGCGCTGGTAGACCGGGACGACGATGGTCGTGTCCGGAGCAGAGAGCCACTCGATCGTGTTGACGGCGGTCGCTTCGACATTCGTGGCGGTTGCCATGTTCTTCGCTCTTGCTCCTCACGGCGGTGCGATCCCGCTACCCGCCGTGAAAGAGTCTAGTCGCCGGCGAATCGCCGGCGGTGGGCCACGCTGGTGCCGCAGAACACGCTGTTAGGCTTGCCTTATCAGGGCCTGTTAAAACGTGCTGGCCCCCGATGAAAGGACATGACCTAGATCATGGGATACATCAAATCCGCAGCCCTCGAGGAAAAGGGCTTCGTCGTCCTCGACAGCTACAACCAGGACCTCGATCCCAAAGAGTGGCTGGACATCGAGTACAACGACTGGAAGTCGTCGGGTGACACCCGTTTCGCTCCGCTGGCCAGTGCCTTCGGCGACATCGAGTGCAACGGCTTCTGGAACCACAAGCCGCCGCGCACCGACAAGGACGGCGTGTGGATCGACTCCCAGGTCGCTAAGGCCCCGAACCTCACGCGTCGCGCGCAGGAGCCGGGTGCCAATGTCGGCCGCTGCCGCGTGATCGAGCTGCAGCCCACGCCGTACGGCGAATGCCTCTACAACCTTCACCAGGACGACAACAACCGGTTGAACCCCGACGGCACCGGATGGGTCGTCCGCGGATTCTTCAACCTCAGCGATGACAAGGACAGCTTCTTCGTCCTGCGTGAGAACCGCACCGACCCGGCGGGCGAGGTTCGGATCGCGCTTCCCGCCGGGGCTCAGCTCATCATCGACACGCAGCGACTGTGGCACGCCGCGACCCACGTCGGATCCGAGCCCCGCTACAACCTCATCACGTCGTGGACGTCGGGTCCCGAGCTCGACGCCTACATCGACAAGTACAACGGTACCGACCAGGTCGAGAACTTCGAGGTCCCGCAGGACGTTCTCGAGGCCGGCTACGCGGAGCAGGCGCGCAAGGATGCTGCACGCGCCGCCTACTACGCCGCCAAGGGCCAGCAGGTCAAGCAGGCGATGAGCGAGGCGTAGTCCGCCTGATCACCGTCCTGAGAAAGCCCCGGCCCGAAGGCCGGGGCTTTCTCCATAATCACACGCTTGTGATTTCTGTCCGTCTGGGCGATAATCGGCGTATAACCGCATATTCTCGCCACACTTCGTTGGCTCAGGTCGTTGGGGAAGACGCACCTGAAGAAACGGAGAGATCATGGCGACGGCTTACGCACGCGGAGTGGTGTACATCCACTCTGCGCCTCGCGCGCTTTGCCCGCACCTGGAATGGGCGGTCGGACGCGCTATCGGTCGTGCGGTGAACTTCGAGTGGGCCGAACAGCCTGTACTCGAGGGATCTCGTCGTGCCGAGTTCTACTGGGACGGCCCCGTCGGCACCGGCGCTGCACTCGCGACCGCGATCCGCGGCTGGGAGCACCTGCGCTTCGAGGTGACCGAGGATCCGACGCCGCGCAGCGACGGCGGTCGTTGGCTGCACACCCCTGATCTCGGCATCCACTATGCGCAGGCCGACGCGGCCGGCAACATCGTCATCGGCGAGGACCGCATCCGCTACGCCATGGAGATCGCGGCCGGAAGCGCGCTCGAGTTGCAGCGTGAGCTCGATGTCGCTCTCGGCTCGGCCTGGGATGAAGAGCTCGAGCCATTCCGCCACGCCAGCGACGATTCCACGGTCGTGTGGCTTCACAAGGTCGGCTAGCCTCCGACCTCCTTCAGACCCGGGGCGCAGGAGGCGTCAGTATCGGATGCCGGTGAACCATCCCGGACTCCGAGAACGCGAATCCCGCCCCCGCACGACGAAGGCCTCGCTCCGAGATGATCGGAGACGAGGCCTTCGTCATGCGGACCTGAACGTGCTCAGTCCTCGTAGGACGCGAATGCGGCGACGGCGTTGTGCCCGCCGAAGCCGAACGAATTGCTGATCGCGAGCTGCGGGCCTTCACCCAGAGGCTGTGCATCGCCGGAGACGAGCAGCGGGATATCCGGATCCTGGGTCGTGAGGTTGATGGTCGGGGGTGCGACGCGGTTCTGGATCGCGAGGATCGTGAAGATCGCCTCGAGTGCGCCGGTGCCGCCGAGGAGGTGACCGGTGGATGCCTTGGTCGCCGACACCGGGATGTCGTGCACGCGGTCGCCGATGACGCTCTTCAGCGCGGCGTACTCATTCGGGTCGCCGACCGGCGTCGATGTCGCGTGCGCGTTGATGTGGGTGATCTCATCCGGTGTGCGGCCAGCGGCTTCGAGCGCGAGCGTGACGGCACGCGCTGCGCCCTCCGGAGCGTTGGCGGTGATGTGGAACGCATCGGCCGTGACGCCGCCGCCGACGAGTTCGGCGTAGATCTTGGCGCCGCGCGCCTTGGCGTGCTCTTCGGTCTCGAGGATGAGCACCGCTGCGCCTTCACCCATCACGAAGCCGTCGCGGTCCTCCGAGTAGGGGCGGGAGGCGGTGGCGGGGTCGTCATTGCGACGCGATAGGGCCTGCATCGATGCGAACGACGCGATCGTGATCGGGTGGATGGCCGACTCGGTGCCGCCGGCGATGACGACATCCGCGAGCCCTGACTGCAGGTGCTCGTAGGCGTTGACCAGCGACTCAGTGCTGGATGCGCAGGCGGACGCGACCGTGCGGGCGAAGGCGCGCGCCGTGAAGTGGAGGGACAGATTGCCCGCGGCCGAGTTCGGCATGAGCATGGGCACCGTCATCGGCATGACGCGGCGAGGGCCCTTCTCACGCAGCGTGTCCCATGCGTCGAGCAGGGTCCACACGCCACCGATGCCGGTCGCGAAGTCCACGCCGAGACGCTCGGGATCGACATCGGGCGAGCCGGCGTCCTCCCACGCCTCCATGGCCGCGATCAACGCGAACTGGGAGGACGGGTCGAGGCGCTTGGCGACCGGACGCGCGAGGACCTCTTCAGGGCGCACGATCGCCTCAGCGGCGAATGTCACGGGGAGCTGAAGCTCTTCGACCCACTCATGTTCGAGGGTGCGGCCCCCGGACATACCGGCCAGCAGGTTGGTCCAGTTCTCCGGAGCCGTGCCGCCGATTGCGGAAGTGGCGCCGATACCGGTGACGACGATGCGCTTGGTCATTGGGTGTGGTTCCTGTCGAAGGGGACGAGAGCAGTCTCTGGAGAGGGAAGGCAGAGGATGCCACCCTCGCGGTTCGCGAGGGTGGCATCCGTCAGGTCTTACGCCTGGCCGGCGACGATGAAGTTCACGGCGTCACCGACGGTCTTGAGGTTCTTGACCTCGTCGTCGGGGATGGTGACGCCGAACTTCTCTTCTGCGTTGACGACGATCGTCATCATCGAGATCGAGTCGATGTCGAGGTCATCGGTGAAGGACTTCTCGAGCGCGACCGCGGAGCCGTCGATGCCGGTCTCGTCGGTGATGAGCTCGGAGAGGCCGGCGAGGACCTCATCGTTGGTGAAAGCCATGTGGTTTTCCTCTTTCTTGCGGGTTGTATTCGGAACCGATGAACAGTTTAGGAGGTCGGCGGACGTGTTCAGGGGAGGACGACGACTTGAGCTGCGAATACCAGACCGGCGCCGAAGCCGATCTGCAGTGCGAGTCCGCCGGAGAGTTCAGGATGCTCGGCCATCAGCCGGTGGCTAGCGAGCGGGATGGAGGCCGCCGAGGTGTTGCCGGTGGTCTCGATGTCGCGCGCGATCACCGTGGTCTCCGGCAGCTTCAGCTGCTTCGCGAACTCGTCGATGATGCGCATGTTGGCCTGGTGCGGAATGAATGCGGCGAGGTCTGCCGCTTCGATGCCGGCGACGTCGAGTGCCTCACGTGCGACCTTCGCCATCTCCCAGACCGCCCAGCGGAACACCGTGGGGCCCTCCTGACGGAGCGTCGGCCACGGCACCTCGCCGTCGCGGAACTGGGTGAGGGTGCCGTTCATGCCGACGGCATCCGCCTTCGAGCCGTCCGACCCCCAGACGGCCGGCGCGATGCCAGGCGTCTCGCTCGGCCCGATCAGGGCGGCGCCTGCACCGTCGCCGAGCAGGAACGAGATGCTGCGGTCGGCGGGGTCGACGACGTCGGAGAGCTTCTCCGTGCCGATCACGAGGGCGTAGCGCGCGGCGCCGGCGCGGATCAGCGCGTCGGCCTGCGCGATGGCGTAGGCGTAGCCGGCGCATGCGGCGTTGACGTCGTATGCCGCGGCCGGGTTCGAGCCGACGCGGTCGGCGACGATCGCCGACACCGAGGGCGACTGCTTCGGATTGCTGATGGTCGCCACGATCACGAGGTCGACTTCGGATGCTGCGACACCGGCCTTCTCGATGGCCTCGGCGGCCGCGATGGTGGCGAGATCGATCGCGTCGGTCTCCTTGACCGCGCGCGCACGGGTGATGATGCCGGTGCGCTGGCGGATCCACTCGTCACTGGAATCGATCGGCCCGATGAGGTCGTCGTTCGGGACCGCGTTCTCGCCGCGCGCAGCGCCGAACGACAGGATGCGGGTGAACTGCGGGCCGGTGGCCTGCTTCAGCGTGGCGGTCATGCGGCTGCTCCGTTCAGCAGCTCAGCCGCTGCGTCGAGGTCTTCTGGTGTCTTGACGGCTACGACCGGCGTGCCGCGCAGGCCCCGTTTGGCGAGGCCGGCGAGGGCTCCTGCCGGGGCGAGTTCGATGAGCCCGGTGACGCCGTTGTCGGCGAAGGAGCTCATGCAGAGGTCCCAGCGCACCGGCGAGGAGACCTGGTTGACGATCAGATCGAGGGCCGCGGCGCCGGACGTGACGACCGAACCGTCCTTGTTGGTCCAGAGCGTGATCTGCGGGTCGCCGGGAACGACCGCGCCGATCGCCGCGCGCAGCGTCTCGACGGCCGGCGCCATGTATGCGGTGTGGAACGCGCCGGCGACCTGCAGCGGGATCACCCGGGTTCCCTTGACCGGCTCCTCGGCAAGTGCGGCCAAGGCGGGAAGAGCACCGGCGACGACGATCTGGCCGCCGCCGTTGTAGTTGGCCGGTGAGAGTTCGAGCTCGGCGAGACGCGCGAGCACTGCGTGCTCGTCGCCGCCGATCACCGCACTCATTCCGGTCGGGGTCTGTGCCGCGGCATCCGCCATCGCTCGTCCGCGGACGCCGACGAGACTCATCGCCTGCTCTGCGGAGACGACACCGGCGCCGACGAGCGCGGCGAGCTCACCGACCGAATGGCCCGCAGTGCCGTCCGGGGCGCGTCCGGCGCGCTCGGCGAGTGCTGCGGCGGCGATCAGTGACGCCGCGACGATGAGCGGCTGCGCAATGCGCGTGTCGCGGATCGTGTCGGCATCGGACTGCGTGCCGTGCAGGACGAGATCGACTTCGGCCGCCTCGGAATAGGCTGCGAGGCTGTCGGCGACGCCGTCCAGTTCGAGCCAGGCGGAGAGGAAGCCGGGGGTCTGTGAGCCCTGTCCAGGGCAGCAGGCGACAATCACCTACTCAGTCTGCCAACGTTCGAGCCAGAACGGTGGATGAACCATCACAAGATTCCGAGATTCCCTTGTGTGTGGCGCACAGCGTTCGCCGGCTTGTCAGCGTGCGCGGCGGTTGGTCGGACGGCGACGCACCGGATCCGTGGCGCCGATCGAGCCGATGATCAGCGCCGTCTGCAGGATCAGCGCCTCTCGCGGACCCGTGGCATCCCAGCCGATGACCTCACTCACGCGCTTGAGGCGGTAGCGGACCGTGTTCGGGTGCACGAACAGTTCTCGCGCCGTCGCTTCGAGGGAGCGACCGTTGTCGAGATAGCTCCAGAGCGTCGTGACCAGGTCTGTCGAATGCGCCTGCAGCGGACGGTAGATGCGCTCGATGAGGGTCTGCTTCGCCAGCGGGTCGCCGGCGAGTGCGCGTTCGGGCAGCAGGTCGTCGGCCTCGACGGGACGCGGAGCCGTGCGCCATGCACGGGCGACGGCGAATCCGGCGAGGGCGGCGCGTGCGCTCTGCCCTGCGTCCACGAGAGCCGCGACGGGCGGGCCGAGCACGACGTAGCCGGGGCCGAACGACGGCTCGAGACGCGCCGCGATGTCTTCGAACGCGAGTTCATCCGCGACGTCTTCGCGACCGGGAACGCGCGCACGGCCGAGCACCAGGACGAGCCGCGAGCCCTGAACGCCGATGAGCACGTCGACCGCGAGCTTGCGCGCAGTGCGGCGCACGTGATCGACGTCGAACTGCGGGGGAGTCGTACCGACCAGCACGCACACCTCGCCATGACCGTGCCACCCGAGTGCCGCGATGCGGCTGGGCAGCTCCTCGTCGGCCTCACCGGTGAGGATGGAGTCGACCACCAGAGCTTCGAGCCGCGCATCCCACAGCCCGCGCGCCTCTGCGGCGCGGGCGTACACGTCTGCGGCGGCGAAGGCGACCTCACGCGAGTAGAGCAGGATGGCTTCGCGGAGCGCTTCGCCCTTGCCGGCGACCCGCTCCTCTGTGACTTCCACGGTCACCCTGATGAGCTGCAACGTCTGGGTCAGGCTGACGCTGCGCAAGAGCTCGCGCGGGGCTGCGGCGAAGATGTCCGCCGCGATCCACGGCGTGGAGGTCGGATCGTCGAACCACTGGATGAACGACGTGATGCCCGCCTGGGCCACCAGCCCGACCGCAGAGCGGCGGGCCGGTGGCATGTCGGCGTACCAGGGCAGCGTGTCATCGAGACGCTGGATGGTCGCCGTGGCGAGATCGCCGGAGATCCGGCGCAGCCAGGCGAGCGTCGTCGTCTTGTCCATCGATGCCACAGGCGATCCGGTCACACCGGGCTCAGCTCTCGCCGCCGGCGTTTCCGCTCGTGCCGGCGTTGACGTTGTGCAGGTCGTACTTCGAGATCGCCTGTGCGATCACGGAGCGCTCGACCTGGCCCTTGTCTGCGAGGCCCTGAAGCGCGCGGACCACCATGGAGGGACCGTCGATCTTGAAGAAACGACGGGCCGCCGCACGGGTGTCCGCGAAACCGAAGCCGTCGGCGCCGAGCGTGTAGTACTCGCCGGGAACCCACTGACGGATCTGGTCCTGCACCGCGTGCATGAAGTCGCTGGTCGCGACGAACGGACCTTCGGCTCCCTGCAGCTTCTGCGTGACGTATGCGACCTGCGGCTCTTCCTCAGGGTGCAGGAAATTGTGCTCGTCGGCGGCGAGGCCGTCGCGGCGCAGCTCGGTCCAGCTGGTGACGGACCACACATCGGCGGTGACGCCCCAGTCCTTCGCGAGCAGTTCCTGAGCCTCGAGAGCCCACGGCACACCGACGCCGGAGGCGAGCAGCTGGACGCGCGGTCCGTCGCCCTGGCCCTCGGAGACGCGGTGCAGACCCTTGAGGATGCCCTCGACGTCGACGTCCTCCGGCTCAGCGGGCTGCTTGAACGGCTCGTTGTAGACCGTGAGGTAGTACATGACGTCCGGGTCGGGGTGCGTTCCGCCGTACATGCGCTCGATGCCGGCCTGCACGATGTGGGCGACCTCGTAACCGTAGGCCGGGTCGTACGTCACCGTGGCCGGGTTTGTCGACGCGAGCAGCGGGGAGTGGCCGTCAGCGTGCTGCGTGCCCTCTCCGGTCAGCGTCGTACGGCCGGCGGTCGCGCCGATCACGAAACCGCGGGCCATCTGGTCGGCGGCCGCCCAGAAGGCATCGCCAGTGCGCTGGTAGCCGAACATCGAGTAGAAGATGTAGATCGGGATCAGCGGCTCGCCGTGCGTCGAGTATGCGGTGCCGGTCGCGGTGAACGCCGCGGTGGCGCCCGCCTCGTTGATGCCGACGTGCATGATCTGACCCTGCGGGCTCTCCTTGTAGGCGAGGAGCAGTTCGCGGTCGACAGCGGTGTAGTTCTGGCCGTTCGGGTTGTAGATCTTCGCGGTCGGGAAGTACGCGTCCATACCGAACGTGCGCGCCTCGTCCGGGATGATCGGGACGACCCGCTCTCCGAAGCCCTTGACCTTCATGAGGTCCTTGAGCATGCGGACGAACGCCATCGTCGTGGCGACCTCCTGGTTGCCAGAGCCCTTCTTGGGGAACGCGTAGTCCTTGTCCTCTGGCAGCGTGAGCCCCACGTGGGTGGTGCGCCGCTCGGGCAGGAATCCACCGAGTGCGTGACGGCGGTCCAGCATGTACTGGATCGTCTCGTCCTGCGCGCCGGGGTGGAAGTACGGGGGCTGGTAGGGGTTCTCCTCGAGCTGCGCATCCGTGATCGGGATCTGCATCGTGTCGCGGAAGAGCTTGAGGTCTTCCAGCGTCATCTTCTTCATCTGGTGCGTCGCGTTGCGCCCCTCGAAGTGCGGGCCGAGGCCGTAGCCCTTGACCGTCTTCGCGAGGATGACGGTCGGCTGGCCCTTGTGCTCCATGGCGGCCTTGTACGCGGCGTACACCTTGCGGTAGTCGTGGCCACCACGGCGCAGCTTCCAGATCTGGTCGTCGGTGTAGTCCTTGACCAGAGCGGCGGTGCGCTCATCGCGACCGAAGAAGTTCTCGCGCACGAAGGCGCCGCTCTCGGCCTTGTAGGTCTGGTAGTCACCGTCGGGGGTGACGTTCATGAGGTTGAGCAGTGCGCCCTCGGTGTCGCGGGCGAGCAGGTCGTCCCACTCGCGGCCCCAGACGACCTTGATGACGTTCCAGCCGGCGCCGCGGAAGTACGACTCCAGCTCCTGGATGATCTTGCCGTTGCCGCGCACCGGTCCGTCCAGGCGCTGCAGGTTGCAGTTGATCACGAAGGTGAGGTTGTCGAGGCCCTCGTTGGCTGCGACCTGCAGCTGACCGCGAGACTCGACCTCGTCCATCTCGCCGTCGCCGAGGAAGGCCCACACGTGGGAGTCGGCGACGCTCTTGATGCCGCGGTTCTCGAGGTACTTGTTCGCCATCGCCTGGTAGACCGCGTTGATCGGGCCGAGGCCCATCGAGACGGTCGGGAACTGCCAGAAGTCGCGCATCATGCGCGGGTGCGGGTAAGAGGGGATGCCGTTCGGTGCGCCGGACTTCTCCTGGCGGAACGCGTCGAGCTGTGACTCGTTCAGGCGTCCTTCGAGGTAGGCACGGGCGTACATGCCGGGGGAGGCGTGACCCTGGTAGAAGATCTGGTCGCCGCCGGACGAGTCGTCCTGTCCGCGGAAGAAGTGGTTGTGGCCGACCTCGTAGAGCGAGGCCGCCGACGCGTAGGTCGAGATGTGACCGCCGACGCCGATGCCAGGACGCTGCGCGCGGTGCACGGTGATCGCCGCGTTCCAGCGGATCCAGTGGCGGTAGCGGCGCTCGAGTTCCTCGTCGCCGGGGAAGTCCGGCTCGTTCTCGGAGGCGATGGTGTTGATGTAGTCCGTCGTCGGAACCATCGGCACGTTGAGGTGCAGCTCCTTCGAGCGCTTGAGCATGCTGAGCATGATCTCGCGGCCGCGGCCGTGACCCTTGGAATCGACCAGCCCGTCAAGTGACTGCTGCCACTCGCCGGTCTCCTCCGGATCGCTGTCGAGGGGGCCCTGGGAGTACGGATCCTGGTCGTGAACGGTCACAAGGAGCCTTTCGTCAAGCTGGCAGGTCTTGCCAAGGAAACGGGAAGCGACGCGGGGAGCCTTGTCGGCTCGGCACAACGCGCGCCGCATTCAGCCTAGCCCTCTTCACAGACTGCGTCGCGCATCCGCGACATGGATAGACTGAAGACACCAGGGCCTTTAGCTCAGCTGGTAGAGCGCCACGTTTACACCGTGGATGTCGTCGGTTCGATCCCGGCAGGGCCCACTTCATGGTCACTCTCCGCAACGCGGATGAGCACTTTCCCGATCGCCCCGTGCTGAACCGCGTCGTGAGCGGCGGCCGTCTCCTCTAGCGGAAACCAGGTGAGGGGAAGCCCGGCCTCCTCTCCGACAGGAAGCGCGTCGTCCTCCAGTGCGGCTGTGATGTCTGCGACCGCCGCGGCGAGAGCATCCTCACCGACCGTGTAGAGCAGCAGCCCCTGCCACCGCACGTTCTTCGCGAAGGTGGCGATGATCGGGATGGTGATCGTGTCGCCCTTGTCGTTCGCGTAGAACGCGATCGAACCATGATTCGCGACCACGGCCACGTCCAGTGCCGCGTTCATCGCGGGGGAGACCTCGACGATGTGGTCGACGCCCGAAGGAGCGACCTCCAGGATCCGTTCGGCCAGCCGATCGTCGGGATAGCGGAACACGTGCTGCGCGCCGGCGGCACGAGCGAGGGCCTCCTTCTCGTCGCCGCTCACGGTCGTGAGAACCGTCGCTCCGGCCCAGACAGCGAGTTGGATCGCCGCATGCCCCACCGCTCCTGCTCCGCCCTGCACGAGCACTGTCCTGCCGGACAGAGCGCCGGGGGCGAGGCGCGACGGGCCGAATTCGTGCACGGTCAGCGCGCGATGCGCCGTCATGGCCGGCACGCCGAGGCTCGCGGCGGTGTCGAAGCCGATGCCGTCCGGGAGGCGCACGGCACGGATGGCAGGAACGATGGTGACGTCCTGTGCGGTTCCGGTCGGACGCTCATGTGCCGCAAGGTACAGCCACACGCGATCGCCCACCTGCAGGTCCGCGACATCATCGCCAACGGCATCCACAACGCCGGCGCCGTCCTGATTCGGCACGATCTGATCGAACGGCATTGGTGTTCCCTCAGAGGCGCGCGCCTTCCAGTCGGTCGGATTCACTCCCGACGCGTGGATGCGGACGCGCACCTCTCCGGGACCCGGCTGCCCCGCGTCGCGCTCGATCATCGTGAGCGTCTCGGAGCCGCCCTTGTCCGTGTACACGATTGCTCTCATGTCGGATGCAAGGCAGAGCGGTCTGCGGGTATTCCGTCTCGTCAGCGAACCACGCCGGGCCGCCAGCCCTCGTCTTCTCGGATCGCGCCGAGGATCCGACGACTGATCTGCTTCAACTGCTTCAGCTGCGCAGGGCTCAGCGGGTCGACGACCAGTCGGCGCACCGTTTTCACATGGCCTGGCCCCGCCTGCTCGACCTTGGCGAGCCCGGCATCCGTGAGGATCGCGAGCGTGAAACGACCGTCGGCCGGGTCGGGACTCCGGCGCATCCAGCCGCGTTTCTCCAGACGCGCGGCCGCCCGCGAAAGCCGTGACAGTGAGCTGTTGGCGAAGCCGGCGAGCACACTCATGCGAAGGGTCGCCTCCGGAGCGTCGGCGAGGGCGTACAGGATGCCGTACTCGAAGTGCGTCACCTCCGAATCGCCGAGCAGTTGTGCATCGAGTGCGGTGGGCAGCCATTCCAGGAGAGTGGCCAGAGACGACCAGGTCTCCAGTTCATCGCCGTCGAGAACTGCGCGGCCAGAAGGATCGGACATGCCAGCAGACTACTCGAATGACTTGCGCAGTCAAGTCAAATGATGCAACATGACTTGACTGAGAAAGTAAAAGGAGTGTCATGGAGTTGAATCTGGGCGGCAGAAGAGCATTCGTGAGCGGGTCGACGCAGGGGATCGGCTTCGCGATCGCGAGAGCATTGCTCGACGAAGGCGTGTCGGTCGTGGTCAACGGCCGCAGCGGGGAGAAGGTCGACGACGCGGTCCGTCGATTGAAGGCACCGGATGCTGACGCGGCTGTCACGGGAATCGTCGCGGACCTCGGCGACGAGCAGCAGACGGCACAGTTGGTCCAAGAGCTCGGTGCCGTCGACATCCTGGTCAACAACGTCGGACTCTTCGAGCTCGCCTCCTTCAACGACATCAGTGACGATGACTGGCAGCGTTATTTCACCCTCAACGTCATGAGTGGTGTGCGCCTCTCGCGTCACGCCTTGCCGAGCATGCTCGAGAGGGGCTGGGGCCGCATCGTCTTCATCGGCAGCGAGTCCGGCGTGAACATCCCCGCAGACATGGTGCACTACGGCGTCACGAAGGCCGCGATGCTTGCGCTGAGCAACGGTCTCGCGAAACTCACCCACGGCACCGAGGTGACGGTGAACACGATCCTGGGCGGACCGACCTACTCCGACGGTGTGGCCGACACCGTGGCCGTGCTCTCGCAGGCACAGGGCATTCCGGCCGACGGACTGAAGAGGGCGATCATCGGCGAGAACAGGACGTCGCTGCTCGAACGGTTCATCGAACCCGAAGAGATCGCCAACCTCGCGCTCTACCTCGCGAGCCCGCTCTCGTCCGCGACGAACGGTGCGGCGCTGCGGGCAGATGGCGGCGTGCTGACGACCATCCTCTGATCGCCGGGTGGCCGGCGCTCAGGACTCCTCGTGCGTCCTCGGGTCGGCGTCGAAGAGGCGGCCGTCCGGCCGACCCAGAGCAGTGATCGCGGCGACCTCGGCGTCTTCCAGGACGACGGATGCTGCGGCGAAGTTCGCGCGCTGGTGCTCCAGCGACGACGCCTTCGGGATCGCCACGCTCTCACGCGCGACATGCCAGGCGAGCACGGCCTGCGCGGGCGAGATGTCGTGGGCCGCTGCGACCTCGACGATCACCGGCTCCTCCAGCAGTGCCTTCGCGCGGCCGAGGGGACTCCAGGCCTCGGTGATGATGCCGTGCTCCAGGTGATAGGCGAGCTGCTCCTCCTGCGGGAAGTACGGATGCAATTCGATCTGGTTCACGACCGGGCGCACGCCCGTCTCGTGCTCGAGCCGCTCGAGGTGCTCCGGCAGGAAGTTCGACACGCCGATCTGTCGCACCACGCCGCGCCGCTGCGCATCCACGAGCTCGGCCCACGCCTGCACATACTCGTCCTGACTGGGGTTCGGCCAGTGGATGAGGTGCAGATCGGTGGCATCGAGCCCGAGTCGGAATCGGCTCTCCTCGATGCTCGTTCGTGCCTTCTCCGCCCGGTGGTGCCGGCCGGGCAGCTTCGTGGTGACGATGACCTCTGCGCGGTCCGTCGCAGCATCCGCCACGCCACGGCCCACCGTGCCTTCGTTCTCGTAGTTGAACGCGGAATCGACCAGGCGATAGCCGGCGTCGATTCCTGCGGCGATCGCGGCCGCACCCTCGGCGCCGTTGAGGCGGTACGTTCCCAGCCCGATGGCGGGAAGGGTGAAGCCGTTTTGGGCTGTGCGCGTGGGCAGAGCGGTCATCGAGGTCTCCTTCGAGGTCTGGAATCAGCGTACGCGGCACAATGGACTCATGCGATGTCCCTGCCTGTCCGGCGACACATTCGAGACGTGCTGCGCTCCGCTGCTTGCCGCAGAAGCGACCGCGCCGACTGCAGAGCGCCTCATGCGGTCGCGATTCACGGCGTTCGCGGTCGGCGATGCGCCGTACCTGCTGCGCTCATGGCATCCGTCGACCAGGCCGAGAGATCTCGAACTCGACACCGACATCCGCTGGACGCGGCTCGACATCCTGGAGACCGAGGCCGGCGGTCCGTTCGACACGAGCGGGATCGTGTCGTTCGAGGCGTTCTACCGCGAGGGCGGAGTACAGGCGTCGATGAAAGAGCGCAGCCGCTTCGTGCGTGAGGACAGGATGTGGTCGTACGTCGACGGCGCGCCCGTCGAATGACGCGATCGTCGGATGTCCACGGGCGCGGGTAAGTTGGAGATGTGAACGCCACCCCCGAGCATCAGCGCCTCCTTCTCGACGTCGCCGACCTGGATCGCCGCATCCAGCAGGCCGAGCGCGCGCGCACGACGCCGGCGCAGGGCCCCCGCATCAACGAGCTCGCGAAGGAGCGCCAGGAGCAGCTTCGAGAGCTGACGATCCTGACGGGTGCACGTGACGACGCTCGCACGGAGCTCGCCCGGTTGGAATCCGACGTGAAGCTCGTCGAGCAGCGCCGCACTCGCGACACGGAGCGGTTGGCTGCGTCCTCGAACGCGAAAGACGCCCAGGCCCTCGAGCACGAGCTCGCGAGCCTCGCCAAGCGCGTCAGCGACCTCGAGGACATGGAGCTCGAGGTCATGTCGCGCGTGGAAGAAGCCGAGGCTGCCGTCGCCACGCAACAGGCGCTCATCGACGTGACCACGGCAGAGGGAACCGAGCTCACCACGCAGGCGAAGGCCGCGGTGGCGGCTGCCGCGACCGAGGTCGAACACCTGACCCGCGATCGCGCTGCGATCACCGCAGACATGCCTGCAGAGCTGGTCGCGGACTACGATCGTCGCGCCTCGCGCGGCATCGGTGTCGGTCTGCTGCTCCGGGGCACGTGCGAGGGCTGCCGCATGATGTTGTCGGGAACACACCTCAAAGAGGTCCGCCAGGCCGCGCCCGACGCGGTCGTGTCGTGCCCTGAGTGCGGCGCCATCCTGGTGCGCACCGACGAATCAGGCCTGTGAAGGCGGCGTCCGCATCGGACGCGAGATTTCTGCTGGCGTCCGCCGGCGGCGGTGACTACGTCGCCATCGAGCTCGACCCCGGCGGCGAAGAACGAGAACGTGCAGAGCTCGCGGGTTCTGACCTCGTCGATTGGGTGCGCGGGGTCGAGCAGAGCAGATCGCCGCGTTGGGTGATCCGCAGCGCGAGAGAGCTGTATCCCCGGATGCTGGCGGCCGGCGTCTTCCTGACGAGGTCGCATGACCTGCTGCTGTGCCATGCGATCCTTCGAGACACCGATCGTGTCGCACGCCCGCTCGCACCGTCGGAGGACTGGCTTCCTCGCGAACCCGATGCCGGAGAACCGGCGCTGTTCGACCTGCTCGCGCGGCCCTCCGGCGATTCCGTGGACGACCTCCTCGAGCAGTACCGCGAGCAGTGCCGCGTGATCGCCGCTGACAAGACGGGGCGACTGCCGCTGCTGTGCGCGGCAGAATCCGCCGGCGGGCTGATCGCCGAGGAGATGCGAGCGGGCGGACTGCCGTGGGATGGCGAGGCGCACGACCGCATCCTCGTCGACGTGCTCGGTCCGCGGCAGCCGGGCGGCGGACAGCCCGCCCGCATGGCCGAGCTCGCAGAGAAGGTGCGCTTCCACCTCGGTGACCCTCAGCTCCATCTGGACAGTCACGTGAAACTCCTCCGAGCCCTGCACCGTGTGGGCGTGAACGTCGAATCGACGAGCCAATGGGAGCTGAGCGAGGTCACGCACCCGGTGATCGAGCCTCTGCTGGCGTACAAGAAGCTCTCGCGCCTTCTGAGCGCGAACGGCTGGGCGTGGTTGTCGGAATGGGTGCACGCCGGCCGATTCCGTCCCGTGTACATCCCCGGAGGGGTCGTCACCGGCCGCTGGGCGTCGTCGGGTGGGGGAGCGCTGCAGATCCCGCGGATCCTCCGCCCTGCGGTGCAGGCGGACGAGGGCTGGATGCTGGTCGTCGCGGATGTCGCCCAGCTCGAGCCGCGCATGCTGGCGGCGATGGCCGGCGACAAGGCCATGGCAGAGGCGGCGCGCGGTCGCGATCTGTATGCGGGTGTCGTCGCATCAGGGGCGGTGGCGACGCGCGAAGAGGCGAAGTACGCGGTGCTCGGAGCGATGTACGGAGCGACGACGGGCGACAGCGGTCGGTTGGTTCCGCGACTGCGCAAGGTCTATCCGCGGGCGATGCGCCTCGTGGACGACGCGGCGCGCACAGGAGAGGACGGCGGTGTCGTGTCGACGAACCTCGGCCGTTCCTCGCCTCACCCCGATGCCGCATGGCAGGCGGCGCAGAGCGAGGCCAGCGGCGCCGACGCCGATCCGGTCGAGGTGAAGCGCGCGCGGCAGAGTGCGCGCGAGCGCGGCCGTTTCACCCGCAACTTCGTGGTGCAGGGCACCGCAGCCGAGTGGGCGCTGATCTGGCTGGCGGAGATCCGTCATCGGCTGCGCAGCCTTCCCGAAGCGACGACGGCGGCCGCGGCATCCGGTCCCTTCGCTCGCAATGCGCATCTGGCGTTCTTCCTGCACGACGAGGTGATCCTGCATGTGCCGGCCGAGTCGGCGGATGCCGCGGCCGAGGCCGTGCGCAAGGCGGCGGCCGTGGCCACCCGGCGTCTGTTCGGCGAATTCCCGATCGATGTGCCGCTTGATCTGCGAATCGTGCAGACCGCGGAGAAGTAGACTGAACGTGCGAATGGGTCGGCTGGACGGCCGCGTTGCGGGAGACCGCACCGAGGAACGTCCGGGCTCCACAGGGCAGGATGGTGGGTAACACCCACCCGGAGCAATCCGCGAGAAAGTGCCACAGAGAGTAGACCGCCGCGTCGATCCCTGAGCTTGTCGAAGGGGTCGAAGCGGTAAGGGTGAAAGGGTGGTGTAAGAGACCACCGGGGGTCATGGTGACATGACCCGCCAGGTAAACCTCGTCCGGAGCAAGGTCAGACAGAGGATGTTGACGCGGCTCGCCGAGTCCTCGGGTAGACCGCTGGAGCGGCACGGCAACGTGTCGCCGAGAGAGATGGCCGTCGAAGGGATCCCTCGAGAGAGGCCCCGGAACAGAACCCGGCGTACAGGCCGGCCCATTCGTGCTTCGACAGGCTCAGCAACCGAACGGTCACTGAGCCTGTCGAAGTGTCAGTCGGCTGCGAGCGAGGCGGCGCCGATGATTCCCGACGAGTTGCGGTGGATGGCCGGGATGATCGGCGTGTTCAGTTCGAGCAGCGGGATGAACTTCTCCGGGTGCTTGGACACGCCTCCGCCGACGACGAACAGATCAGGGCTGAACAGGAACTCGACGTGCGAGAAGAACACCTGCAGGCGCGCCGACCAGTCCTCCCAGGACAGCTTCTCGCGCTCCATCGCCGAGTACGCCGTCCACGTCTCGATGGAGGCGTCCTTGATGGTCGTGCCGTTGTAGAGCAGGTGCCCGAGCTCCGTGTTCGGCAGCAGCACGCCGTCGTAAAGGAACGCCGAGCCGATGCCGGTGCCGAGCGTGGCGAGGATCGTGAGGCCGTCGACGTCTCGCGCAGCACCGTGTCGCACCTCGGCGACGCCGGCGGCATCCGCGTCGTTCACGAAGGTGATGTGACGGCCGAGACCGTCCTCGAAGAACTTCTCGGCCTCGAAGCCGATCCACTTCTCGGAGACGTTCGCTGCAGACAGGGTCTTGCCGTTCTTCACGATCGCGGGGAAGGCCACGCCGAGAGGAAGATCCGAATCCCGTACTTCGAGCGTGTCGAGCACCTCGTTGACGGCCTTGAGCACGTCTTCAGGCGCTGCGCCCTTGGGTGTGTCCACCCGGACGCGATCCGAATCGAGCGCACCCTTCTTGAGGTTGACAATGCCTGCTTTGATGCCTGTGCCGCCGATGTCGACGCCGATCGCTTTTGCCATGCTCAATAGCCTAGCGAGCGCCCGGGACGACAGTAGGATCGTGACAGAAGCTTACGAAGGGAGCTGCCATGTCTCACGGTGAAGATTCATACATGTCCAGCGGGGAGCGCAAGTACTGGTACAACACCAATACTGGCCAGGTTGAGCACGGCTACGAGTCCCCCGCGGTCGACCGAATCGGTCCCTTCGACACCGCAGAGGCCGCAGCCAACGCGCTTGAGATGATTCGTGCGCGCTCCGAAGCATGGGCAGTGGAAGAAGCCATCGACGAGGACTGGCGCAAGGCGACCGACGTGCGCAAGGCGACTGACGCGGACGGGAAGCACTAGGCATATGGGAATGGACAAGCAGCGAGACTTCGTGCTGCGCACGATCGAAGAACGCGGCGTGAAGTTCGTGCGCCTGTGGTTCACCGACGTGATCGGCACGCTGAAGTCCGTGGCCATCGCTCCCGCCGAGGTCGAGGGCGCGTTCGCCGAGGGGATCGGATTCGACGGCTCCGCGATCGAGGGCCTCACTCGCACGTACGAGTCCGACCTGCTCGCGCAGCCCGACCCGACGACCTTCCAGACGCTGCCGTGGCGCGGCGAGGTCGACCCGACCGCCCGCATGTTCTGCGATCTCACCACCCCTGACGGCCAGCCCGCCGTCGCCGACCCGCGGCACGTGCTCAAGCGCACGCTCGCCAAGGCCGCCGACGCCGGCTTCACGTTCTACACTCACCCCGAGATCGAGTTCTACCTGCTCAAGTCATCGGTGATCGGGCCCGAGGGCCCTGTTCCCGTCGACTCCGCAGGATACTTCGACAACGTGCCCGGCGGGACGGCGCACGATTTCCGCCGACGCTCGGTGCGGATGCTGGAAGACCTGGGCATCTCCGTCGAGTACAGCCACCACGAGGGCGGGCCGGGTCAGAACGAGATCGACCTGCGCTACGCGGACGCACTCACGATGGCCGACAACATCATGACGTTCCGCACGGTCGTCAAGGAGGTCGCGATCGAGCAGGGCGTGTACGCGACGTTCATGCCGAAGCCGATGAGCGACCAGCCCGGCAGCGGCATGCACACGCACATGTCGCTGTTCGAAGGCGACCAGAACGCCTTCTGGGAGGAAGGCGCCCAGTACCAGCTCTCCAAGACGGGGCGGCATTTCATCGCAGGCCTGCTCAAGCACGCCAACGAGATCGCCGCCGTCACGAACCAGTTCGTGAACTCCTACAAGCGGCTGTGGGGCGGCGACGAGGCGCCCAGCTTCGTGACCTGGGGCCACACCAACCGCTCCGCCCTCATCCGCGTGCCGATGTACAAGCCGCACAAGAGCCAGTCCTCGCGTGTCGAGTACCGGGGCCTCGACTCGGCAGCCAACCCGTATCTCGCGTACGCGCTGCTGCTCGCCGCCGGCCTCAAAGGCATCGAGGAGGAGTACGAGCTGCCGCCCGAGGCCGAGAACAACGTGTGGTCGCTGAGCGACGCTGAGCGCCGCGCGCTCGGTTACTCCTCACTGCCCGCCAGCCTCGACCACGCCCTCGAGTACATGGAGTCATCCGAGCTCGTCGCCGAAACGCTCGGCGAGCAGGTGTTCAACTACGTGCTGCTCAACAAGCGCAAGGAGTGGGAGGCCTACCGCGGCCAGGTCACCCCGTTCGAGCTGAAGAGCAACCTCGAGCTTCTCTGAGCCGATGGCTCGATCGGGCTCCACCTCTTCACTGTCGTCACTGGCACGGGTCGGCTTCACCGGCCTGAGTGCTGCCGCCGAGGTGCTCGACGAGTTGTCGACGCTGACCGGCATCGAACGCTCGACACTTGTCGACGGCGTCGTCGCTGCCGATCCCGACGGCGCTGCCGGTGGGATGCTCAAGGTCGCGCGCCGCGATCCTGACGCACTGAAGCGGGTGCTGCGCGATGAGGAAGCCCGTGGCGTCTGCTGGCGCGTCTTCGGCGCATCGAGTGGTCTGGCCGACTTCTTCCTCCGGCATCCGGACCAACTGTCCGTGCTCACCGAGGTCGGACCACTCGTGCCGAGCGCGGCAACGCTGCAGGAACGCCTGCTCGACTCAGTGGGCGCGAAGGACGGTTTCGCCGATATCGCGGACGATTCCGCAGTTGTCGCGCTGCGGATCGCATACCGCCGCTCGCTGGCGGAGATCGCCGCCGTCGATCTGTCAGCGCCCGAACCCGCGTTGCGGATCGCTGCGGTGTCCGCTGCGCTCGCGGATGCCGCCGGCGCGGCACTGGAGGCGTCGCTCGCTGTCGCACGCACCAGGGTCGCCGTCACCCGTCCGCGCGAGGAGGTCGCTCTCACCCGCCTGTCGATCATCGGGATGGGTAAAGCCGGCGCACGCGAACTCAACTATGTGAGCGACGTCGATGTGATCTTCGTCGGTGGCACGGCAGACGAAGAACGCCTCGAAGAGGGACGCTCGATCGACATCGCCACGAAGCTCGCGATCGAGACGATGCGCGGGCTGGAGGGCGTCGAGGTCGAACCTCCGCTGTGGGAGGTCGACGCGAACCTCCGGCCGGAGGGCAAGCAGGGCGCGCTGGTCCGCTCTCTCGGCTCGCACCTCGCGTACTACGACCGGTGGGCGAAGAGCTGGGAGTTCCAGGCCCTCCTCAAGGCTCGGCCACTCGCAGGAGATGCCGGCCTCGGAGACGCATACATCGAGGCCGTGCAGCCGAAGATCTGGTCGAGCGCCGCTCGCGAGAACTTCGTCGACAGTGTGCAGCGGATGCGTGAGCGCGTGACTGAGCACATCGGTCCTGAAGACGCCACGCATCAGATCAAGCTCGGCGTCGGCGGGTTGCGGGACATCGAGTTCACCGTGCAGCTTCTGCAGCTCGTGCACGGTCTCACCGATCCGAGTCTGCGTACGCGAGGAACCCTGGAGAGCCTGGACGCTCTCGTGGCGGGCGGCTACATCGGCCGGGAGGACGCCGCGACCTTCGCATCCGACTACCGGACGCTCCGGCTGCTGGAGCACAGGCAGCAGCTGCGCGAGCTTTCCCGCACGCATCTGATGCCGAGGACGCCAGACGGATTGCGCATCCTCTCCAGGGCCACCGGACTGGCCGACACCGGCGACGGCATCTGGGCGCTCTGGGAGAGTGTGCGCCGTGAGGTGCGCGACATCCACACCCGCCTGTTCTACCGACCGCTGCTGAGCGCGGTCGCCGCGCTGCCGGAAGAGGAGCGCACGCTCTCGACAGCGCAGGCTCATGATCGTCTCGCCGCCATCGGCTTCCGCGACGCCGCGGGCGCTCTGCGTCATATCGGCGCGCTCACCTCCGGGATCAGCCGCAAGGTCACGATCCAACGTCATCTCATGCCGATCATGGTGCGCTGGTTCGCCGACGGCAGCGACCCCGACTACGCGCTGCTCGCCTTCCGCAGGATCAGCGAGAGGCTGGGAGACACCTCCTGGTTCCTCCGGATGCTGCGCGATTCCTCAGGCGCAGCCGAGAGCCTCACGCGGCTGCTTTCGGCATCGCGGTACATCGGCGAGCTCATGGAGTGGATCCCGGAGTCTGTCGCGTGGTTGGACAGCCCCGAGCGGCTGCGCCCGCGCGCCGCGTCTCAGCTCTACGAAGAGGCTCGGGCGATCCAGACGAGGCACAAGTCGGTGGCGCCCGCCCTGAAGGCGGTCCGTGCGCTGCGGCGCCGCGAGCTGCTCCGCACGGCGATGGGCGCCGTGCTCGATGTGCTGACGATCGAAGAGATCGCGACCTCTCTCACCGCGATCACCGACGCGACCATTCAGGCAGGACTGCGTGCGGTACGGCGCGAGGTGGTGCCCGCGGAGGACGACGACCTCGACTTCGCCGTCATCGGCATGGGGCGTTTCGGCGGAGCCGAACTGGGCTTCGGGTCGGATGCCGACATCCTCTACGTGTACGACGCGAACGGCATCGATCCGCAGCGCGCGCAGACATTGTCGACGCAGCTGGTCTCCGGCCTCCGCGAGCATCTGACCGACCACCGTGTGCCACTCGATCTCGACGCCGACCTGCGTCCTGAGGGACGCCAGGGCCCTGTGGTGCGATCGATCGCCGCGTATACGGAGTACTACCGGCGTTGGTCCGTGTCGTGGGAGGCTCAGGCGCTGCTGCGCGCACGCGGCGTCGCCGGCAGCGGGCAGCTGATCACGAAGTTCATGAGTCTGGCAGACAGCATCCGCTATCCGGAACAGGTCGACCAGCAGGGGCTGCGCGAGATCAAGCGGATCAAGGCCCGCGTCGAAGGGGAGCGGCTTCCCCAGGGTGCCGACCCCCATCGACATCTCAAACTGGGCCCGGGTTCGCTCAGCGACGTCGAGTGGCTGGTTCAGCTCGTGCAGCTGCAGCACGCTCACGCCGTGCCTGCGCTGCGAACGACATCCACTCTGGACGCCCTTCACGCGGCGGTGGATGCGGAGCTGGTGCCGGCCGACGACGCGGAGAAGCTGCGTGAGGCGTGGCTGCTGGCCAGCCGGCTGCGTTCCGCGATCACGCTGCGCACCGGGCACACCGCCGACATGCTCCCGGCCGACCGTCGGGAACTGGATGCACTCGGCCATCTGCTCGGCTATCCGGACGGCTCGGCCACGGCCGTGGAAGAGGACTATCTCGGCGTCACCAGACGCGCTCGACGAGCGTTCGAGAACCTCTTCTACGGCTGAGTTGCGCAATCACCTCCGCTGGCTCAGGCTGAGCACATGACAGCGACGAAGATCGGCATCATCTGGAACCCGTCGAAGATCGATGAGGACGTACTGCGATCGGCAGTCGCTGAGGCGCTGGACAGCGACGTGCAGTGGTGGGAGACCAGCGAGGACGACCCTGGACTCGGGATGGCGAAGGAAGCCGTCGCCGCCGGATGCGGCACCGTGATCGCGGTCGGCGGAGACGGCACCGTGCGTGCGGTCGCCGAGGCGCTGGCCGGCACAGAGGTCGTACTCGGCATCGTGCCTCAGGGCACAGGCAACCTGCTCGCCCGCAACCTCGAGGTGCCGTTGGACGACATCCCCGCGGCGTTGGCCCGGATCAGCCGTGGCGAGCCCCGCACGATCGACCTCGGCTGGGTGAGCATGAACGGCGAGGAACGCGCCTTCACCGTGATGGTCGGATTCGGCATCGACGCGCAGATGCTCGTGGAGACGGACGACGATCTGAAGGACCGCGCCGGCTGGCTCGCGTACGTCGAGGCGATGGGCCGCGCCATGGCCGGCACCGAGATGACCGGGATCACGCTCGCGCTGGACGGGGGAGACGCGCAGGAGGTGCGCGGTCACACCCTGCTGATCGGCAACTGCGGCATGGTGCAGGGCGGGGTACGCCTGCTGCCGGACGCCAAGCTCGATGACGGTCTGCTCGACCTGCTGCTGGTGAGCGCCGACGGCGCACTGCAGTGGCTCGACACCGTGCGCTCAGTCGTCTGGGACAACGGCATCCGTCGCCTGCTCACTCGTGACGAGACCGCGGTCAGCACCGAATCCACTCGTCACCTGACCGCTGAGCGCATCAGCGTCGAGCTCGAGCAGCCGCTGGCCTTCGAGGTCGACGGCGAGGAACTGGGTGACGTGTCATCATTCGAGGTGCGCGTACAGGCGGGCGCACTCAGGGTGCACTGAACGCCGTCATTCGACCTCCACGCGGACGAGATGGTCGAGGACCAGCTCGCCGGTGGCGTTGGTCGCGTGCATCGTCTCTTCCAGTCGCTTCGGGTCGATCGGGGGCAGTTCAGCGCTGTCGAAGATGAACAGCAGAGGGACTGCGGGGTGGATCCACGCGCTCATCCGTCCACTGGGCTTGCCGTCGAGGGGCAGCCACGTCATCATGAAGCTCTCCTGGCGACGCAGCTTCGTCGCCACGACGACCTTCAGGTGTGCCAGTGTCTCGTCTTCGATGCCGATCGCCTCGGCGGTGTGGTCGTACTTGAGTCTGCCCATACTGCACCTTAACGCGCGCCCGTGAACATCAGAAGAGCCCATTCCGCGATGGTGCGGAATGGGCTCTTCTGGACGTGCTGAGCGGTGTCAGACCCCGTAGTACAGCTCGTACTCGAACGGGTGCGGGCGCTGCGCCATCGGCAGGATCTCGTTCTCGATCTTGTACGAGATCCAGGTCTCGATGAGCTCGGGCGTGAAGACCCCGCCTTCGAGCAGGAACTGGTGGTCGTCGCGGAGCGCGTCGAGCGAGTCCAGCAGCGAGTTCGGCACCTGCGGGATGTTCTTGGCCTCCTCGGGGGGAAGCTCGTAGAGGTCCTTGTCGACCGGCTCGTGCGGCTCGATGCGGTTCTTGATGCCGTCGAGGCCGGCCATCAGCTGCGCCGCGAACGCGAGGTACGGGTTGCCGGAGGCATCCGGAGCGCGGAACTCGATGCGCTTGGCCTTGGGGTTCGAACCCGTGATCGGGATGCGGATCGCAGCCGAGCGGTTTCCGGCCGAGTAGACAAGGTTGACCGGTGCTTCGAAGCCCTTGACCAGGCGGTGGTAGCTGTTCAGCGTCGGGTTCGTGAAGGCCAGCAGCGCCGGTGCGTGCGCGAGGATGCCGCCGATGTACCAGCGGGCGATGTCGCTGAGCTGACCGTAGCCTGCCTCGTCGTAGAACAGCGGCTTGCCGTCGCTCCACAGCGACTGGTGCGTGTGCATGCCTGAGCCGTTGTCGCCGTAGAGCGGCTTCGGCATGAAGGTAGCCGACTTGCCCCACTGCTCTGCGGTGTTCTTGATGATGTACTTGAACTTCAAGATGTCATCCGCCGAGTGCACCATGGTGTCGAAGCGGTAGTTGATCTCCTGCTGGCCGCCAGTGCCGACCTCGTGGTGCGATCGCTCGAGGATGAAGCCTGCCTCGATGAGCTTGAGGGTCATGTCATCGCGCAGGTCAGCGGTCTTGTCGACCGGGCTGACGGGGAAGTAGCCGCCCTTGTACGGGGTCTTGTTGCCGAGGTTGCCGCCTTCTTCTTCGCGGCCCGTGTTCCACGCGCCCTCTTCGGAGTCGACGCTGTAGAAGCTCGAGTTCGAGGTCACGGAGTAGCGGACGTCATCGAAGATGTAGAACTCCGCTTCGGGAGCGAAGAAGGCGGTGTCGGCGATGCCGGTCGAGACGAGGTACTTCTCGGCCTTCTTTGCGACCTGACGCGGGTCCTTCGAGTAGATCTCGCCGGTGCGCGGGTTGTAGATGTCGAAGATCATCACCAGCGTGCTCGCCTCGCGGAACGGATCCATGTATGCGGTCGAGACGTCGGGGATGAGCTGCATGTCGGACTCGTGGATGCTGGCGAATCCGCGGATCGACGAGCCGTCGAACAGTTGGCCGTCTGTGAAGAACGCCTCGTCGACCGTCGACGCAGGGATGTTGAAGTGCTGCTGGACACCGGGCAGATCAGTGAAACGGATGTCAAGGAACTTGACGTCGTTCTCCTTGATATAGCTCAGAACCTCGGACGAATCGGTGAACATTTATCACTCCAGATGATGCGGATCGGGGCCTTGAAGGCTGCAAGCAGGCTATGTCCGAGGGGTTACCCGGCCATGTCCTCTATGTTTCCGCCATGTTACAGACCGCCGATACACTGGATGTGTGACGGATGCTGAGAACACGTACCCCGGCGAACGTCTAGGGCTCCCTGTGAGCGGTACGCGCACCATCGCTCGCGCCGGCAGGCGCATCGGCGCTCTCGTCATCGACTGGGCCGCAGCGGTGATCATCTCGATCGCTTTCTTCCAGTACGACGCGATCGCCACGCTGGTCGTCTTCGCCGTCGTGCAGATCGTGTTCATCCCGACGATAGGCGGCAGCCCCGGGCACCGCATCCTGGGTATGCGCCTGGTCATGCTCGGTGGCGGATGGGTGGGGCTGTGGCGTCCGATCGTGCGGACACTGCTGCTCGTGCTCGTGATCCCGGCCGTCATCTGGGATCCGGATCAGCGCGGCCTGCACGACAAGGCCGTCGGCACGGTACTGATCCGCGCCTGAACTGATCCGCGCCTGACGCTCGGGCGCTGTCAGCTGCGCCCGCGATTGCGCCGGCGGGTCTCTTTCGGCGCACGACCGCCGAGGAACGAGCGTGCCGGGTCCACGATGAAGCCGCGTCGCAGCGCCTCGCGACCGATCAGCATCCGAAATCCCATCTCGTCACGATTGCTGAGCGTGACCTCCGAGATGACCAGCTGGTCGACGATGCGGATCGCCAGCAGCACGACCAGCCGGTGCTGCGCGTGTCCTGAGGAACTGCGCACCGCCCGTCTGTCATGGACGGGACATTCGACGATCGTGGCGTCCGCGTTGGTGTGCTGCCAGGGGTTCACCCTGAATCGCACCCATGCCTCGCCCTCTCGCTCGAACTCTTCCACGTCGAACGCGTGCAATGACGACGTACGCGCGCCGGTGTCGACCTTGGCTTTGATCCAATCGACGCCGGCGTCGGGCAGGCTCACCCATTCACGCCACCCCGTAAGAGTGTTTGAATGAGATGTCTTGGTCACTCGATACATCTTGGCAGGAAACATACGTGAAGCTCGCAGTTCTCTCCCGCGCTCCGCAGGCGTATTCGACGCAGCGCCTCCGCGCGGCCGCTCTTCAGCGCGGCCACAACGTCAAGGTGCTGAACACGCTGAAGTTCGCGATCGATCTGACCGCGGACGAACCCGACCTGCATTACCGCGGCCGTCCGCTGAGCGACTACGACGCGATCCTGCCCCGTATCGGCAGTTCGATCACCTACTTCGGCACCGCCGTGGTGCGCCAGTTCGAGCAGATGGACGTCTACACGCCCAACACGGCGAACGGCATCTCCAGCGCCAGGGACAAGCTTCGCGCGAATCAGATCCTCTCCCGCCACAACATCGCGATGCCGGCCACCGCTTTCGTGCGCAACCGCGCTGACGTGCGTCCGGCCATCGAACGCGTCGGCGGCGCACCAGTGGTCATCAAGCTTCTGGAGGGAACGCAGGGCATCGGCGTGATCCTCGCCCCGCAGGTGAAGGTCGCCGAGGCGATCATCGAGACGCTGCATTCCACGAAGCAGAACGTCCTCATCCAGAAGTTCATCGCCGAGAGCAGGGGCCGCGACATCCGTGCGCTCGTCGTCGGCGACCGTGTCGTCGCAGCGATGCGCCGCGTCGCCGCCGGCGACGAGTTCCGATCCAACGTGCACCGAGGCGGCAGCGTCGAGCGTGTGCAACTCGACCCGGCCTACGAGCAGGTGGCGGTGCGATCTGCGCAGATCATGGGACTGCGGGTCGCCGGCGTCGACATGCTCGAGGGCGACGACGGACCGCTGGTGATGGAGGTCAACTCCTCGCCCGGCCTTCAGGGCATCGAGCAGGCGACGAATCTGGATGTCGCCGGCGCGATCATCGATCACATCGCAGGGCAGGTCGCATTCCCTGAGATCGACGTGCGCCAGCGATTGACGGTCTCGACGGGGTACGGAGTGGCCGAGCTGCTCGTTCACAACGCCGCCGAGCTCGTCGGCAGGACTCTGGGGGAGTCAGGCCTGTGGGAGCGCGACATCACGGTGCTGACGCTGCACCGCGGGGTCAGCGTCATCCCGAATCCGCGCAAGCACGTCGTGCTCGAGGCCGATGACCGGCTGCTCTGCTTCGGCAAGCTCGAGGAGATGCGCGGAATGATCCCCGAGCGCCGCCGTCGCAGGGCCAAGGTGCGTCGTCTGCCCAAGGAACCGCTGAGCTGACGGCCGCAGTCGATCCTGAGCTTGGGCCGGTCCCTGAGCCGGGGCCGCTCCCTGAGCCGGGGCCGCTCCCTGAGCCTGAGCCGGTCCCTGAGCCGGGGCCGCTCCCTGAGCCTGTCGAAGGGAAGGCGCTTCGTACAGGAGGCTCAGCGCGGACGCTGAGCGCGGACCTTCGTCGGGTCGATGCCCTTGGGGATCGGCAGTGACGAGACCGACTGCGAGACGGAGTCGATGCGTCGGATCACGGCGGCCATCGTCGTCTTGTCGATCTTCTTCGGCAGCTTCTTGATCGTCTTCGAAAGATCGGCGATCGTGACTTCGTCCTCGCCGTGGCCCACGTAGAACACATGCACGGGAACGCCGTTCGCGACGCGCTGCGCCTTGCTGCGCTCCTCGTTCACGAGGCGGGTGAGGCGGCCTCTGGCGCCCTCGCCGACGACGACGATGCCACCTCGCCCGATCGCCCGGTAGACCGCTTCCTGCGTCTTGGGGTTGATGCCGACGGGGGTGTCGGAGGACTGCCAGTTGCGGCCGAGGCTCGTGCTGAGCACGTGCCCTGAAGCGCCGGGCATGCCGTCGATCTTGGCGTACATCGCGCTGGTCGACAGGCGGGTCATCAGGAACAGCGAGCCCAGCACACCGAGCATGAGGCCGGTGATGGCCCAGAGTACGAGAGTCCACACCTGGAACGGTGGGATGAGGTAGCCGACCACGAGACCGAGCAGGATGCCGGCGACGAGGATGGCGATCTGCGCCCACGGAAGCCAGCTGTACACCTCACGTGTGAACCTGAAGAGGGACTTGATCTGGGAGAAGAACCCCGGTCGCTTCTCGGGTTCTGGAGCACGCTTAGCCATGGAGACAAGACTACCGAGTCCGTGCGCTCCTCACGTGCGCGTTCGCGGGCGGCGCACTCGTTCTGCACATCGGCGAAATCCTCGAATCTGTCCACACTCGCCCTACGTCGACGCTGCGCGCGGCCGCGTTGCGCTGTGATGGTTCGATGACCGAGACGGATGCTTCTGCCGACCGTGCCTCCCTTGTGCCGGGGGTGCATCGCCTGATCAGAGCGATCGACGGCAAGGAAGGCCCGTTCCCCGGCGCCCTCGTCGCATACGACGACGCGGTCGCCGTATGCGTCGATATCGAGCGGCTCGGCGACTGGGACGGCTGGGCCTTCTCAGATGCCGAGCACGTATGCGGCGCGCTCGACATCAGACGACGTGCCGATGGGCATGACGTTCTGCTGCCGTGGTGCACGCAACGCGTGGAGGCCTTCCTCGGGCGCAGAGACGCCTCTGATTCGCCCCTCACCCCCGGGGAATTGGGCACGCTCGTCGTCAGCCTGCTGCGTGGAGTGCGGGAGCTCGGAACGGATGCTGAAGCGGTGGGCGAGTGGTGGTTGACCGTCGACGGTCGCCCGCTGTTCGTCCATGGCGACGGCGGGAGCGCGCGTGCGCGCACGGCTGCACTCGTGGAGCGCATGCTGCGACAGCAGTCCGATCGCGGCACGGTGCGCATCCTGCAGGAGGCTGCGTCCGCGCTGCGCCAGCCGCGCCACCCCGCCGACGACGATCGCCGCTGGGAGCAGGAGCTCTTCGCGCGCGCCGCGCCGCGAGCTCTGCAGATCGACGTGTTCGCACCGGAGCGCGTGAGCGCCATCTCTCCGAGGCTCGTCGCTGCAGATGCGGCGTCAGACGACACGGGCCGATCGCATCGCCGCGATGTGGCCGGTGAGACCCGGAGCAGGCGATCGAAGAGGAAGGAGCGGCCCGAGCGGCCCGAGGCAGGTGCCGTACGCGTGCTGCGCTCTCTGTCGGAGATCGTACGCATGCGCATGGAGCGTATGCGTGAGCGGCCGCCCAGGCGAACGCTGCTGCATGCGAAGGCGGAAGAGACCGGCAAGCCGAAATCCTCGCGCCGCCGCGCCTTACTGCTCGCCGGCGCACTCGGCGCGATCGTGCTGATCGTCGGACTGCTCTGGCCTGGTGACGATGGCGATGCGCCCGCCGAAGCGGCATCGCGGAAGGCGCCGGCGGTATCGGAACAGGACGAAGGGGCTGATCGCGCGGCAGAGGACCTCAGCGATGCCGACGAATCGAAGACGTCGACGCCCGGCCCGACGCCGACAGGGCCGGTATCGGACGAGGGCACTGCGCCGGATGCAGGTACGGCGCTGGATGCGGTGCCGCGACTGCTCGATGCGATCAGCGGGTGCGTAAAGGACATCGCGGAGGACTGCGCCGGTGCGGTCGCGGAAGGTGGCAGGATCCCCACCGAGGGCGTTGCGAGCCTTGGTGCGTCCGAGAGTACGGCCGCACTGGTGGACGACTACGGCGATGTGGCCGTGATCCGGCTGACTCCGGTGGACTCCGCGATGATCGAGCAGATGATGGTTCTCGAGCGCCGAGACGACATCTGGCTGGTGCGCGACGTGTATGACGTCGCGCACCAGCCAGACTAGGTGCGAGCGGTGCTCAGGCGCCGAGGTTCGCTGCGAAGTGCGCGCCCTCGAGGCGGGTCTTGATCGCTCCGAGGAAGCGAGCAGCATCCGCTCCGTCGATGATGCGGTGATCGTACGACAGTGCGAGATAGACGTACGAACGGACGGCGATCGCGTCGATGCCGTCGACCTTGACCAGCCCTGGGCGCTTGACGACCGTTCCGGTGCCGAGGATGGCGGACTGCGGCAGGAACACGACAGGCGTGTCGAACAGCGCTCCACGAGAACCGGTGTTGGTCAGCGTGAAGGTGCCGCCGGCGAGCTCGTCGGGCTTCAGCTTGTTGTCGCGAGAACGTGCAGCCAGATCAGCGATCTCGTGCGCGATCTGCGCGAGGTTCTTCGTCGCGGCGTCGCGCAGCACGGGGGTGAGCAGTCCACGCTCCGTGTCGACGGCGATCGAGACGTTCTCGGTGTCGGGGTAGACGATGCTCTCACCGTCCACCGTCGCGTTGATGATCGGGAACGCCTGCAGCGCTTCGGCTGCGGCCAACGCGAAGAACGGCAGGAAGGAGAGCTTGTCGCCCGTCTTCTGGTTGAACTCCGCCTTGACACTGTCGCGGTAGTTCGCGACGTTCGTCACATCGACCTCGACGACCGTGGTGAGCTGAGCCGTCTGCTGCATCGACTCGACCGCACGCTTGGCGACGACCTTGCGCAGGCGCGACATCGGCTGCGTGGTGCCGCGCAGGGGCGACACTTCGAGCGGTGCGGCTGCGGGCGCTGCAGCGGCGGCAGCCGCGGGGGCGGCCGGCTTGGATTCTGCGGCCTTGAGGACATCCTCCTTGCGGATTCGTCCTCCCACGCCGGAGCCCTTGACGCTCGAAAGGTCCACACCCTGCTGTGACGCGAGACGGCGCACGAGCGGGGTGACGTAGACGTTGTCACCGTCGGTCGAGGCTGGCGCCGACTCGGCGGATGCCGGGGCCTGAGCCGGTGGGGCAGACGGAGCCGATGCGGCGGCGGGTGCTGCCTCAGGGGCAGGTGCGGGCGCAGCTTCTGCCGGTGCCGGAGCGGCGGGAGCCTCGGCAGCCGGTGCGGCCTGCGGTGCAGGAGCGGCCGGAGCCTCAGCAGCGGGCGCTGCCGAAGGCGCGCCGGAACCGACGCGTGCGAGCACGCTGCCTACGGCGATGGTCTCGTCTTCGGCCGCGAGGATCTCCTGCAGCACGCCGGCGACCGGGGAGGGGATCTCGGTGTCGACCTTGTCGGTCGAGATCTCCAGCAGAGCCTCGTCGACGGCGATCTCGTCGCCGACCTGCTTCAGCCAGCGGGTGACGGTGCCTTCGGTGACGCTCTCGCCGAGCTCAGGGAGCACGATGTCCGTGGCGTCGGAGGAAGCGGCAGGTGCTGCCTCGGCTGCAGGCGCTGCTTCTGCGGCGGGCGCTGCTTCCGCGGCAGGCGCTGCTTCTGCGGCGGGCGCGGCCTCTGCCGCAGGTGCGGCCTCTGCGGGAGAGGCTTCTGCCTCCTCAGGTGCGGCGGCCTCGGGGGCATCCGCAGCCGGTGCCGAAGCGCTGCCGTCGCCGATCCTGGCGAGCAGAGCGCCGACCTCGACGGTCTCGTCCTCGGCGACCAGGATCTCCTCGATCACGCCTGCGACGGGCGAAGGGATCTCGGTGTCGACCTTGTCGGTCGAGATCTCGAGCAGGCCTTCGTCCGCCTGTACGGTGTCTCCCACCTGCTTCAGCCAGCGGGTGACCGTACCCTCTGTGACGCTCTCACCGAGAGCGGGGAGGACCACGGATGTGCTCATGACGGAGTCTCCTTCAAGAATGTTTGTGACATGTTCAGCTTAGTGACCCTGACACCGGTTGGTGTTCAGAGGGCGTGCAGTGGTTTTCCGGCGAGGGCGAGGAATGCCTCGCCCAGGGCCTCGCTCTGCGTCGGATGCGCATGGATGAGCGGGGCGATGTCTTCGGGGTGGGCCTCCCAGGCGACGGCGAGCTGACCCTCTGTGATGAGCTCGCCGACTCGATCGCCGAGCAGATGCACACCGATCACCGGTCCGTCCTTCAGCCGCACGACCTTCACGAGCCCGGCGGTGCCGATGATCTCGCTCTTGCCGTTGCCCGCCAGGTTGTACTCGTACGAGACGACGGCATCCGCACCGTGCGCGGTGATCGCGGCCTGCTCGGTCACGCCGACGGACGCGACCTCCGGGTTGCAGTACGTGATCTTGGGAATCTGGGATTCGGGGATCGAAGCGGGCGAGAGGCCGGCGATCCGCTCCGCGACGTCGATGCCCTGCATGAAGCCGCGGTGCGCGAGTTGCAGGCCGGGGACGATGTCGCCCACCGCCCAGAGACCGGCGACGCCCGTGCGCAGTTCCTCGTCGACCGTCACGAAGCCGCGATCGAGTGTGACACCGGCTTCCTCGAAGCCGAGATCGGCCGTGAGGGGACCGCGTCCGACGGCGACCAGCAGATAGTCGCCGGTGAACGTCTTGCCGTCCTCCAGTGTGACGGTGACGCCCTGGTCATCCTGCGTCGCCGTCTGGAATCGGGTGCCGAGCGAATACGCGATACCGCGGCGTCGGAACGCGCGCTCGAGACCCTTGCTCATGGCGATGTCCTCGTTGGGCACCAGGTGCTCCAACGCCTCGATGATCGTCACCTCGGCACCGAACGAGCGCCATACGCTCGCGAACTCGACGCCGATGACTCCGCCGCCGAGCACGAGAACGCGCTCAGGGATGACGTCGAGCGCAAGCGCCTGCTCACTGGTGATGACGCGGCCGCCGATGTCGAGCCCCGGTAGCGAGCGGCTGTACGACCCTGTGGCGAGCACCACGTCCGCACCGACGTAGACGTCATCGCCGACGCTCACACTGCGGTCGGCGTTCAGCCGTCCGAAGCCCGCGACCGTGGTGATGCCCCTGGCCTTGATGAGGCCCTCGAGCCCCTTGAACTTCTTGGCGACGATGTTCTCGCGGTAGGTGCGCACCCCGGCCGCATCGACACCTTCGAACGTCGCGGAGACTCCGACGGATGCCGCATCGCGCACATGCTCTGCGACCTCGGCGGCGTGCAGCAGCGCCTTGGTCGGGATGCATCCGCGATGCAGGCAGGTCCCGCCGACCTTGTCCTTCTCGATCAGCGCGACGGTCTTGCCCAGTTCAGCAGCGCGCAGCGCCGCGGCATAGCCGCCGCTGCCGCCACCGAGTACGACGATGTCGAACGTGTGCGTGGTCATCATGCCTCCTGTGCGCGTGCCTCGGCGAACGCGACGAGCGAACGCACCGTCGCACCCGTCGGGCCCTTGTCTGTGAATCCGTACGGTGAGCTGGCGTGCTCGGCGGAGCCGGCGACGTCCAGATGCACCCAGGGGATGCGCGGCGCATCGTCCTCGTCGCTGGTGCGGCCGATGAACCGCTGCAGGAAGAGTCCTGCGAACATGGTGCCACCGGCGCGGTCGCTCATATTGGCGTTGATCATGTCGGCGATGGGGGAGTCGAGCGAGTCCTGCATGTACTCGGGCAGCGGCAGCGGCCAGGCGAGCTCGCCCGCCTGCTCCGACACCGTCAGGTACTCGGCCACCGCCTCGTCATCGCCCATGACACCGGTGTGCCGGTGGCCGAGCGCCACGAGCACGGCGCCGGTGAGCGTCGCGACGTCGAAGATCACATCAGGATGCTCGCGGCTCGCGGCGACGAGGCCGTCGGCCAGCACGAGGCGCCCCTCGGCATCCGTGTTCAGTACCTCGACGGTCGTGCCGTCCAGCATCCTGAGCACGTCTCCAGGGCGCGTCGCCTTTCCGGAGGGCATGTTGTCGGTGATGCACATCCATGCGGTGACGCGCATGGGCAGCTTCAGCGTCGCGATCGCGCGCAGTGCGGCGAGCACGGTGGCCGACCCCGCCATGTCGAACTTCATGCCGACCATGGATGCCGCGGGCTTCAGCGAGAGCCCGCCGGTGTCGAACGTGATCCCCTTCCCGACGAGGGCGATGTGACCTGTGGCGTCGGCTGGTGCATAGTCGAGGCGGACGACACGTGGCGGCCGATCAGAGCCCTGAGCGACGCCGAGCACTCCACCGAAGCCCTGCTCGGCGAGAGCCTTCTCGTCGAGCACGTCGACCGTGACATCGAGATCTGCGACGGCGTCGACCGCGCTCTGCGCGAGCTCTGCAGGGCTCTGCCACTCGGCGGGCACCGAGACGAGGTCCTTCACGAGCGCGAGCGCGTCCCCGAGGATCCGGGCTCGGGAGACGTCCTCATCCGAGAGCGACGCACTGTGCACAATGACTTCGCCCGCACGCGACTTGCCGGGCTTGGCGCGATACCCCTCGAAGCGGTAGCCGCCGAAGACGGCGCCCTCGGCCGCTTCGGCGGAGAACTGATCGAGATCGCCCGCGAGGCCGAGGGCGACGTGATCGAATCCGGTCAGCGTGCGAAGCGCAGCCCCGGCGGCATCGCGCACCGCAGCCCCGTCAGGGGTGCTTCCGGCGCCGACGACGGCCAACGGAAGCGACGTCAGCGCAGGAAGATGAATGCGGGCGAACGCCGCAGCCGATCCGGTGAAGCCGATCGCGGCGAGCACCTCAGCCAGGCCCGGATAGTCCTCCAGCGCTTCCGGGAACGCCGCGGTGTCCGGAACGACGAGCACTGCAGCGTCGGCAGCGCTCCCGGGGAATCGGTCAACGGTGTGCGAGAGCGCAGGAAGCGTCATGGTCCCATCCTAGGCTCGACGCGACAGCCGCTCCTCGATTCTGTTCGCTGTGAGCATGACTCCGCCGCCCCTGGGACCATCCGCTCCTCGTAGCATGGAAGCATGCCCGTCTCCGGAGAGCTGTACGAACGCGTCGCCAACGCACCTGCCGTCCCTCAGGGGCTGCCCCTCGTGATCCTGCTCACCGGATTCACGGATGCCGGTAACGCCGTTTCCGGGCTCATCGATCATCTGCGGGACGTGTCCGATCCGCAGCCAGTGATCGTCTTCGACAACGATCTGCTGCTCGATTACCGGGCGCGTCGTCCGATCGTCGTGTTCGAGCAGGACCACCTCACGGAGTTCCGTCCGTCGAGGCTCGAGCTGTCGCTCGCGCACGACACCCTCGGACAGCAGTTCCTCCTCCTTGCCGGGTACGAGCCCGACTTCGCGTGGAACGCGTTCAGCGACAGGGTTCTCGGCCTGGCCGAGGAGTTCGGCGTCTCGGGCGTCAGCTGGGTGCACTCGATCGCGATGCCGGTGCCGCACACCAGGCCGATCAGCACGACGGTCAGCGGGAATCGCAAGGAGCTCACCGCGAGCCTCTCGGTCTGGCGCCCTCGCACCCAGGTGCCCGCGACAGCCGGCCATCTGCTGGAGTACCGCTTCGCCGAGCGCGGCGACCGCATCGTCGGCTTCGTGCTGCTCGTGCCCCATTACCTCGCTGAGACGGAGTATCCGGATGCCGTGATCGCTGCGGCTGACCGCGTGATGGGCTCGACCGGAATCGTGCTGGCGCTCGATGATCTGAGAGAGAGCCGCAAGGAGTACCTCACCAAGGTCAACGAGCAGGTCGCAGGAAACGACGAGCTGCGACAGATGGTGCACACGCTTGAGAATCGCTACGACGCATACATGGCCGGCCGTGATCCCGAGGACATGGATCGCTACGACGAGGGCGGTTTCGACGAACGCGATCTGCCCAGCGCGGACGAGCTCGCCGCAGAACTCGAACGCTATCTGGCGACTCGTCGTCCGGGTGACGAGGACAAGCGTCCTCGAACCTGAGCGGCGTGATCACCGGCAGGGCAGAGCGAGGGGCGCGAGTTGCATCCGCACCCCCATTGGTGTGCGATACTGGTAATCCGACCCGTTGTCAATCATTCGCCGCAAGGCTGATGACTTGACAAGGGTCTTACTAGTGTCCGAAATGTCCCGGGGCGGGCGCGCTGCCCCGTGAAAGGCGAAACGTGACTCCTGCCGCGACCAAGAACTCCCGGACGACGAAGACGAAGACCGCAGCCGAGACTGCTTCGACCGACGCCGTCGAGCCGGAGACCACTCCTGCCGCAAAGAAGCCGGCAGCCAAGAAGGCTCCCGCAGCACAGAAGGCTCCCGCAGCACAGAAGGCTCCCGCAGCCAAGAAGGCCCCTGCTGCCAAGAAGGCGCCGGTACGGCGCAAGAAGGCCGACGACGTCGTAGAAGAAGACACTCCCGACGGACTCGTCGCCGACGATGCGGACGACGACGACAAGAAGCCGGCATTCACCGAGCCGCTCCCGACGGGTGCCATCGTCCTGACGTCCAAGGACGAAGACGATGTACCGGTCTACTCGACGCAGATCACCGGCGCCACCGCCGACCCGGTCAAGGACTACCTGAAGCAGATCGGCAAGGTCGCACTCCTGAACGCGGCCGAAGAGGTCGAGCTCGCGATGCGCATCGAGGCTGGCCTGTTCGCCGAGGAGAAGCTGTCGAACATGACGGCTGCCGAGAAGACCGGCCAGCTCGGTCTCGACCTGCAGTGGGTCGCCCGTGACGGACACCGCGCGAAGAGCCACCTGCTCGGCGCCAACCTCCGCCTCGTCGTCTCGCTCGCCAAGCGCTACACCGGCCGCGGTATGCAGTTCCTGGATCTCATCCAGGAGGGAAACCTGGGTCTGATCCGTGCGGTCGAGAAGTTCGACTACACCAAGGGCTTCAAGTTCTCGACCTACGCCACCTGGTGGATCCGTCAGGCGATCACTCGCGCTATGGCCGATCAGGCCCGCACGATCCGCATCCCGGTGCACATGGTCGAGGTCATCAACAAGCTCGCCCGCGTGCAGCGGCAGATGCTGCAGGATCTCGGTCGCGAGCCCACGCCGGAAGAGCTCAGCCGCGAACTCGACATGACGCCTGAGAAGGTCGTCGAGGTGCAGAAGTACGGTCGCGAGCCGATCTCGCTGCACACACCCCTCGGCGAGGACGGCGACAGCGAGTTCGGTGACCTCATCGAGGATACCGAGGCTGTCGTCCCGGCCGACGCCGTGGGCTTCACGATGCTGCAGCGTCAGCTCGAGCAGCTGCTCGACTCGCTCTCCGAGCGCGAGGCAGGCGTGATCCGCATGCGCTTCGGTCTCGGCGACGGTCAGCCCAAGACACTCGACCAGATCGGTGACACGTTCGGCGTCACGCGCGAGCGCATCCGCCAGATCGAGTCGAAGACGATGGCCAAGCTGCGTCACCCGAGCCGCTCGCAGTCGCTGCGGGACTACCTCGAATGACCCAGGAGAACGCGGGCACGGAGAACGACGGTAGGGCGAACGACGGCAAGACTCTCGAGACGAGCGTCGACGGCAAGAAGTACGCCCGCATCCCGCTGCGCACGCGCGTGGTCATGCCCGAGGACGACATCGATCAGATCGTCACCGAGTACGCGACGGATGCCGTGCAGCCAGGCGACCTGCTTTTCGTCACAGAGAAGATCGTCGCGATCACGCAGGGACGCTCCTACCGTCTCGACGAGATCCAGCCGCGCAAGCTCGCGCTGTTCCTGTCGAAGTACGTCACCCGCACGCCGTACGGCATCGGTCTCGGCATGCCCGAGACGATGGAGATGGCGCTGCGGGAGTGCGGCACCCCGCGCATCCTGCTCGCGGCCGCCGTCGCAGCGGTGACGAAGGCGTTCGGGCGCAAGGGCGACTTCTACCGCATCGCCGGTGACAAGGCTCGAGCGATCGACGGACCGACTTCGCACACGATTCCGCCGTACAACGAGGCCGTCGTGCTGGGCCCGAAGAACCCGCGCCAGGTGGCGTCGCATCTCAAGGCACTCATCGGAGGCAAGGCCGATGTCGCGGTCGTGGACATCAACGACCTGGGTGGGAACATCCTGGGATCCACGCTCGACAAGGCCGGCGAAATGCGTCTCGTGCGTATCCTGAAGGACAACCCGCTCGGACAGGGACGCGAGTCCACCCCGATGGGCATCATCCGCACCGTCTGAGATCGCACCGTCTGACGTCGGATCACCGACGACGGTCGCGGAGGGGAATCACCACACGCATGGGACTCGGTCGCGCCAGCGCCATGATCGCGGCGGGTACGCTCACGTCGCGCATCACCGGGCTGCTGCGCACAGTCGTGCTCGTTGCAGCGGTCGGTTCTCTCGGTCGGGTCGGCGATGCTTTCGCGACGGCGAACGCGCTGCCCAACGGCATCTACCAGGTGATCTCGGCAGGAGTCCTCACCGGCGTCATCGTGCCTCAGGTGGTGCGGGCCACTGCGCAGAAGGACAGCGGGCACGCGTTCCTGGCGAAGCTGCTCACCCTCGGGTTCGTGCTCGTCGCGGGCGTCACGGTTGTCGCGTTCTTCTGTGCTCCGCTGCTCGTGAGGCTGTTCGCATCGGCCGGGTTCACGCCGGAACAGCTTGATCTCGCGACACAATTTGCGTATTGGTGCATCCCGCAACTGTTCTTCTACGGAATGTTCGCGCTGCTCGGCGAGATCCTCAATGCCCGCAAGATGTTCGCCCCGTACGCCTGGGCGCCGATCATGAACAACGTCGTCTCGATCGCCGGATTCCTGGTCTTCATGACGCTGTTCGGATCTGACCTCAATGAGATCTCGGCATGGAATTCGACGATGGTGATGGTCCTCGCAGGCACCGCCACCCTCGGCATCGTCGCGCAGACCGTGGTGCTGATCTTCTTCTGGCGCAAGGCCGGCATCCCGCTGCGACTCGATTTCCGCTGGCGGGGCATGGGTCTCGGACACATGCGCACGCTGGCGACGTGGACCTTGCTGACCACCCTCATCGGTCAGCTCGTCGGCATCGTGCAGACGCAGACGCTCTCAAAGGCTTCCGGAGATCACGCATCCGTGTTCGCCTCGCAGAACGCCTGGCTGGTATACATGGTGCCCTACTCGATGATCATCCTCGCGATCGGTACGCCCTATTTCACGCGCATCAGCGAGCACGCCGCTGCCAAGCGCGACGTGGAACTGCGCGGTGACATCGCGCAGTCGATCCGCATCCTCGGGCTGTTCATTCTCGTCGCGACTGCGGCGGTCGCGGCGGCGGCAGCGCCTGCGTCTCGGGTGTTCAGCAACAGTGCGGACGCGGCACTGGCCGTTGCTCCCGTGCTGCTGGCCTTCCTGGTGAGCCTGTTGCCGATGGCAGTGCTGTTCATCGTGCAGCGAACGTTCTACGCCTACGGCGATGCGCGTACGCCGTTCATCTTCACGGTTGTGCAGGCCTCTTTGGTACTCATCTTCACGATCGTGGTCGCGTTCACGGTCCCAGTTGAATGGCGGGCCGCGGCAGTTGCGCTGGTTCAAGCGTGTTCTGGGATCGTGCAGACAGTGCTTGCGACGATCCTGCTTCGTCGTAAGATCGGTCCGCTCGGACTCGGCAGTACGTGGAGGGCGCTTGTCCGCTTCGCTCTTATGGCGATTCCCGCGGGTGCCGCCGGCTACGGGGCGTACCTGCTGAGTGGGGGAGCGGACGGCTGGATGCTCCAGGACAAGCTCTGGGGAGCGCTCGGCGCTGTCGTGATCGCTGCCGTAGCTGGCGCGGTGTACCTGCTGCTGTTGTTCCTGTTCCGCGTTCCGGAGCTGAGGGTTGCGATCGACACGGTGCGGAACCGTCGCAGCTGATCCGAGTCGGGGTACGTGGCGACTCGCCTGCGGCTCGCTCAACGCGTTTCGTCACCTCGACTCGCTTCGCTCGCTCAGTACACCGCTCGCTCAGCGACCCGTGGGGATGCGATCGCTCAGCGCTTGTTGTCGACCACGTCCGCGCCGATCGCGTCGCGGTAGCGGTACAGCAGGCCGGTGCGGATGCCAGAGGCCGAAGGCTTCATCTGGAAGACGCTCGAGTTGTGGTTCGCCTCGATGAGCGCGGGCCCGTCGGGCGTGATCGCGATGTCCCAGCCGACGTACGGCACCGTCGGCAGCCGCTTCGCGGCCTCGGCGATCATCGCCACGACCTCTGGGTAGAACGGCACCTGCAGACCCGTGATGGTCGTTCCGGTGGCCGGATGCCGCTGGTAGATGTTCGACTGCTTGTCGACGCCAGGATAGAGGGCGACGCCGTCGTCGTCGAGCATGGTGAACATGCCGCCGGAGGCGAAGTTGTCGATCACGGCGCCATTGCCGATGCGCAGCACGGATGCGATCACGTGCAGCTCGCCCGCCGGGTCGCGGTAGGTGATCATCCGCACGGTGTTCACGCTGTCGGGGTAGAGGGCATTCAGATCGTCGTGCTGGGTCAGCACCTCTTCGAGCAGGGTCTGGTCGCGCTCGACCAGCAGCGCCCGCCACGCTGCGACGTCTGACACCTCCGCGGTCTCGTAGATGCCGATGCCCGCGCCGCCCTCACCAGCGGCCGGCTTGGCGATCACACGAGGGTGCCGGTCGATGAAGGCACGCAGTTCGTCGTCGCCGGCCGCAGCCGCATCGATCCACTCGCGGCCGGTGAGATCGGCGAAGTCGGTGAGGAAGCGCATCTTGTCGCCGAGGATGATCTTGGAATCCGGCCCGTTGAGGGTGCGATTGAGGCGGAACGCCTTGGGGTGCGTCATCCACGTCGCCCGCTCGCGTGCGTTGAGGATGCGGATGTCCCACACGACGTAGTCGCGGAAGCCCATCTCGTAGCGCACGGAGCACCACAGCATGTCGCCGACGATGACGGGGAGAGGTGCCTTCGACACCTTCTTCACCTGGTGCGCCAATTCGAACAGCTGGGTCGGATTGAGCCGCCGAGCCCGGTCGAAAAGGTACCGGATGCGCAACCGCTTCTGATCCACCGACCCAGGCTAACACGCAGATCTCAGCGGATCCGGGCAGGCGGAGCGAGTAGCATGAGACGTTCTGACATGCCCCCGCCGAAAGGTCTTTGCCCTTGTCTCGAGACGTCGCACCCGCTGCGCGCCTGAAGTACCTTCTGAGGCGCCTCACCTCGTTCGATCCGCGTCGGGTGTGGGGGTTCGCGTCCCAGATCGCCAAGGAGCAGGGCAAGTGGGCGCCGAAGGTGTTCGTCGACATGCTCGTCTGGGCGGCATTGCACGACACGGCATACATCGACTACTACGAGGCCGACTTCGCGCTGCTGACCAAGAGCGAGCGCAAGACCTTCATGACCTCGTTGATCCAGCATCATCTGGCCCAGGCGGTCAACGACCGCACCGACGTGCTGCAGTTCGAGAACAAGATCACCTTCAACCGCCGCTTCGCCGAGTACCTCGGCCGCGACTGGCTCGACCTCGATGAGGTGGATGCTGAGGGTCTGCGCGCGTTCGCTGAGAAGAACCCGATCTTCATCGCCAAGACGCCTGTAGGCCGCGAGGGCAAGGGCGTCTTCCGGTACGACGCAGCGGAGATCACTGACTGGAACGCGTTCCGCGACGAGCTGCGTGACAAGGGTCAGCGGCTCATCGAGCAGCGCATCGAGCAGCATCCGTATCTCAATGAGTACTGCGAAGGAACCGTCAACACCACCCGCGTGGCGACGTTCTTCGACGGCTCGAAGGTGCACGTGCTGATGGCAGCGCAGAAATTCGGCCGAGGCGCAGTGAGCGATCAGTTCACCTGGGGCGGCTTCTTCACGATGATCGACGAGAACGGCAAGTCCTTCGGACCGGGCCACACCGGCAAGCACAAGTCACGGTACGAGACGCACCCGGATTCGGGCAAGTCGATCGTCGACTTCGAGGTGCCGATGTGGGATCGCGTCGTCGCCCTCGTCACACGCGCCGCGCAGGAGGTGCCCACCGTGCCGTACATCGGGTGGGACGTCGCTGTCGGACCTGACGGTCCGATGCTGATCGAGGGAAACTGGACGCCGGGACTCTACGAGACCCGCGTGAGCGCCACCGGCATCCGCACCGGCAGCCGAGCGAGGCATCTTCCGGTGATCGAGGCCAGCAGGCGGTGACCCAGACCGGGAGCCTGCCGCGCGCACTCGTCTCGGCGGGAGCGTTGCGTGAGGGCGCCCGCGAGGCCGTCGCGCTCGGCGGCGAGCTGGCCGACCTTCGAGGCGACGCGCTCGGACACGGCGTGCTCGAAGTCGCCGCGGTGGTTCGCGACGCCGGAGTGCAAGCGGTCCTGGTCGACGATGCGCACGTCGCCGACCTCGTGCACGCACTGGGCGTGCGCGCTGTGACGACCGGAGAGGCGAACATCGACAGCGGCCTCCTCTACGGCCTTCCCGGCGCCCGGACCGTACCGGCGATGCGGCTCGTGGGCCGGATCGTCTCGACCAAGCCGCTGCGGGCCGGTGAAGCGGTCTCGTACGGCTACCGCCATCGCGCCGCTGTCGATACGACCGTGGCACTGGTGACCGGCGGGTACGCGCAGGGAATCGTCCGCGCGCTCGGCAGCTCGGCTCACGTCGAAGTCGACGGCGTACTGCGACCGATCGTCGGACGAGTGGCGATGGACGTATGCGTCGTCGACCTCGAGGACGCGGCGGCAGGCGACGTCGTGGGTGCGGACGTCGTCTACTTCGGTGGCACGGGTGTCGTCCGCGATGCCCTGACGGAATGGGCGGACATCACGGGGCTCGGCATCACCGAGCTCATCACCGTCGCAGGCTCCAAGGCGGTGCGCGAATGGACGCCTTGATGACGCCCTCGCTCGAGATCTCACGCACGCGCTTCCAGCAGAACCTCGCCGCGGTGCAGGAGCGGATCGGCCCCGCACAGCTCATGCTGGCGATGAAGGACGACGCATATGGTCACGGCGTGGAGTGGGCCGCCTCCGCTGCGACAGATGCGACGCGACCCGTCGAATTGTTCGGCGGCTACGACGTGCACACTTCTTTGCGCATCCGCGCGCAGGCAGAGCACGCCACGGTGTTCGCCTGGGCCGATTCGAGCGACGACGAGATCGAACGTGCATTGCGAGCCCGGATCCAGGTGGGCGTCGGAGCCGCCGAATATCTGAGACGGGTGACCGACGTCGCCGGCCGCGTCGGGCTCACCGCGCGGGTGCATCTGAAGATCGACACCGGGCTGCACCGCAACGGCATCCGGCCGGAGGACTGGCCCCGGGTTATCGCGGATGCGATGGCCGCGCAGCGGGCGGGCCTGATCGAAGTGGTCGGCGTGTGGAGTCATCTCGCCGAAGCGAGTGACGCGGAAGACGACGAGTCCGCCCGCGCGTTCCGTGACGCCGTCGAGGTGGTGCGAGCCATGGGCGCCGCGCCGCAGTCGTTGCACCTGACCGCCTCGGCGGCATCCTGGTGGCGCCCGGAGCTGCGCGGCACGGTGTGCCGGATCGGTGCGTTCTGCTACGGCATCCGCTCGGCGGACGGACCTGAGATCCCCGGTGTCACGCCGATCGCAGCGCTGCGCGCTCGGGTCATCGAGGAGCGCGCGAGTGAAGTCGTCATCGGGCTCGGCGCGTTCCACGGACTTCCCTCGAACCTCGTGGGCGCGAGCGTCGGAACCCCGGGAGGCCTGCGAGAGATCGTGCGGATCGACGCGACGAGCACGCTGGTCCGAAACTGGAGCGGCGCCCGCGTCGGTGACACGGTGACCGTGTTCGGACCGGGAGAACAGGGCGAATCGGATGCGACGACACTGGCCGAGCGCATCGACACCGTGGGCGAAGAGATCATCACCCGCCTCACCTCAGCGGTGCGGCGGGTGATCGTGGACTGACGAATCAGTCAGGCGACGGACTGTGTCACACAGCGTCGACGAGACGAGCGGTCTCATCGTGCCATGACGTCGCGACGTCGCGGAGCTTCTCTTCGTACTTGCGGCCGTGGTGGGCGCAGAAGAGCAGTTCGGAGCCGTTGACCTCGGCTGCGATGTAGGCCTGCGCGCCACATGAGTCGCAGCGGTCCATCGCGGTCAGACGGTACTCGACGGTGGAGGTCTCACGTTCGGTTGTAGCGTTCATCTCGGTGCCTCCTCGGGTATCGGCATCTCCAGTGGGAATGTCCTCAATACAACCACGGCTGGCTGATAGTCATGCCCGATGGACGGCGTGTTTCGCTCAGCGCGTACGCCGGAGTCGCGAGGGTGCGTCGCCAGGGGAGTGTCTGCAGAGCATCGAACGTGGTCGCGAATAGAATCGAGGATTGTGACCGCTGAGTATTCCGCCCATCATCTTCAGGTTCTCGAAGGCCTTGAGGCGGTTCGCAAGCGCCCCGGCATGTACATCGGATCGAACGGGTCTCCAGGGCTCATGCACTGCCTGTGGGAGATCATCGACAACTCTGTCGATGAGGCCGTCGGCGGCAATGGCACACGCATCGACGTGATCCTGCATGCGGACGGCAGTGTCGAGGTGCACGACCGCGGCCGCGGCATCCCCGTCGACATCGAACCGCGCACGGGTCTGACCGGGGTCGAGGTCGTCTACACCAAGCTCCACGCCGGCGGAAAGTTCGGCGGCGGCTCGTACGCGGCATCCGGTGGTCTGCACGGAGTGGGCGCGTCCGTCGTGAACGCGCTCTCCGAACGGCTCGACGTCGAAGTCGACCGCGGGGGCAAGACCTATGCGATGTCGTTCCACCGCGGGGAGCCGGGCAACTTCAAGGATTCGGGCGAGAAGCGACCGGATGCACCGTTCTCCCCGTTCGAGAAGAGCAGCGAGCTCAGAGTCGCAGGCAAGGCCCCGCGGGGTGTCACCGGAACGCGTGTGCGGTACTGGGCCGATCGTCAGATATTCACGAAGGATGCTGCGTTCCAGCTCGCGGAGCTCGAGAACCGCGCACGTCAGACAGCGTTCCTCGTGCCGGGGCTCGAGATCGTCGTCCGCGACGATCGTGCTTCGACAGGCTCAGCAACCGAGTCGCCGACCTCGGCGACGGAATCGGTGGAGGTCTCGTACCGCTACGACGGCGGCATCGCGGAGTTCGTCGACTACCTCGCCGTGGATGCACCGATCACCGACACCTGGCGCATTCAGGGCACCGGAACGTTCAAGGAGACGGTTCCCGTTCTGCAGGCGAACGGCCACATGACCTCGCAGGAGGTCGAACGCGAGTGCCGTGTCGATCTCGCCATGCGGTGGGGCACCGGCTACGAGACGGTGACACGCTCGTTCGTGAACATCATCGCGACGCCCAAGGGCGGCACGCATCAGCAGGGATTCGAGCAGGAACTGCTGAAGGTGCTGCGCGCCCAGGTCGAGCAGAACGCGCGCAGGCTCAAGGTCGGAAACGACAAGGTCGAGAAGGACGATGTGCTCGCCGGTCTCACGGCCGTGCTCACCGTCGAGGTGCCGGAACCGCAGTTCGAGGGCCAGACGAAGGAGGTGCTCGGCACACCCGCCGTACGCCAGGTCGTGGCGCAGGTGCTTCGCAAAGAGCTCGGCGCCCGGTTCACCTCGACGAAACGCGATGACAAGAACCAGGCCAGCCAGCTGCTGGACAAGGTCGTCTCCGAGATGAAGGCGCGTATCTCGGCACGTGCGCACAAGGAGACCCAGCGACGCAAGAACGCCCTCGAGTCGTCTTCGCTCCCTATCAAGCTCGTGGATTGCCGATCCAGCGACGTCTCGCGCAGCGAGCTGTTCATCGTCGAGGGCGACTCCGCGCTGGGGACGGCTCGTCGTGCCAGGGACAGTGAGATCCAGGCACTGCTGCCCATCCGTGGCAAGATCCTCAACGTCCAGCGCGCATCCATCGGCGACATGCTCTCCAATGCCGAATGCGCCGCGATCATCCAGACCATCGGCGCAGGCTCCGGACGCACATTCGACATCTCCGCTGCACGCTACGGCAAGATCATCCTGATGAGCGACGCCGACGTCGACGGCGCGCACATCCGCACGCTGCTGCTCACGCTGTTCTTCCGCTATATGCGTCCACTGATCGAGGAGGGACGAGTTTTCGCCGCGGTTCCTCCGCTGCACCGGGTCATCGTGATGAACCCCGGGTCCAAGCCGAACGAGACCATCTACACCTACACCGAGCAGGAGCTGCACGCCCTGCTCGCGAAGCTCCGCAAGGCGAACAAGCGCTGGCATGAGCCGATCCAGCGGTACAAGGGACTCGGCGAGATGGATGCCGATCAACTGGCCAACACGACGATGGACCGAGGCGGGCGACTGCTGCGGCGCGTGCGTATGGAGGATGCCGAGGCCGCAGGCCGGGTGTTCGAACTGCTGATGGGCAACGAGGTCGCGCCCCGTCGCGAGTTCATCATCGACTCGTCCGACCAGCTCTCCCGGGAGTCGATCGACGCGTGACGTCGAACTACCGCACGGGACACGACGGCACGGGGGAGGGCGACCCTGTGATCGCCCTGATCTCCGCGCCGTCGAATCTCGGGCTGAGGCCCCCGCAACCGGGTTCGGTGCCGGGGACATCGAAGGCGCCGGAGGCCCTGCGGGAGACCGGCCTGCATGAGGTGCTGATCGGCAGGGGAGCAGTCGACTGGGGCGCTGTGCTGCCCGGTCGCTATGTCGACGACGAGGGCCGTCGCGCCGTCGGCACCATGCGCAATCAAGGAGCGATCATCTATCACGCGCGGCTCCTCGCGCGTCGCATCGTCGAGGCTCGCGCTGCCGGGCTGGCGCCACTTGTTCTCGGTGGTGACTGCAGCCTGCTCATGGCCGCAGGCATGGCAAGCAAGGTGTCGGGCGGTGGGGGACTCGTGCACGTGGACGGCCACACCGATTTCCGTCATCCGGGGAACAGCGACGCCTACGGGAGCCTCGCCGGCGAAGACCTCGCAGCCGCGATCGGGCACCATGTTCCGGAGATCGCCGACATCGACGGTCTCGGCCCCTACTTCGACGCCGACACGACCGTGCATGTCGGCTGCCGACGCGAGGACGAGCACGTCTCTGAACTGTCGCCGCTGATCGCGCTGACCATCCCCGCCGATCGCGTCATCCTGCACGGCGGTGCGCGCGCAGCGGCGCAGATCATCGCCACACCCGGGCTGGAGCGCGGATACTGGCTCCAGGTCGACGTCGACGTGCTCGACCCCGAGCACATGCCCGCCGTCGACAGCCCGGACCCGGGCGGATTGGCGCCGGATGAGCTCATCGCGCTGCTCCGATGGATCGCCCCTCGCGCCTGGGGCGCATCTGTCACGGTGTTCGATCCGGACCTGGATCCCGACGGCGCGTATGCGGAGACCGTCGCACGGGTCATCGAGCAGGGGCTCGGCGATCTCGGCACCGATGCCGTCGAACGCGATTGAACGCGGCCGTCCGACGGCGCCGCCGTGCGGGTCAGATGACCGGGCGGCCGATCGAGCCGATCACGCCGTCGATCAGCTGACCCGAGGCGTCGCGCTTGGCCGGGGTCTCCGGAAGCGTGCGCACGGCACCGTCCGTGCCGACCGCGTACGCGGGAGCCGCGCCAGCCCACGCCACGGTGAGCCGATCCTCGCCGCGCAGGAATGAATGCGCGCGCACGCCGCCGGTGCCACGGCCCTTGGCGGGGAACTCCGCGAAGGCGGAGACCTTGGCGCGTCCGGCATCCGTTCCGGGGATCACGCCCTCAGCACCGGAGACGGTCGCCACGGTCGCATCGTCGCTCGAATCCACGACGCCGAAGAACAGCACGGCCGCGCTCGAGCCGAGCTTGACGCCGGCCATTCCGCCGGCCGCCGCACCCTGGGTGCGCACTGCGGATGCGGGGAAGTGGAGCAGCTGAGCATCGGTGGTGACGAACACGACCTCGGAGTCGTCTGACGCCGATGCCGCACCGACCACTGCATCTTGCGGCTTGAGGGAGATGACCTCGATCTCGGGGCGCACAGGAAGGCCGGAGGGCACGATGCGCTTGATCGTCCCCTGCGCAGTCCCCATCGCCACCGGGACATCCGATGACAGATCCACCAGCGCGAGCACCTTCTCCGAGCGCGACGTGATGCCGAGGTAGTCGCGCAGCGGCGTGCCGGCGGCCAGCTGCACCGACGTGCCGGGGACGGAAGGCAGATCGACGGGGGAGAAGCGCAGCAGGCGTCCGGTCGTGGTGATGGCACCGGCCTCGCCGCGCACGGTCGTCGTCGTCGTCGAGATGATCGCATCGTGCTTGCTGCGGCGTGCAGGACGGCTGAGGTCCTGGCCCTCTGCGAGGTCGACACGCACCGCGCGACCCGTCGTCGACAGCGCGATGACGGTCGGCACGTCGGCGATCTGCAGATCCGGCTCGCCGGCCTTCGCACGGCGTGGCGGGGCGGGCTTGCCGTTCGTCAGCAGCGTGCGCCGTGGGGTGCCGTATGCCTCGGCCGCGGCATCCAGCTCCTTGGCGACCTGCGCACGCAGCAGCACCTCGCTTCCGAGCAGCTCGCGAAGTTGAGCGATCTCCGCCTGCAGCGCATCGCGTTCGGTCTCGAGTTCGACGCGGGAGAACTTCGTCAGGCGGCGCAGCCGGAGTTCGAGGATGTACTCGGCCTGCGCCTCGGAGAGGTCGAACACGGTCCGTAGACGTGTGCGGGCCTGCTCTGAGTCGTCGGAGGAGCGGATGACCTGGATGACCTCGTCGATGTCGAGGATCGCGACGAGAAGCCCTTCAACCAGGTGCAGGCGCTCTTCCCGCCGTGCGAGACGGTACCGACTGCGCCTGGTGATGACCTCGAGCCGGTGGCCCACGTACACGCTGAGCATCTCTTTCAGGCCCAGCGTGCGCGGCTGCCCTTCGACGAGCGCGACATTGTTGATGTTGAACGAGTCTTCCAAGGGCGTCAGCCGATAAAGCTGCTCGAGCACGGCGTTCGGGTCGAAGCCGGTCTTGATGCCGATCGCGACACGCAGGCCGTGCTGACGGTCTGTGAGGTCGTTGACATCGCTGATGCCCTGCAGCTTCTTCGCCTGCACGGCATCGCGGATCTTCTCGATCAGTCGTTCAGGGCCGACCATGTAGGGCAGTTCGGTGACGATGATGCCGGTGCGCCGGGGGCCGATGGATTCGACCGAGACCTTGCCGCGCACCTTGAAGGCGCCGCGGCCGTTCGAGTAGGCGTCTTTGATGCCGTCCAGCCCCATGATGATGCCGCCCGAGGGGAAATCGGGTCCTGGGACGAACTCCATCAGCTCGTCGAGGGTGGCATCCGGATTCTCGAGCAGATGGATGGCTGCGGCGACGACCTCGATGAGGTTGTGCGGCGCCATGTTCGTCGCCATGCCCACGGCGATGCCGCTGGCACCGTTGACGAGGAGGTTGGGGAACGCTGCCGGCAGCACGGCCGGCTGCTGGAACTGGCCGTCGTAGTTCGGCACGAAGTCGACGACGTCTTCGTCGAGGTTCTCGGTGAGCGCGAGCGAGGCCGGTGCGAGGCGGGCCTCGGTGTAGCGGGATGCGGCGGGGCCGTCGTCGAGGGAGCCGAAGTTTCCATGCCCGTCGACGAGCGGCACCCGGAGTGCGAAGTCCTGCGACAGGCGTACGAGTGCGTCATAGATGGCGGAGTCGCCGTGGGGGTGCAGCTTTCCCATCACCTCGCCGACGACTCGGGCGCTCTTGACATGGCCGCGGTCTGGGCGCAGTCCCATCTCCGCCATCTGATACAGGATGCGGCGCTGCACGGGCTTGAGTCCGTCGCGGGCATCCGGGAGCGCGCGGGAATAGATCACCGAGTAGGCGTACTCGAGGAATGATCCCTGCATCTCGGAGGACAGATCGATGTCCTGGATGCGCTCCTCGACGGGCTCGGTGGATTCGGTGCGGGGCATGGACTTCCTGGGGACGATGCTGGGCCTGTGAAAGACTGGCTCGGATGTCTCTGATTCTACCGTCCGCGCCGACGCCCGCCCGGAGCCTGACCGGGGTGGCGGGCGACTTGCTGGTGGCGCTCGAGGGTGCCGACGGGGCGCTGAGACCTGCCCGATCGGTCGTCCTCGTCATCGTCGATGGACTCGGTGCGATCCAGCTGCGCGGCCACGCCGGCCATGCCCGTCGCATGACGGCCGGCCTGGGCAAGAAGGATGTCGCCTACTCGGTGTTCCCCACGACCACGGCGGCAGCGCTCACGAGCACTCTGACCGGCCTGGAGCCGGGCGAGCACGGATTGGTGGGCTACCGCGTGCTCGATCGGGAGCACGACAGGCTGGTGAACCAGCTCTCCGGATGGGAGAGCGACGGCATAGATCCGCTCGTCTGGCAACCGGCGCCCCCGGTGTTCGAGCGAGCGATCGCGGCGGGGCACGGCGCCTTCGCGGTCGGTATTGCCGCTTACGCGCACAGCGGCTTCACGAGGGCGACCATGCGAGGTGCCGCGTTCGTCGCGGCGAAGACACCGGCCGAGCGCGTGGCCGTCGCCTACCAGCTCGCCGCTGACAACCCCGGCTCGCTCGTGTACTGCTACCTCCCTGAAGTCGACAAGGCGGGGCACAAGCACGGTGTCGAGTCTGCGGAATGGATCGCGGCGCTGGAAGAGATCGACGGAGCGCTCTCGGCGGTCCCTCCGCGCCAGGTCGGAGTGCTCGTCACGGCGGATCACGGCATGATCGACGTTCCTGCGCATCGGCATGTCGTCCTCGACGAAGGCGACGCCCGCCTGGACGGGGTGCGTCACATCGGGGGAGAGCCCCGCATGCTGCACGTGTACCTGGAACCGGATGCCGATGCCGAGGCGGCCCTTCAACGATGGCGTATCGCGAGCGAGGGCGACGCCGAAGTGCTCAGCGGCACCGAGGCGATCGCGACCGGCCTGTTCGGTGCGCGCGTGACGCCGGCTGCGGCCTCCCGCATCGGCGATCTGCTGGTGATCGCACGCGGCAACAGGGCGTTCTACGACGGCACCGCCGAAGACCAGCGCGCGCGCGGAATGGTCGGCCAGCACGGTGCACTGACACCCGAGGAACGACAGGTTCCGTACATCCTGCGTGGGGCGTTCGCGGTCTGATCGAGCGTGGAACTGCGTCGGCTCAGCAGCCGATGCGTGCGCGTCAGTCGTCGGTGCGTGCGCCGAAGACGATCTCGTCCCACGACGGCATCGCATTGCGGCGGCGACGTCGTCCGGAGGCGTCGCTCGAAGAGTCCTGAGGCGCGGCATCCGGTGTGCGCTTCGGTTTCTGCTCCACGTACTCCGGCTCGAGAGACTCGAACAGCGCGATCGGTCCCGAGTCTTCCGTGCGGTCATGCTGTTCAGAGGATTCCTCATCCAGCAGAGGCGCACTCTCACGCTGTCCACGGCGTCGGCGAAGGGCCTCGAGCAGATCGGCCGTCTCAGCACTCGTCACCGACTCGTCGGGCGCGCGCTTGATCGCAGCTGCCTGCGCTGCGGCGTTGGAGCGCTCCGGCGGCAGGGGCTCTTCGACGTCCGCCTCCGGGGCGGGCAGCAGCCGTGGGCCGAACGCACCGGAGTCGAAGCGGCTGTCGTCCTTGTACGGGGACTCGGCACGGTCGCTGTCGACGGCGCGCAGGCGAGGAATGAGGCCCTCGGGCAGCGAGCCCTGCCGTGAGAGTTGCGTGGCATCCGCGTTCAGGGGCGAGAGCGCGCTGCGGCGCGGGTCGAAGCTCCAGCGGGCATCGTGCGACACCTCGTTGGCGTCGAACTCGAGTTTGACGATCCAGCCGGAATCGTCCTTCCAGCTGGCCCAGCGTTCTGCCGATGCCTGAAGATCGGCGATCTTCGCGTGGATCGCGACGCCGAACGTCGGCTGAGCGTCTGGTTCGACCTCGCTGCCGATGAGCACAGGCACGGCGAGTGCCTGTCCGATGATGTGCTCGCGCTCGGCCAGCACAGGTCCTTCGAAGCGGGCGACATCGTCGACGCCGATCCCGAGAAGCTCGGCGACCTCGACTGCCGAGAGCCCGGAGCGGATGTGCGCCTGGATCTCGCGAGGGCTGGCGATGACGCGCGGGGCGTCGTCCGAGTCCCGGCGACGTGCGCGACGGATCTCGCGCTGCAGCACATCGTCGATGGCCAGCGCGAATCGCTCGCCGGAACCGGTGGCGAGGATCAGCAGGTCGTCTTCGGTGCCGACGATAGTGACGTTTTCCATGCGAATGCCCCTCTGATGGGTGTTCGATCATGGTGTCACGCACAGTCGCTCCGAGCCGGGAATACGCTGGGCGTGCCGTGAGTTTGATCTGCTGCGCGTGGCGGCATTTGCTAAATGTCTCTGCGTCGTGCAAACTATGCCCGCCGCGTACCCGACGGCGCACCGCCCACTAGCACCATGAAAGTGGAGATCTACCGCATGGCAACCGACTACGACGCCCCCCGAAAGAGCGAAGACGACTCCGAGTCGATCGAAGCACTCAAGGAGCGTGTGCCGGACAAACTGTCTGGCACGACCGGCGACGAGGACTCCGACAACCCGTCGAGTTTCGACCTCCCGGGTGCCGACCTCTCCGACCTCGAACTCGATGTCGTCGTGCTGCCAGCGCAGCAGGACGAGTTCACCTGCATGAGCTGCTTCCTCGTGAAGCACCGCTCGCAGCTCGATCACGAAGGCGCAGAAGGTCCGATCTGCAAGGAGTGCGCTGCCTGACGGCAGACGCACCGCGTTCACGCGCCCCGGCCGTATGGCTTGGGGCGCGTTGTCGTGCCAGGACGGATTGCGTCGTCGTGCCAGGACGGATTGCCGCTCAGGCGTGAGCGGATGCGGCCGCCTGGGCATCCTGGATCGCCGCGAGCAGCCGGTCAGGGGTGCGCGTGGAGATGGTCCAACTGGTCACTGGGTCGTCCGGGTCGGTGTTCTGGATGACCACGATGCCGTCGATGCCGCCGCGGATGAGGTGCCAGCCGCGCGCTGGCAGCGCGGTACCACGCGCCTCACGTGCTTCGTCACCGACCAGCGCGACGCCGGAGCCGAGCCACCGCGCGTCGATATGCGCTCTGCCGGTGCGCAGCACGGTGCCCGTCACACTGACGGCGGGTGATGCGGCGATGAGACCCACGATCAGCAGCACCGCCGCCGCCGCGCCGATCAGCAGAGCCAGCAGCGAACCCAGCGGTGTGAAGGTCAGCGCCACCATCGGCCCGATCACGGCTGCTGTCACGAGCAGCCAGAGGCTCGGGGAAAGACGTTCGCGATAGCGAACGAGCGTGTCAGGGGTGTGGTTCTGCATTAGCCTCGTGTGGTGAGCGATTCCGTTGATCTACCCATTATCGCGTCTCTTGCGCCGCATTACGCGCATCCGGGTGATGCCGGCGCCGATCTGGTCGCGGCCGAGGCCGTGCGACTCGAGCCGGGCGAACGTGCCCTCGTGCCCACGGGCGTAAGGATCGCGCTGCCCGACGGCTACGCCGCGTTCGTCGTGCCGCGCAGCGGTCTCGCAGCAAAGCACGGGATCACGATCGTCAACGCGCCGGGCACGGTGGATGCCGGATACCGCGGTGAGATCAAGGTGAGTCTGCTCAACACGGACAGATCGAACGCGTACGATGTGGCCGTCGGAGACCGGATCGCGCAGTTGATCCTGATGCCGGTGACGCGTGCGAACTTCATCCCGGTCGACGAGTTACCGGAGAGCGCCCGTGGTGCGGACGGATTCGGATCCACCGGATATCAGGCACCCTCGCAGAGCGCCGAACAGGCAGGAAACAGCAGATGACTGAAGAGATCACACAGCCGCCGTCGAAGTCGGCACCGGCGAACCGCTCGACAGACGGACCGTTCGATGAGTCCGAGGCGAACCCGATCCGCCCGTACATCGACCTCGGGGGCATCAAGATCCTCCCGCGCGAAGGACTGAATCTGCGTCTCGAGGTCGAGGAGCAGACCAAGCGCATCGTCGCCGTCGGACTCGACTACGCCGACTCGTCGCTTCAGGTGCAGCCGTTCGCCGCGCCGCGCACGCTCGGTCTCTGGCACGAGACGCGTGCGCAGCTGGTCGACCAGGTCCGCCAGCAGGGCGGGCGTGTCGAAGAGCGCGAGGGTCCGCTGGGCAAGGAACTCCTCGCCGAGGTGCCCAGCCCCGCATCCGAGGGTTCGGAGTTGCGGCTCGCGCGATTCGTCGGCGTCGACGGACCGCGCTGGTTCCTGCGAGGAGTGATCGGCGGATCTGCGGCTTCTGACCCCGATGCCGCCGCGAAGATCGAGGACCTGTTCCGCTCGATCGTCGTGGTTCGCGGAGGCGCACCGATGCCGCCGCGCGATCTGATCCCGCTCAAGATGCCGGCCACGCCCGGATCCGCGTGAGCGGCGACAACCACGAAAGCGACGAGGCGCGCGAGCAGAGCACCTCAGAGCTCCTCGGCGCCGCACTCGGCGGCGCCGCACGCAGGGCCGGCCTGGATCCTGCCGAGGACGCCAGCACGCACAAGGTCGTCTGGTCGGCGATCGGCGGATGGCGTGGCGTGCTCGAATCTGTGCTGCCGAGCCTCGCGTTCGTCGTCCTGTTCACACTCCGGCCCGAACCGCTCATCCTCGCGCTCGGCGTCTCCGTCGGGCTCGCCGCCGTGTTCACCATCGTGCGTCTGGTGCAGAAGTCACCGCCCTCGGCGGCACTGGGCGGTTTGATCGCCGCAGGCGCAGCCGCCGCCCTCGCGCTGTGGACCGGTCGCGGCGCCGACAACTTCGTGCCTGGCCTCATCACGAACGCCGTGTACGGCACGGTCCTGCTCGTCTCGGCCCTCATCGGCTGGTCGCTGATCGGCATCGCCGCCGGCTTCCTCATGGGTGAGGCGACGGCGTGGCGGGCGGACAAGCGCAAGCGCCGCGCGTTCCGCTGGCTCGGCATCGCATGGGCCGCACTGTTCTTCGCGCGTCTGGCGGTACAGCTGCCGTTGTACCTGACCGATCAGGTGACGGCGCTGGGCACACTGAAGCTCATCATGGGGCTGCCGCTGTTCGCGCCGTTGATCGCGGTCACCTGGCTTGTGGTGCGAGCGCTCTATCCTCGCGAGTCGCCGCAGTCCACAGCATCCCGTTCGTGATAGATTTATCTTGACATCAAGATAAATTGTGACCTTTCGCTGATGGGCTTTCACGGCGCACACTGTTAGGTGTGCCTTGCTAGCCGACAGCGTCGCACGCGAGCAAGATGGAGTCGCCTGTCGCTTCCATCAGACAAGAAGGAGACGGAATCGTGTCCACGGTGAACAGCTTCGGTGCCAAGAGCACCCTGACGGTCGGCAGTACCGACTATGAGATCTTCCGTGTTGACGCGGTTCCCGGCTTTGAGAAGCTGCCGTTCAGCCTGAAGGTGCTCCTCGAGAACCTGCTTCGCACCGAAGACGGTGCGAACGTGACGAAGGCGCAGATCGAAGCGCTCGGGTCGTGGGATGCCGCGGCGGATCCCAGCACGGAGATCCAGTTCTCGCCGGCACGCGTGGTGATGCAGGACTTCACCGGTGTGCCCTGCATCGTCGACCTCGCCACCATGCGCGAGGCTGTCACCGCTCTCGGCGGCGACCCGAACAAGATCAACCCGCTCTCACCGGCAGAGATGGTCATCGATCACTCGGTCATCGCGGATCTCTTCGGCTCAGAGAACGCTCTCGAGCGCAACGTCGAGATCGAGTACGAGCGCAACGGTGAGCGTTACCAGTTCCTGCGTTGGGGCCAGACCGCGTTCAACGACTTCAAAGTCGTTCCTCCAGGCACCGGCATCGTGCACCAGGTGAACATCGAGCACCTCGCAAAGGTCATCTACGACCGCACCAACGGCGGAGTCCTCCAGGCGTACCCAGACACCTGCGTCGGTACAGACTCGCACACCACGATGGTCAACGGCCTCGGGGTGCTGGGCTGGGGCGTCGGCGGTATCGAGGCCGAGGCGGCCATGCTCGGCCAGCCCGTCTCGATGCTCATCCCGCGCGTCGTCGGCTTCAGGCTCACCGGCGAGATCCCCGCCGGCGTCACCGCGACCGACGTCGTGCTCACGATCACCGACATGCTGCGTAAGCACGGCGTCGTCGGCAAGTTCGTCGAGTTCTACGGTGCCGGCGTCGCATCCGTACCGCTGGCCAACCGCGCCACGATCGGCAACATGTCGCCCGAGTTCGGTTCGACCGCGGCGATCTTCCCGATCGACGAGGTCACCACCGACTACCTGCGTCTGACCGGCCGTGACGAGCAGGCCGTCACCCTCGTCGAGGTATATGCGAAGCTGCAGGGTCTGTGGCACGACGCGGACAAGGAGCCCGTCTTCAGCGAGTACATGGAGCTCGACCTCAGCACGGTCGTGCCGTCGATCGCAGGCCCGAAGCGCCCGCAGGACCGCATCCTCCTCTCCGAAGCCAAGTCGCAGTTCGAGCAGGACATCGTCAACTACGCCGACCCATCCACGTCGGACTCGCTCGTCGACCTCGAGTCCAAGCACTCGTTCCCGGCATCCGACCCGGGTGCGGGCCCTGGCGATGAGGACCACGACACTCGCCCTGTGCACATCTCCAGTGGGGTCAACGGCTCGTCCAAGCCGGTTCCGGTGACCACTCCCGATGGCGAGAGCTACATCCTCGACCACGGTGCGGTCACTCTCGCGGCGATCACCTCGTGCACCAACACGTCCAACCCCTCGGTGATGATGGCGGCGGGTCTTCTCGCTCGCAAGGCGCGCGAACGCGGCCTGAAGCAGAAGCCGTGGGTCAAGACGACGCTCGGCCCCGGTTCCAAGGTCGTCACCGACTACTACGAGAAGTCCGGTCTCGACAAGGACCTCGAGGGTCTCGGCTTCTACACGGTCGGCTACGGCTGCACGATCTGCATCGGCAACTCGGGTCCGCTGATCGAAGAGGTCTCCGCCGCGGTCAACGACCACGACCTCGCCGTGACGGCTGTGCTCTCGGGCAACCGCAACTTCGAGGGTCGCATCAGCCCCGACGTCAAGATGAACTACCTCGCATCTCCGCCGCTGGTGGTGGCGTACGCGCTGGCAGGTTCCATGCACTTCGACTTCGAGACCGATGCGCTCGGCAAGGACAGCGGCGGCAACGACGTCTTCCTGAAGGACATCTGGCCCACACCCGCCGAGATCCAGGAAGTCATCGATTCGTCGATCTCGCGCGAGCAGTTCATCAAGCAGTACGCCACGGTCTTCGACGGTGACGAGCGGTGGACGAGCCTGCCCACGCCGACCGGTCCGATCTTCGAGTGGGACGAGCAGTCCACCTACGTGCGTCGTCCTCCCTACTTCGAGGGCATGACGATGGAGCTGACCCCGGTCAGCGACATCAGCGGCGCCCGCGTGCTGGCGTCCCTCGGCGACTCGGTCACGACCGACCACATCAGCCCCGCGGGCAACATCAAGGCCGCGACACCGGCTGCGAAGTACCTCGAGGAGCACGGCGTGCGCCAGAAGGACTTCAACTCCTTCGGATCGCGTCGCGGAAACCACGAGGTCATGATCCGTGGCACGTTCGCGAACATCCGTCTGAAGAACCAGCTCGTGCGCGCTGTCAACGACGGCGCAGAGGTCGAGGGCGGTTACACCCGCGACTTCACGAAGCCCGACGCCCCGCAGTCGTTCATCTACGACGCCAGCCAGAACTACCAGGAGGCCGGAACGCCGCTGGTGATCTTCGGCGGCAAGGAGTACGGCTCCGGATCGTCTCGCGACTGGGCGGCCAAGGGCACGAGCCTGCTGGGTGTGAAGGCCGTGATCACCGAGAGCTTCGAGCGCATCCACCGCTCGAACCTGATCGGCATGGGCGTCGTCCCGCTGCAGTTCCCCGCCGGCGAGAGCTGGGAGTCTCTGGGTCTCGACGGCACCGAGGTCGTCTCGATCTCCGGTCTGGAAGAACTCAACGAGGGCACCACGCCGAAGACGGTCCACGTCACCGCCGCACCGAGCGAGCACTCACCAGAGGGCAAGCAGGTCGTCGAGTTCGACGCGGTCGTCCGCATCGACACCCCTGGTGAAGCCGACTACTACCGCAACGGCGGAATCCTGCAGTACGTGCTGCGTTCGCTGGTCTGATCGTCGCTGTGAGAGGGCTCGGGTGCTGGTCGCCCGGGCCCTCTCGCATACCCGCAGCCATGGCGCGGCGCAACCGGGTTAACCGTAAGTTCTCGGACTGCGACGATAGAATCGACGGGCGGGACTGAGCGGGTGACCGACCCGGTTCCCGGAACGAGGAGGAGGGCGGATGCCGATTCTGCAGCGCATCAGCGGACCACGAGATCTCGATGACCTCACCCCGGACGAACTCGTCGGACTCGCCGCGGAGATCAGGGAGTTCCTCGTCCAGAAGGTCTCTCTCACCGGCGGACATCTCGGCCCCAACCTCGGTGTGGTGGAACTCACGATCGCACTGCACCGCGTCTTCGAGTCACCGGACGACCCGATCATCTTCGACACCGGGCATCAGTCGTACGTGCACAAGCTGCTCACCGGCAGGCAGGACTTCTCCGCACTGCGTGTGCGTGGCGGACTCGCCGGCTACCCGCAGCGCAGCGAGAGCCCGCACGACGTAGTGGAGTCCTCCCACGCGTCCAGCTCGCTGAGCTGGGCCGACGGCGTCTCCAGGGCGCTGACAGCCACCGGCCGCTCTGACCGCCACGTCGTGGCCGTCGTGGGCGATGGCGCCCTCACAGGCGGCATGACGTGGGAGGCACTGAACAACATCACCGACGACAACGACCGCAACCTCGTGATCGTCGTCAACGACAACGGGCGCTCCTACGCTCCGACGATCGGCGGCATGTCCCGCTATCTCAACCGCGTGCGCACGGCGGCGGCCTACAAGGACCTGCACCGCAAGTCCGACCGGCTCTTCCGCGTGTTCGGTCCGGTGGGTCGCGCGATGTTCCGCGGCATCCGTGGCGGCACCCACGGGTTCCTGTCCCGCTTCACGAACAACGAGGCGCTGTATTCCAATCTCGACATAAAGTACCTCGGACCCGTCGACGGCCATGACATACCGGCACTGCTCGAGACACTCGAACTCGCCAAGTCCTACGGTGCTCCAGTGCTCGTGCACGCCATAACCCAGAAGGGGCGTGGTTACCAGCCCGCACGCGACGACGAGGCCGACCAGTTCCATGCCGTCAATCGCATAGATCCGGTGACCGGCGAATCGCTGTCGAGCAGCGGGCAGAGCTGGACCGATGTGTTCTCTGATTCGCTGGTGCGCGTGGGGGAGCGCGACCCGAAGGTCATCGCGATGACCGCGGCGATGCTCCGACCGACCGGCCTCGCTCCGTTCGCGGAGCGCTTCCCCGACCGCGTGTACGACGTGGGGATCGCTGAGCAGCACGCCGTGGCATCCGCCGCCGGGCTCGCCTTCGGCGGACTTCATCCGGTCGTCGCCCTCTACGCCACCTTCATGGGGCGCGCCTTCGACCAGGTGCTGATGGACGTCGCTCTGCACAGGGCCGGTGTCACGTTCGTCCTGGACAGAGCAGGAGTCACCGGCCCCGACGGACCCAGCCACCACGGCATGTGGGATCTCGCGATGCTGCAGATCGTGCCGCACATCCGCATCGCGGCACCTCGCGACGGCGCGCGGCTCAAGGAAGCCCTCGACGAGGCGGTGGCCGTGGACGACGCGCCGACCGTCATCCGGTTCCCGAAGGGTGAGGTCGCCGCCGACATCCCCGCGCTCGAGCGCCTCGATGACGGTGTCGACGTGCTGTCGCGCGGTGAGAGCGAGGACGTGCTGATCGTCGCGATCGGACCGTTCGCCGCCATGGCCATGGATGTCGCCGCGCGTCTTCGTGCGCAGGGCATCGGTGCGACGGTCATCGATCCGCGCTGGGCGATCCCCGTGCAGCGGTCGGTCATCGACCTGGCGCGGTCTCACCGTCTCGTGATCACTCTGGAGGACGGCATCCGCGTCGGCGGCATCGGCACGCGCGTGCGCCAGGTGCTTCGCGAGGCCGGCATCGACACGGCAGTGGATGAGCTGGGGCTGCCGGATGAGTTCATCGATCATGCATCCCGTGATCAGATCCTCGCGGATGCCGGGCTCGCGGCGCCGAAGATCGCGCAGGACATCGTGTCCCAGGTGCTCGGCACCCGTATTCCCGTCGCCCGTAATGCGGGGGAGACCGGCGCCATCGACCTGCCTCTGCACGACCGGCGCTGAGGGGGCTCATGCTCGGAGCAGATCTCGTCACACGCCGGTGATCCGCGTGGATTCGCGATGGGATCGCCAGGCGGTCCATGCCCATCCTCCGACGACGGCAGCAACGCAGACTCCCACGACGACCCCGCTGAATGGCCATCCGAAGACGTATCGGGTTGCGGCGGCGCCGCTGAGCAACGCTATCGTACCGATCAGTACGGTACCGATGAGGGCGCCCAGGAGGGCGAAAGCAGCGAGGTGCACGGCGATCGTCCTGGTGGTCGCGAGACGACGCCCGAGGTACCACGCCAGCGGAGAGCTGAGAGCGGCGACGACGGCGGACACCGCTCCGCCCACAGGCAGGCCCACGACGAGGTAGAGCGTCACCATGCTGAGCGGTGGCCCCCAAGGGAGACCGGACTGCACGATCCCCATGCCGATGAGGACAGCCGTCAGCTCGATCATGAAGATGCACCAGGATGCTCGTACCCCACGCCAGAACTCCCGCCGCGTGAACGCCATCGGCGCGGTCTTCGTGCGCGGTGTGACGTTCACCACGTAGTCGCCGTGGTGGAGGACGGGTGATCGAACGCGGCATCTTCGACCGCCGCATCCGCATCGTTGAATGAGCACGTGTGTCGAGTACGCCGCAACACGTAGCTGTCGTCGGCTAGTGCTCTGCGGAATGTGAACCACCAGCCGGCGGGAACAGCGATGACGGACGCCGCCGAGACGACGATCGATGTCGGGACTGCGAAGAACGACGTCCCACCGAGAATTACGCTGATGAGCCACATGCCGATCGCGCCGACTGGGAGGCCGAGAGCGACGTACGCAGAGATATGAAGCGCAATGGCGCGAGTGCGACGCAGCAGGTGACCGATCGGCCAGGCGACCAGAACACCTGCCACCATGACGAACAGTGAGATGGGACCGGCGACGAAAACGGTGACCACCAGGCTCAGCAGTATGAGTCCAATGAACATCATCGTCTGGTCGGACGAAGTCGAGAAGGACGCGTCGGCTATGGATGCTTCCAAGATGATCGTCAGGCCGACGAACACGAGCGCGATGAAGATGAACCAGGTGTACCAGGCGCCGCGAGTGAGTTCATCCCGGGTGAACGCCATCGGCTCATCGGTCGTGCGCGGCGAAGGAAGTGGACGATCCTCACTCAAGACCGCACCTCCGCGACGAGTGTGAGCAGTTCGCGCGATGCCGTGTGGATGCCGGGCACCTTGACGAAGGGGAGCGCAAGGCCGAGTATTCGCAGACCAGCATCCAGCATCCGCTTGGTCGATTTCGTGTCGACGGAGGAATCGTATGTCCAACGAAGGACGAGTGCGAGATACCCGACGAACAAGGCGTGCGGCAGGAGCTCGGCGACGTCATCGGGAAGACGGTGCTGGGCGCCGTCGACAGCCTCACGGAACAAGCCGACGGTCAGCTCACGGGCGGGCCCTGATTCGTCTGCCAGCGGGTTCAGTGGAGAGTCCGGTGGGATCATTGCGGCGAGGAATCCCGGCGCGACGTGCCGATAGGGCGTTACCGCGGCGAGCCCGGTGTCGAAGACCACTCGCAATCTGTCCACAAGGCCCGTCTTCGTGCTGAGGAGCGGGCGAGCTGATGCGGCATGCTCGTGCTGCACGCGGACGTAGAGCTCCTGCACCAGGTGCATCTTGGATGGGTAGTAGTAATAGGCGTTGCTCACCGAGACCTCGGCAATGTCGGCGATGGCCCGCATCGTCGTGTCGGTGTATCCGTGCTCGATGAATGAAGCGATGGCAGCATCGCGGATCCTCGCTCGTGTGCGCTCGCTCTTGGTCTGCGGCCGGTCGCCTGTTTCGAACATGTTCAAAAAATACCACAGGCGTGTCTCACACAGAGCACTAGGCGACCGTGGCTCAGTTGAGTGCGTGCAGTGCGGCGACGGCAGCGGACCCGCGGTCCGTCTCCCGCAGCGCCTGCGAGAGGAGGTACCCGTCGGTGAGGGCGTCGCCGGTGATCATGACGGAGAGGATCTCGATGCCACCGGCGGACTGCGCGCGCTCCGCGCACTGGGAGAGGACCATGACGTTGACGTCCTCGTTGCGTGGCAGCACCGCGCCGTCGGTCGCGTGGATGACGTCTCGCAGAGCGGCGCCGACGATGTTGGCCGCCCGTTCTTTCACGTTCACGACGTCGAGCTCGAAGACGCGAAGATCTCGCCCCGAGGGGACGGGGCGCCATTCGAATGACGCGTGGATGAGATGCTGATGCCCTGTTGCGCCGGTGAGATGACGCGCGGGCAGATCCGTCGATCGGACACGAACGTCGATGAGCTTGTACCAATAGAAGAGCGGGAACGCTCCGTGCGAGCCGGAGTGGAGCACGACCACCTCGCCCGCCGTGCCCTTGCCGGTGCGCACGCTGCGCGATGTGGGCTTGCGGACGATGGGTTTGCCGTTGCGGGTTCGGATCGCCGCCCACCCCTCGTCGACGGTCACGATGAAGAGCTTCAGGAGCGCAGGAACCACGAGCAGCGTGGTCAGGACGGCAGTGCCGGATTTGACGAGAGTGCTCATGGTCCCGGTTCCCAGTGCGCTGAATATCGCATCCACACTCACACTCTGCCTGTTCACCTGCGCGACACGGCGCCAGTTCACGGTCCCGCACGAGTTGTTCACCCGGATTTCGTGAGTGGTTGGCCGCTTGGACGCAGTGAAGGGGCCGCATCCGAGGACACGACCCCTTCGGGTGCGACGCAGCGTCAGACGTGCGCGATGCCGCGGATCGGCGGAGAGTGGAAGGTGCCGTCGAACACGCGTTCCGATGCGCCCTCGCGATCGAGGTACACAGAAGCGCCGCCGTCGATGAACGGCCAGCCGGCACCGAGGATGAGGCAGAGGTCGATGTCCTCGACCTCGGGCACCACATCCTCGTCGAGCATGAGCTTGATCTCCTGCGTGAGTCCGTCCTGGACGCGTCGCAGAATCGTCTCAGCCGATGCGGGCGTGCTGCCCAGGTGGCCCTTGAGCGCCTTCTCGGCGGCCCTGGTCCAGCCGGTGACTCGGCCTCCCTTGTCCTTCTCCACGACCTGCTCCAGCTCGGCGAGAGCGTGGAAGTTCTCGTTCGCGTAGAAGCGGTCGGGGAAGTGGCGCACCATCGTGTCCTGCACGTGCGCCGCGACCTTCCAGCCCACCAGATCGATGAGCTGGAACGGCCCCATCGGCAGACCGAGCGGGCTGAACGCCTTCTCGACATCGGCGACGGGGGTTCCCTCGTAGACCGCACGTGCCGCTTCGCCCATGACCTTCGCCAGCAGGCGGTTCACCACGAAGCCCGGGGCGTCGGCCGTGAGCACGGCATTCTTCCCCAGTCCCTTCGCGACGACGAACGCGGTAGAGAGCGTCTGCTCGTTCGTGCCGGGTGTCTTGACGATCTCGATGAGCGGCATGACGGCGACCGGGTTGAAGAAATGGAAACCCACCAGACGCTCGGGGTGAGCGAGCTTCGCACCGATCTCCTCGACCGAGAGCGACGACGTGTTGGTCGCGAGGATCGCGTCTTCGGCGATGTACTTCTCTATCTCGCCGAACACCTGCTGCTTGACGCCGACCTCTTCGAAGACGGCCTCGATCACGAACTCGCAGTCGGCGTACTCGCTCTTGTCGACCGTGCCGTGGATGAGCCCGCGCAGCTGGTTGGCGCCATCGGCGTCCAGACGGCCCTTCGCCTCGAGTTTGCCGATCTCGTCGTTGATGTAGGCCACGCCCTTGTCGACGCGGGCCTGGTCGATGTCAGTGATCAGCACGGGCACGCGCAGCTTGCGCACGAACAGCAGCGCGAACTGGCTGGCCATGAGGCCCGCGCCGATGATGCCGACCTTGGTGACCTTCTTCGCGAGCGCCTTGTCCGGTGCGCCGACCGGGCGCTTCGCGCGTTTCTGCACCAGGTCGAAGGCGTACATGGACGCCGCGAACTGATCTCCGGTGACGAGCTCGCTGAGCGCCTCATCCTCGCGGGCGAACCCTTCTGCCCTTGTTCCGCTCCTGGCTTTGTCGAGCAGCTCGAGCGCCGCGTACGGCGACTTCGGCACGGTGCCGATCTTCGACTCGAGCATGCCGCGCGCCATCTTGATGGCGATCGGCCACTTCGTCAGACGCTCCAGCTTGCCCGGCTCGTTCTTTCGCTCGACCTTCTTGCCACCGAGTACGGCATCCGCCCACGCGAGTGAGTTCTCGAGATAGTTGGCGGCGGGGAAGATCGCGTCGAAGATGCCGAGGTCGAACGCCTGCTGCGGCTTGAGCATGCGGTTCTGCTTGAGCGGGTTCGAGATCACCACCTCGAGTGCGTTCTCGATGCCGATGAGGTTCGGCAGCAGATACGCGCCTCCCCACCCGGGGATGATGCCGAGGAAGACCTCGGGCAATGCGACGGCGGCCGCGGAGGCGTCGACCGTGCGATAGGTCGAATTCAGTGCGATCTCGAGGCCGCCACCGAGCGCGAGTCCGTTCACGAAGGCGAACGACGGCACACCGAGTTCGCTGAGCGAGCCGATCACCTTGTGGCCCAGCTGAGCGATGAGCTTGGCCTGCTCCTTCGACTGCACCTTGGAGATGTCCGAGAGGTCAGCACCCGCGGCGAGGATGTACTGCTTGCCGGTGATGGCGACGGCCTGGATCTCGCCGGCCCCGGCGCGGGCCTTCAGCCCGGACAGCGTCTCACCGAGCTCGGTCAGCGTGGCGGGGCCCAGCGTGTTCGGCCGCGTGTGATCGCGACCGTTGTCCAGGGTGATGAGCGCCAGGACCTTGCCGGATGGGAGGCGGATGTCGCGCACGGGGGAGTGCGTGACGACCTCGTCGCCGGCGAGCGCCAGGATGGAGGAGAAATCGATCTTTTCGTAGTCGGTCACGTCGCCGCTCACTTCCGCTTCTTGCCGTCGTAGAAGGGGTTCTCCCAGATGACGGAGCCACCCTGACCGAGGCCCACGCACATGGCCGTGAGGCCGTAGCGCACGTCGGGACGCTCGGCGAACTGCGCCGCGAGCTGGATCATCAGTCGGACACCGGATGCCGCGAGCGGGTGGCCGATCGCGATCGCGCCGCCCCACTGGTTGACACGAGGGTCGTCATCGGCGATGCCGAAGTGATCGAGCAGCGAGATGACCTGGATCGCGAACGCCTCGTTCAGCTCGAACAGTCCGATGTCGGAGATCGTCAGACCGGCCTTCTTCAGCGCCTTCTCGGTCGAGGGGATCGGACCGATGCCCATGATCTCCGGCTGCACGCCGGCGAAGGCGAACGACACCATCTTCATCTTCGGCTTCAGGCCGAGTTCCTTGACCGCCCCGCCACCGGCGAGCAGCGACATGGTGGCGCCGTCGGTCAACGGAGACGAGGTGCCGGCGGTCACGCGACCGTGCGGGCGGAACGGCGTCTTCAGCGCGGCGAGGTCTTCCATCGTCGTCTGGGGACGGCGACCCTCGTCCTCAGTGGCGAGGCCCCAGGCACCGTCGGCGCCCTTGATCGCCACGGGCACGAGGTCGGGCTGGATCTTGCCTGCGTCGTACGCGGCCTGCACCTTGTGCTGGCTCAGCATGCCGAAGCGGTCGGAGCGCTCCTTGGTGAGGTGAGGGAAACGGTCGAAGATGCGCTCGGCCGTGACGCCCATGTTCAGGGCACCGGGGTCGACCATCTTCTCCGCGACGAAGCGGGGGTTCGGGTCGGCGTTGCCGCCGATCGGGTGGTGGCCCATGTGCTCGACGCCGCCCGCGAGGGCGAAGTCGTACATGCCGATGCCGATCGACGCACCCATGGTGGTGACACTGGTCATCGCGCCGGCGCACATGCGCTCGACCGCGAGACCGGGGACGGTGTTGGGCAGGCCGGCGAGGATCGCGACCGAGCGGCCGAGCGTCAGACCCTGATCGCCCGTCTGCGATGTGGCGGCGATCGCGACATCATCGATGCGCTCGGCCGGAATGCCGGCGTTGCGCTCCATCAGACCGATCGTCGCCTTCACAGCGAGATCGTCCGCGCGTGTGTTCCAGTACATGCCTTTTTCGCCGGCGCGCCCGAACGGGGTGCGTACGCCATCAACGAAGTAGACGTCCGAGATCTCGGCCACTCTGCCTCCAAGGTTAGGTTTGACCTCAGACTACGAGTCGTCGGATACCGTGGGGAATCGGTTGGATCGAACCTACGACTCGGACGCGGCGGGCTGATCTGCCGATTGACCGGCTTCTACAAAGGCATCCACGATCTTCTGTGCAGTCTGCTCAATCTGCCACGGCCGCGCGCCGAGATCTGCCAGGGCCGCGCCGACGGCATCCGCCGTCAACTCGGGGGGAGCCCATGCGACCCGCCGAAGCGTCTCGGGCTTCAGCAGGTTCTCCGTCGGCATTCCGAGTTCTTCGGCGCGGGCCTCCACGACCGGACGCGCGAGTTTGAGGCGCGCGTCGGCCTCAGGATTCCGCTCGCTCCAGGCCCTCGCGGGAGGCAGAGCGTCGCTGTGTCCCCGCTCGCGGGGCACCGCTGGAGCCTCGCGCCCCCTGACGATCGCGTCCCACCACCGGTCGAGCTGAGACCTGCTGGCGCGCCCGTTGAACGCCTGGACGCCGGCGAGTGCCTGCTTGCTCTGCGGGTTCGCGAGGACCGCGGCGACCAGCGACCGGTCGGGAACGAGGCGCCCTGGAGATGTGTCCTGTTGCTGCGCGAATTCTTCGCGCGCCTCCCACAGCGACCTGGCGACAGCGAGTCCGCGGGCGCCCTTCACCTGATGCAGACCGCTCAGGCGGCGCCAGGGGTCTTCTCTCGGCGGCCGGGGCGGCTGTGCGAGCGTGGCGGCGAACTCCTGCGCTGCGAAGTCGGTCTTACCCTGCTCCTCGAGTTCGGTCGCGATGACGTCGCGCACGTCGACGAGATGCAGAACGTCGAGCGCTGCGTAGTCGAGCCACGCGTCGGGCAGCGGGCGCGTCGACCAGTCGGCGGCGGAGTGCTCCTTCTTCAACGTGATGCCGAGGGTGTCCTCCACCACTGCTGCGAGGCCGACGCGTTCGTGGCCGAGCAGGCGTGCGGCGAGCTCGGTGTCGAAGATCGTCGCCGGCTCGAGTTCGAGCTCGCGCAGCGACGGCAGGTCCTGGCTGGCGGCATGGAGTACCCACTCGACGTCGCCGATCGCATTCTGCAGCGCGGCGAAGTCGCCGATCGCCGGCGGATCGAAGAGGAAGACGCCAGCGCCGCGGCGGAACACCTGCACGAGATATGCGCGCTGCGAGTAGCGGAACCCTGATGCCCGTTCGACGTCGACCGCGACAGATCCTGAGCCCGCGGCCAGCGATCTGCAGGCCGCCTGGAACTCGATCGGGTCGTCGATGACTCTGTACTCAGTCACGCCCTGCCTTTCGTGCGCCGAACACGGCGATGTTCTCTGAGCCGGGCGGGAGACCGGCGAGCATGCCGACGAGCTCGGCCCATGCTTCCACGTGCGGTCGGAACGGTTCTTCCGGCGTCCAAGAAGATCGTAGTTCGATCTGGGCTCCGTCGCCTTCCTCAGCCAGCGCACCGAAGCCCTTCGAGAGAGTCTTCGTCGCCGTGCCGGACGCGGAGTGGTACGAGGCATCCCGAGAATCTAGAGCGTCCACGAGCCATGACCACGTCACATCCGCGAGGAGGGGATCGGTGCCGATCTCCGGCTCGAGGGGCGCCTGGGCGAACGTCACGATCCGCCATGCTCCGCCCCATGCGGGCGGGGCATCGGGATCATGCAGCAGGACGAACCGTCCGGTGCCGTAGATCGAGTCACCGTGGTCGTCGGGGCGGACGTCGGCTGCGAGAGCGATCGAGAACGGTGCGAGGCCCTGCGGGGAGGGGATCTCGCGGATCACGATGTCGTCTCGGAAGACCGTGTCGCGCAGCTCGGCTGCGGCACGTTCGAAATGCGCTCCGGCATCGGGATGTGCGCTCACGCTGACAGGCTAGAGTCAGGAAGCGATGAAGAGTCTCAGGCACGCCGTTGCACTGCTGGTCCCTGCGCTGATCGCGATGCTCACCGCCGCGGCAGCATTCCTCGTGTTCGCCATCGCCCGCAGGGTCGTCACGCCATCCGTCCGTGCCGCCGACACCGACATCCTCGCCGTCGACACCGGGGCGCAGACCATCGAGCTGTCCCGCACACCCGACACGGAACTGCCTGGGCGCTACGGTCTGTTCACGACCGGCACTTACGGCTATGTGAAGCTCGGCTCGGTGTTGAGCGCGGACTCCACCAAGGTGCGCCGGAAACTGCTCACGCACATCGAGACCGGCGCCAAGATCGATCGCGCCGCCGGTTTCAGCGGCTGGTACTACTCGACGCCGAGTGAATTGCACCTCCCATGGGACGACGTGCTGATCGGCTCTCCCGCCGGCCCGTGTCCTGCGTGGCTGTTCCCCGCCGAATCATCGACGTGGGTGATCCAGGTGCACGGACGAGGTGTCACCCGCGCAGAATGCCTTCGGGCCGTGCCGGTGTTCCATTCCCTCGGAATGCCGAACCTCGTGGTCTCGTCCCGGAACGACGGGGAAGCGCCGCGAAGCAAGGGCGGCTCGTACGCGCTCGGAGCCTCGGAATGGCGTGACGTGGATGCGGCGATCTCCTATGCACTGCGCCACGGGGCGACGCAGGTGCTGCTGATGGGATGGTCGATGGGCGGCGCGATCGCGCTGCAGACCGCGGTCTCGTCGGCCCACCGCGAAGCGATCATCGGGCTCGTGCTCGATTCCCCTGTGGTCGACTGGCGAAACGTGCTGCGTTTCCAGGCGCGCGAGGAGGGCATCCGCGATCCGTTCCCCGCATTGGCGATGAACGCACTGTCATCGCCGCTGACCGCGCGACTGTCCGGCTCGGAGTTCGTGATCCCCTTCGACAAGCTCGACATGGTCGCGCGCGCCGACGAGCTCACGGTTCCGATCCTCATCCTGCACAGCGAGGATGACGGCTTCGTGCCGGCCGATGCCTCCCACGCCCTCGCCGAGGCGCGTCCTGACCTCGTCACGATGCCGCGTTTCACCGGGGCACGGCACACGAAGATCTGGAACTACGATCAGATCGGCTGGACGGCGACGATCACCGACTGGATGGCGGCGAACGGCTTCAGTCGTCCTGCATGATCAGCGCTTCTGAACGACCTGCCGCTTGACGCGCATCAGCATCCCCGTCATCCCGCCGATGCGCAGCGGTGAGACCGCGCGGGTCAGACCGATCGACTGAGGAAAGTCGTCGGGGATGGCGAGTACTTCGTCGGCCGTCAGACCGGTGATGCCCTGCACGAGGATGCTGGCGAAACCGCGTGTCGTCGGAGCCTCAGGCGGCGCTGTCGCATGCATCGTGACGACGTCGTCGTGGACTTCGACGTAGATGTACACGGGCGACTGGCACTCTGCGACGCGCTCGTACATCTCCGGATGGTTCGCGACTTCCTCCGACACCTCTGGGAGCTCGTTGGAGAACTCCAGCAGCAGCTGAAGGCGCTCGTCCTCCGGGAGCTCGAGGAAATCGTCGCGGATCTCCGCGAGCGGGTCAGGAACGTGTGTGGTGCTCATCCCTGCCATTTTCACACGCTCAGAGGGTACCTGGCTCGTTGCCGGTGACGATCGGCACACGCACCGCGCTGCCCCACTCCGTCCAGGATCCGTCGTAGTTGCGCACGTTCTCGAACCCGAGCAGGTGCTTGAGCACGAACCAGGTGTGGCTGGAGCGCTCACCGATGCGGCAGTAGGCCACGACGTCGTCGCTGTCATTGAGACCCGCTCCGTCGCGGTAGATCGCGTCGAGTTCCGCGCGGGTGCGGAAGCCGCCGTCTTCTGCGACGGCCTTCGCCCACGGCACGCTCTGTGCGGTGGGGATGTGCCCAGCCCGCAGTGCCCCTTCGTCCGGGTACGCCGGAGCAGTGGTGCGCTCACCGCTGTACTCCTCTGGGGAGCGGACGTCGATGAGGGGTCCGCTGCCGATGAAGGCGACGACGTCGTCTTTGTAGGCGCGCAGAGCCGAGTCGTCGCGCTCGACGATCGGGTACTCGGTCGGCGTCGCCTCGGTGCGGTCGGTGGTGATCTCGCGACCTTCATCGATCCAGCGGTCGCGCCCACCGTCGAGGAGGCGCACGTCCTCGTGGCCGAAGAGCGAGAAGACCCAGAGCGCATATGCCGCCCACCAGTTGTTCTTGTCGCCGTAGATCACGACGGTGTCGTCGCGGGAGATGCCCTTGCGGCTGAGCAGAGCGGCGAAGCCCTCTCCGTCGACGTAGTCGCGCACGACGGGGTCGTTGAGCTCGGTGTGCCAGTCGACCTTCACGGCGCCCGGAATGTGACCCGTCTCGTAGAGGAGCACGTCCTCGTCGGATTCGACGACGACCAGACCAGGCTCGCCGAGGTGTGCTGCAAGCCATTCGGTGGTGACGAGCCGTCCTGGCTCGGCGTACTCGGCGAACTTCTCGGATGAGGAATCGAACTCGATGGTCACGTGGCGCTCCGGGGTGAGGTGCGAGCGAAGGCTCTGGCTGGGACGGCGTAGTGTTGAGCCGTCCCTTAGACGATAGAGCCGTTCCGAGCGCCTGGCACCCGTTCTGTAAGACTTCGACACAGGAAACGAATGACCGACACGACCAGCCCTGACGTCGCGCACCTCACCGAGCGCCAGCCGGTGGTCACCGGACCCGAGATGCTCGCGAGTCTGGTGCCGCCCCCGCAGTTCGACGACGCGACGTTCGAGAGCTATCGCTCGGATGCCGAGTTCCCCTCCCAGGCTGCGTCGAAGGCATTGCTGGCGAAGTTCGCAGGGCGCGGAGCGCCCGTCAAGCGCGGAGGCCTCTTCAGCCGTGCGAAGAAGGAGCCCGAGCTGAAGCCTGGCGTCTACCTGGATGGTGGCTTCGGCGTCGGCAAGACCCATCTGCTCGCATCGATCTACCACGCGATGCCGGCACGGCGGAAGTACTTCGGCTCGTTCATCGAGTACACCGCTCTCGTCGGAGCGCTCGGCTACCGCAACACCGTTGACCTTCTCCGCGGTGCTGATCTGATCTGCATCGACGAGTTCGAACTCGACGATCCGGGTGACACGATGGTGATGACGAGGCTCCTCGGAGAGCTGGTGAGCACGGGCACCCGCCTCGCCGCCACCTCGAACACCCCGCCGAATGCCCTCGGCGAGGGCCGCTTCGCCGCACAGGACTTCCTCCGCGAGATCCACGCGATGTCGGACAGCTTCGAGACCATCCGCATCGACGGAGTCGACTTCCGCCAGCGTGCGCTGGACGGTCATGCCGTCGCGCTGGACGATGCCGCGTACTCCCAGCGCATCGCGGCTGCATCGGGGACGGCATCCGATGATGTCTTCGGAGATGTCATCCGTCACCTGGCCAAGGTGCACCCGTCTCGGTACATCCGGTTGATCGACGGACTGTCGCTCGTCGGCCTCCGCGACGTGCAGGTGCTCACCGATCAGTCGGAGGCGCTGCGCTTCGTCGCGTTCGTCGACCGCGTCTACGACGCGCAGCTTCCGATCGTCGCGACCGGTGTGAGCCTCGATCAGGTCTTCGCGGAAGAGATGCTGGGCGGTGGATACCGCAAGAAGTATCTTCGCGCCATTTCCAGGCTCAACGCACTCACACATTCTGCGCAGCAGCCCAGCATCGCGTAACGCGATGGTTACACCCGGCTCACGGCTGTAACCGGTCGGAAACACTCACTGCGCATCCCGGAAATCGGGCATCGCCACACTGAAGCTCTCAATTACTTCGGATGTGAGGTTTTCCTATGGATGCTCCCGGCAACATCTCGTGGGCGATCACCGCGACAGCGCTGGTCCTTCTGATGACACCAGGCGTCGCGTTCTTCTACGGCGGTCTCGTCAAGGCGAAGAGCGTGGTCAGCATGATGATGATGAGCTTCGGCTCCATCGGACTGGTCGCGGTGCTCTGGATACTGTTCGGCTTCTCGATGAGTGCAGTGGAGAGCCCGACGCAGTTCGCGGGCAACCCGTTCGCCGACTTCGGTCTGAGCAGTCTCGCAGCCGGTGAAGGGTCGAACGTCGCACTCCTCGGCGTCGCGTACGGAGCGACCTTCGCGATCATCACGGTCGCGCTGATCTCGGGCGCCATCGCGGATCGCGCCAAGTTCGGCAGTTGGCTGATCTTCGCCGGCATCTTCGCCACGGTGGGCTACTTCCCGATCGCCGCCTGGGTCTGGGGCGGTGGCTGGATCATGAACCTCGGCACCACCCTGTTCGGTGAGGACAGCGGCATCGCCGTGATCGACTACGCCGGTGGCACGGCAGTGCACATCAACGCCGGTGCTGCCGCTCTCGCCCTCGCTCTCGTGCTCGGCAAGCGCATCGGATTCCAGAAGGGCATCCTCAAGCCGCACAACGTGCCGCTGACGCTGCTGGGTGCGGCCCTGCTGTGGTTCGGCTGGTTCGGCTTCAACGCGGGTGCGGAGTGGCTGTCCGACGACATGGGCGGTGTCGGCCTGATCGGACTGAACACGCTGGGTGCGACGGCTGCCGCCATCCTCGGCTGGATTCTCATCGAGAAGATCAAGGACGGCAAGCCCACCTCGGTCGGTGCCGCCTCCGGTGCGGTCGCAGGTCTGGTCGCCATCACTCCGGCCTGCGCCAACCTGACTCCGGGCTGGTCGCTGCTGCTCGGCGCCCTCGCCGGTATCGTGTGTGCTCTCGCGGTCGAATTGAAGTTCCGACTCGGCTTCGACGACTCGCTCGACGTCGTCGGCATCCACCTCGTCGGCGGTCTGCTGGGCACGATCTACCTGGGCTTCTTCGCTTCGGAGACCGGATTGCTCGTCGGCGGCGACGCTCGTCAGCTCGCGGTTCAGCTGATCGCCGCACTGGGTGTGCTGATCTACTCGTTCGTCGTCGCCTTCATCATCGGCTTCGCGATTCAGAAGACGATCGGCTTCCGCATCACGAACGAGGACGAGATCGCCGGTGTCGACTCGGTCGTCCACGGTGAAGAAGGGTACGCGCTGGTCGACGCCTGATCCGCAGGGTCGCCGATAGGGTGACGGGGTGACCTCCTCCAAGAGCATCCTGTCTCAACTCGCCGACATCGTCCTGAAGGCACTGACATCCCGAACGCCCCGCTCTCCTGAGAAGGAGGCGGGGCGTTCGCGTGCGTCTGTCACTGTTCCGAACGGCGGCGACGCGGGGCAGTTGCGGGGGCGCGAGACCGTGCGGGTCGATCCCGAGCTCATCACAGACCTGCAGCTCGGCTACAGCCCTGCGAAGGACGACGCTCCGGATTCCGGCGAGATCATCTGGACGTGGGTTCCCTACGAGGAGAACGACGGTAGGGGCAAGGACCGCCCGGTTCTGGTGATCGGTCGGCAGTCCGCAGACCGCGTGTACGCGGTGCGGATGACGAGCAAGGCACACGATGGGGACACGGACTACCTCTCCATCGGCAGTGGCGCCTGGGATGCACAGGGACGGGAGTCGTGGGTCGACATCGAGCAGCTCTACAGCGTGCACGAGGGCGGGATGCGACGCGAGGCAGCAGTGCTGAAGCGGGCGCTCTACGATCGCGTGGCCGCGGCGCTGATCTCCCGCTACGGATGGGCTCGTTGACGCTAAGCGTCATGCGCGCAGCGCTTCGCTCAGCCAACGCGCGTGGAGTCGCCAGGGATCTCCGCTCGCTCGAACCCGCGAGATGTGAGCCTGGAGTTCACGACTGAATGTGAACCACTCGCCGCCCTCGCGCAGATGCGCGAACTCACGATGGCGCTGTTGTTCGACGGACCTGTCGCCGCGTTCGAAGGCCAGGAGTTCATCATGGCGGATGCTGGCGAGCCTCTGCCGCGGACGCATGCTCGTGCCGATCTTCACCCGACGGTCGAATCGCAGGTAATAGACGACATCGATGCGGGGGAGCGGCAGGTCAGCATCCGGCACATCGCCGTAACGCCAGCCGCACGCGGAGCATGTCCATGATCCTGCAACTCGGCGTCCGCGGCTGTCTCCGCACAGAGTGCAGGGGCCGGGCAGGGCAGCGTTCTTGACCATCAGATAGAGACGCTACCCGCGGCCGCGGACATCGGTGCCGAGTAAGGCGACTTCGTCAGGCCGATCGCTGCGTGAGCGCCGTCGACAGTTCAGGGAACGCCTGCAGCACCATGTCGACCAGGTTGCTCAGCGGGCGCGTCAGGGGATCCGTCGCGGGAACCCCCAGATCTAGTTCGATCTCGTCGATGGCATCCGTGATCTGCGCATCCGTGAGGTTCTCGTGATTGACGGTGACGCCGATCACCCTGGTGTCGGCGAACGACTCGATGAGTGCGACCTCGCTGGCGACGTCGGGCATGGGCATCATCGGGAAGTCGCCGAGCACGCGCCTGCCCGGTGCATGCTGCACGATCACGCCCGCCGGTCGGCTGCCGCGCAGGATGTGCGCTGAGGTCAGGTACGCGGGGTGGCTGAGCGCGCCCTGACCTTCGACGATGATGATGTCGGGATTCTCGCCTTCGAAGGCCGCGACGACCTGGTTCTCGACCTCGCCGGAGCAGAACTGCGGCACCAGCGCGTCAAGTGCCACGCCGTAGCGGCCACCCTGGATGATGGTGGTCTGGCCTGTGCCGACCATGACGGCGCGGATGCCGCGGTCGTTGAGCGCCTGGACGAGCAACGTCGCGGTGGTCCGCTTGCCGACCGCGCCATCCGTGCCGAGAACCGCGATCCTCGGGCAGGTGACGTCGAAGATCCGCCCGGAGAAGAGATGGAGGTCCTTCTTGTCCTTGGGTCGACGCACATCAGTTATCGTGACGCCGGCGAGGAGCGCGGCCGCGGCGAACTCCGCGTCGTCGTTGAGGAACTCATGCAGGCCGTTGATGATGTGCATGCCGCGCGCGACGCCGTCGAGCAGTACGACCCGCTGCGCGTCCAACAACAGCCCGTCCGCTGGCGCTACGCCGCAGATGAGGTAATCCGGCGTGCTGCCGGCGTGCGCTATGGCTTCCGTGAGACTCGCGAGGATCGGGATGCCGTTGGCGACGCCGTCGAGCACAGTCCCGGCATCCGCCCCCGCGTGGTGGCTGTCGATGACGCTGAGGATCTCGTACTTCTCGGAATGACGGACCAGGCCGTTGGCGGTCTTGCCGTCCTGTTCGGCGAACTGCGCCTCGCAGTAGACGATGGCGGTCGAACCGATGGGCAGTGTCGGAAGCGATCTTGCGTCGGCGTCTGTGCGGGAGTCTGTTGAACGGGTGTACGGGTGCACGGGAATCGGGTCTCCTCAAGGTGATCCAGAGGAGGCGACGGAGAACGAAATGGCCAGAACGGGCCCGTTGGTCGACAAGAAGTCTTCCCTGACGCCGGCAAGATGCCGACTTCGCTCACCGTAGCAGTGAAAAATGCGGGTAAGGCGTGAACCGCGACCGGGCCCATCGCATAGCCATGTCGACCGCTGACGACAAGCCCCTGCTCTCCGGACCCGCCCACGCATACGCTGGGGAACCCCGGACGAAAGGATGCGGTGTGTCACACGAAGAGATGAGCAAGGAGCGGAAGCGCGAGGATCAACTCACGACGGCGCCAGACGCCACCGAGGCCGATGCAGCGCCGCGGGTGGAAGTGACCGAACGTGAGGGCGTCACACGGGTGGACGTCGCCGAAGACGCGGCGGTGCGGCCAGGACCGGGCCCGGGGATGCCGGAAGCGGACGGAGATTCCGACTCAGCGTGATAATCCTCTCGTCGGCATCCCATCCGATTTCCCCACTGCGCCGAACCTCTGATGACAGCCGCGATACCGCGGCCATACTCAAGGAGGAATCATGCGCTTCATCCCCACCAAGGTTCACGGCGTCCTCGACTACCTCGTCGGCATCGCGCTCATCGCGGCGCCGTGGCTGTTCGGGTTCGCCGGGGTCGGAGGACCTGCCGTCGTCATCCCGATCGTGCTCGGCGTCGGACTGATCGTCTACAGCCTCTTCACGAAGTACGAATGGGGCCCCTTCGGACTCATTCCGATGCCCGTTCACCTCGTGTTCGACATCGTGGCGAGCCTGTTCCTCGCACTCTCGCCCTGGATCTTCGGCTTCGCTGGCGAAGCGCTCAACGTGTGGCTGCCGCACGTCGTGGTCGGCGTCACAGTGATCATCGTCGTGCTGTTCTCCAAGACCCAGCCCGGGCCCAGCGCGAACCGGAACAGCTGAGCCGCTTTCGACCTGAGAGCGAGCCTGCGCGTGCGCCGTGTCTAATCGACCCGGCGCACGCGCAGAACTGTGTCCACGAGGACTACGTCCTTTTCATCACGCCACTTCACCGTCCGCTCGATCAGCGCGTTCGCCTCTACGATCCATCCGGTGGGCAGATCAAGCGATGCCAGCACCTCGTCGGGAGTCGGGAAAGGCGGGATCTCGGTGTCGTGCACATGCTCAGACATGGGCGGAAAGCCGCCGTGTCCGACGACGAGCAGCCGTCCGCCCGGTGCGACTGCAGACACGGCACGCCGCAGGATGGCCTCCCGTGGGAAATCGACGGGGGAGTGCATGAACGCCGATGTCACGAGGTCGTACTGCGCCGACGGACGCCAGGTCGTCAGGTCGGTCTGTAACCATTCAAGGCTCATCCCAATCGGGGGTGTAGGAGTTGGGGTCTGAAGCCGCCGGTCTCGAGCAGGCTTCGGGCGATGTAGTTGGTCAGGTTGCGGAACCCGAGTGCGGAGCCGCGCAGGTGTTCGAGCCGTCCGTTGAGTGCCTCGGTCGGCCCGTTGCTGGTGCCGGGTCGTTCGAAGTAGGCGAGCACGTCGGCGGCTCGCTTCTTCAGGGTCCGGGCCAGGGTGGTGAGCTCGGTGAGCACCTTGGGGACGCCGGCGCTGAGGTCGGTGATCAGCTTCTCCATGAGCTCGCGGCCACGTTGCCGGTCCTGGTGGCGATAGGCGGCGATCATGCGCTGGTAGACACCCCAGGTCGCCTCGACCTCGACGTGAGCGTCATCAACGAACAGCGCGCGTAGCCTGTCGCTCTGCGTGTCGGTGAGCAGGTCCGAGCCGGTGTGCAGCGTGCGCCGCGACTTGTAGAGCGGATCGTCCCTGAACCCACGGTGCCCGTGGATCGCGAGTTGGACCCGGCGCCGGCACCTGTCGAGGGCGTCACCGGCCAGGCGCACGACGTGGAAGGGATCCATCACCGTGACCGCGTCCGGGATCTCCTCCGCAGCGGCGGTCTTGAACCCGGTGAAGCCGTCCATCGCGACCACCTCGACCGCGTCACGGAAGGCGTCGTCGCGGTCGGCGAGCCAGGTCTTGAACGCCGCCTTCGACCGGCCCTCGACCATGTCCAGCAGCCTTGCTGGGCCGGCGCCATCGCGGACCGGGGTGAGGTCGATGATCACGGTGACGTACTTGTCGCCACGCCTGGTGTGGCGCCAGACGTGCTCATCGACGCCAATGACCTTCACGCCCTCGAACCGCTTGGGGTCGTTGATCAGCAGCCGCTTGCCTTCGGCCAGGACCGCGTTGTTGGCGGTGTCCCACGCGACCCCGAGTCCCTCGGCGACACGGGCGACGGTGAGGTGTGCGACCACGATCCCTTCCAGCGCCCACCGCAGCCCGGTGCGCGAGAGCTTCGCGCGTGGCTCCGCCGCGGCGCTGGTGTCTTGGCGCCACACGTGTCCGCAGTCTGCACAGCGGTAGCGGCGCACTACAACTTCCAGCACGGTCGGTCGCCAGCCCAGCGGCTCGTGGGCCAACCGCCGGATCACGGTGTCACGAGCAGCGCCTTCGCTGCCGCACCGTCGGCACCACTGATCTGGTTCCACCACGCGGCACGCGAGGACCGCACGATCCGGTTCAAGTCGTTGTCCGGTCACGCTCAGACCGAGGCCGTCGAGTCGAGCGAAGGCGGTCAGGTCAGGGCGGCCGAAGCCGGCCGGCGGGGTAGCGTCGGGCACGTCGAGGTCTTTCCGATGGATGGCGTAGGAACCTCCGTCGTCGGGAGACCTCGACGTCTATCTGCGGACCGACGCGCCCGGCCGACCTACACCGTCATCTGAGAAGACCCCTGAAACGTCTTCGCCGACGACGGGACCGGCGAGGAGGAGGGCGCGGTGAGCTAAAAGAATGGAGCTTGCTCGGCTTCGACGCCGCCGCAAGCTCCGGTGAAACGGTCGGTACTGGTCGGTCGTCGTCGGTCACCACCGGATGGCGGCGTCCTCCACGCTCGGGGCGCTTGACCCCTGATCTTGGACACGCTGATTCCAGCACGATGCTGGGGAAGCGAGAATCCAAGGGATGGCTAGGAAGAACTACACGGACGAGTTCCGGCAGCGCGCGGTGGACTTGTATGAGTCCACGCCGGGTTCGACGCTCAAGGGCATCGCCGGGGATCTCGGGATCTCTCGGGGTGCGCTGAAAGAGTGGGTCGACAAGTTCGGCTCCGGGGTCACGGTTGCCGCTGCGTCGCCGCCGGGGGGCGACGGGGCGACCGGAGTCGCAGGCGGCGAAGGTCCTCCGGTTGGAGGCCGACCTCGCGGCCTTGCAGGCCGAGGCCCGCAAGCTCGAGACGGAGCGGGACATCCTCCGTCAGGCGGCGAAGTATTTCGCCGGGGAGACGAACTGGTGAACCGCTTCCAGTTTGTTGAGGATCACAAGGACGCCTACGGCGTGAAGCGGTTGTGTGAGGTCGTCGAGGTCGCCCGCTCGTCGTTCTACGCCTGGCTGGACTCCGTCGGGCGGCGAGCCGCGAAGGCGACAGACGACGCGGTGTTGGCGGCGCGGATCCGGGTGCTCCAAGACCCCGCTCAGGGTGGCGACCGCGCCTACGGGGCGCCCAGGATCACCGCCGACCTCAACGACGGTGTGCCCGTGGCGGAGCGGGTGAATCACAAGCGCGTCGCGCGGGTAATGCGTGAGCACCGTCTCGCGGGGATCCGGTTGCGACGACGGGTGAAGACCACGATCCCGGACCAGTCCGCCAGGCGCTTCCCCGACCTGATCGGACGGGACTTCTCCGTCGGCGACCCCGGCCGCCGCTACGTGGGCGACATCACCTACCTGCCTATCGCCGACGGCACGAACCTCTACCTCGCGTCCTGCATCGATCTCGGCTCCCGGAAGCTCGCGGGCTGGCAAGTCGCCGACCACATGCGCACCGAACTCGTCGAAGACGCCCTCCGTGCCGCGCACCGCGACCGCGGGTCGCTGGTCGGCGCGATCTTCCACTCCGACCACGGCAGCGTCTACACCTCGAAGGCCTACGCCGCGCTCTGCGAGCAGCTGGGCGTGACCCAGTCCACGGGCGCGGTCGGCACGAGTGCCGACAACTCACTCGCGGAAAGCTTCAACGCCACGCTCAAGCGCGAACTCCTCGCCGGCCGGTCAGCGTTCCCGGACCAGGCCACCGCCTACCGGGCCGTGTTCCGGTGGGCGAACCGCTACAACACTCGCCGGCGCCACTCCGCGATCGGCAACATCAGCCCGAACGCCTACGAAGCCGCACGCTCCGCTACGCTCGCGGAAGCGGCATAACCGAACCGACACCGTGTCCACGATCAAGGGCCAAGGCCCCGGCGTTTGCGCAGGTCAGCGGCTCGTTCGCCCAGTGGGCGCATCAAGCGATAGACGCAAAGCCGACGTGATTAGGTCGTCGGTTCGATTCCGACAGGCGGTTCGGTTCTGGTGGTCGCGCGATGCGCTGGCCTCACGGCTCTGCCCGACACCGACGTCGCTCTCCTCTGCGACGGACCCCTCGCCGGCTGAGCGCTCGCGGCCGGCATCCTGTCCGTGTGCCGATAGGCCTCGCACCGCTCGGCAACGCAGCGTGGCGTTGCGTCGCGACCTGGCGACGGCTCGGCGGGGCGCGATCGTCTCGTGCGTTGGCGGACTACGGGAGCTTGGACGCGAGGACGTCGGCCGCCAGGATCTCGGGTGCTGCGCCGAGGAGGTGCTGGTTGGCCATCAGGGCTGCGACGATGGCGCCGTTGGCGTGGGCGTCGCGAGCGGCCTCGTCGGGGAATGCATCGAAGATCCAGAAGGTGTCGGCGTGGGTCCTGACCGCGAACCAGACAATCGTTCCTACTTCTTCGTTGGCGAGTGCGACAGCGCCGGCGAGCAGATCGGCGACCGCGTCGTGCTGTCCATCGGCCGCGACGATCTTGGCGACGAAGGCATACGGAAGTGATGCGGGTGTGGACATGAGGGACTCTCCTTGACGTCGGGGTTCTTCGTGGGACGAGTTCAGCGTATGACGAGCGAGGGCCGGTGGGGAGTGGCGTATACGGCAGTATTGCTATCATTAGCGCCATGCGTATCGGACTGATCGCGATCGACGGCTGCCTCGGTTCGGCGGTCGCGTCGGTCATCGACATCGTGCGGGTGGCCGACGGAGCCCGCGGAGATGTCGACCCGCGGATCGACCCGATCGAACTCGCCATCCTCGGACCGAAACGGCGAGTGACCACGACGGCATCGATGACCCTGTCGGTGGACCACCCGCTGCCGGAGTCCGGAGAGTTCGACGTGGTCGTCGTCCCTGCGCTTGGAACCCTCACGGCCGCCGCGACCCACGACGCCCTCCAGAGTCGAGATGCTCGTTCGGTCATCGCCTCACTCGGGCGCCTCGACGAGGCGACCACCCGGATCGCCGCGGCGTGCACCGGCGTGTTCGCCGTCGCCGAGACAGGACGGATGCATCATCGGCGGGCGACGACCAGCTGGTTCCTGGGGCCGGAGTTCCGGAAGCGCTATCCGACCGTCGCCCTCGATCTCGACACCATGGTCGTGGTCGACGGGAACCTCGTCACCGCCGGCGCCGCGTTCGCCCACATCGACCTCGCGCTCTCACTCGTACGATCGATCAGCCCCGACCTGGCCCAACATGTCGCCAAGCTCCTCATCATCGACGAGCGCCCGTCGCAGGCGGCCTTCGTCGCCTACGAACATCTCCGGCACGAGGACCCGATCGTCGTCGAGTTCGAACGCTTCGTGCGCGCCCGCCTGGACGAACCGTTCAACGTCGCCTTCGTCGCGCAGTCGCTCGGCACCAGCCGGCGCACCCTCGAACGACGAGTCCGTGCGGCGCTCAACCTCACTCCGCTCGGCTTCGTCCAACGGCTTCGCACCGAACGAGCTCGACACCTCTCAGCAACCACGCACCTCACCTCCGCCGAGATCGCGCTACGGGTCGGCTACGCAAACGCCGAGACTCTGCGCTCCCTCCTGCGCAGGGAGCGACGCCGTTCCTGACCTATCGCCATGCCTGTAGCCGGTGTCCTAGCGCTCGGTTGGAACCACCTCTCAGCACGTCGCGTCGACGCTCCTGCGTCGCCCCTGGACGACCCACTCGACACGCCCGCAGCACAGCCCATGTGACGTGCCCCGGCTTCCCGGACGGTCGGGGTTGGGTGGCTGTGATGTCGCTGCGTTCTCGTCGAGGGGGTCAGCAGACTCGATCAGAGCCGATTGGGATGAGACGCGAAGGCGGTTAGGTCAGGGCGGCCGAAGCCGGCCGGCGGGGTAGCGTCGGGCCCGTCGAGGTCTTTCGGATGGATGGCGTAGGAACCTCCGTCGTCGGGAGATCTCGACGTCTATCTGCGGACCGACGCGCCCGGCCAACCTACACCCTCATCTGGGAAGAGCCCCATTCGATCCGGTCGGATAGTCCCGCCTTCGCAGCCTCTGCTGCGCCGACCTCCAGAGCGATCGAAGAGATGTCGAGCGCGGTGACGTACCACCCTCGAGCGGCGAGCCAGAGTGCATCAGCGCCTTCGCCGGATCCGAGTTCGAGCGCCGTGCCCGGCGTCAGCTCAGACACCTGCTGAGCCACCGTCGCGTTGACCCGCCCACTCCATATCCGCCCGTGCTCGGTGCGTCGACTGACATACCGCTCATCCCAGAATCGAGTCGCGTCTGTCGCGGCATCCGGTTCGTGAGTCACCGCACTCCCGCTTCCTGATCGGCGTTCACTGCTCGGGCGGCGAGCGCGACCTCCTCCGCGACGAACTCTCCGTTCAATGCGAGCGCGGCTGTGGCGCCCGACCCCATCGCGATGGGAACCAGCGCGGCCGGATTCGCCGTGTTTCCCACCGCCCAGACTCCGGGGACGCTCGTTCGTCCGAACTCGTCGACCGCGGGCCACGCGCCGAAAGGCGTTTCGGTGCGCGCGGCACCGAGCTGCTGCAGCGGTTCATCGAGCGGGACGAGTCGCGGTTCGGCGAAGATCGCCTCGATCTGTACGACCGTGCCGTCGGCGAGTGCGAGTCCGGTCAGCCGGTCTCCGTCGGAAACGACGCGTGTGACGCTCCGGTGTTCGAGGTGGATGCCGCGCTGCTCGAGGATGAGTCGATCGGTCTCACCGATCGGGTCTGCGAGTGCCGTGAACACGGTGATGTCGGCGGAATACGAGCGCAGCATGTGCGCCTTGTGGATGCCGGCGGCAGAGCCCAGCAGCACACCGATCCTGCTCCCGACGGCTTCGCGGCCATCGCAGTACGGGCACGCGACGATGCCACGGCCCCACTGCTCTGCGATCCCATCGATCTCGGGGAGCACATCGCGAGTTCCCGTCGCGACGATGAGGCGACGCGCGGTGATGCGGGCGCCTGCTTCGGTGATGACCTCGAATCCGTCGGAGACAGCGCGGGTCTCGATCACGCGCGCCGTTCGGATCACTCCGTCCGCAGCCAGAACCTCGCGTCGGCCGTCGGCCACGAGATCGAGAGGGGAGTAGCCGTCGCGGCTCAGCACGCCGTGCATGTGCGGTGCGAAGCGGTTGCGCGGCTCCTGTGCGTCGAGGACGAGAACACGTCGTCTGGCGCGCGAGAGGATGAGCGCGGCACTGAGGCCTGCGGCGCCGCCCCCGATGATGATGACATCCCAGAGTTCGTCGGGTGTTGCAGTGCCGGTTGCGGGTGTTGTTGATGTTCGGTCGTCGCGTGTCATGTTCCAAGAGTGCGCAGATGGTACCGTTGTGGCAAATATCTGTGCTGAATCAGCAAGGAGAATCATGCCCGACGACTCGGTCTCACTCATCGGCCCCCGACTCAAGAGCTGGCGCGAGAAGCGCAGTATGACCCTCGCCGACCTTTCGGAAGCGACCGGGATATCGTCGAGCACGCTATCGCGCCTGGAGGCGGGAAAGCGGGCGCCGAACCTGGAGCTCGTCGTGCCGATCGCCAGGGCGCTGAGGCTGGAACTCGACGACATCGTTCCGCGTAAAGCACCGGACCCGCGTGTGGCACGCACCAGAAAGCGCATGGGGGACACCTGGTATGAGTCGCTCTCGCCTGAATCCAGTCCGGTGCAGACCTATAAAGTCACGTTTCCGGCGAACCCGGCAGGCGTCGCCGCCGTGCCGGAGCCGAAAGTGCACGACGGGCAGGAATGGCTCTACGTGCTGTCGGGTCGTCTCCGTCTCGTGATCGGTGAGCAGGACGTGGTGCTCGGTCCCGGAGAAGCTGCCGAATTCGACACGCGCATCCCGCATTGGTTGTCGGGCGTCGGCACCCGACAAACGGAGCTGCTGTCGATCTTCAGCAAGGAGGGCAAGCGCATCCATCTGCGCGCGCGTCCTGCTGCTCCATCCAATGGGAGCACGGAGACACCTCAATAAGTGAGGTTCTCGGTATCAGCCTGCGCGCCGGTAATGCATGGCGACAGTGCCGTTGTGCAGCGGTTCTGCGGAGACCAACTCGAGCATTCGCGTGCTCGCCAGTCCGCTCTGGTACAGGGTCGGGCCGTGGCCGGCGATCACGGGTTGGATGAGAAATCTGTACTCATCGATCAGCTCCAACCACCGGTCAAGCTCCGTCGCGAGCGCGCCGCTGCCGAGGAGTACACCGTCTGGCGTCGCGTCCTTGAGCCTCTGGACGCCCGCACGCAGATCGTCTGCGATGTGGTGACTGTTGGTCCATGGGAAGTCAGTTCGGGTGGACGAGACGATGTACTTCGGCTTGGCGTCCAGCTTGATCGCCCACTCGCGCAACGCCGGAGGTGCGCTCTCGTCGCCACGAGCGACGGCCGGCCAGTAGCTCTCCATCATCTCGTAGGTGATGCGCCCCCACAGCATCGCACCGGCTTCGTCTATGAGGCGGGTGAAGAAGGCGTGCGTCTCGTCATCCGCGATGCCCTCCTGATGATCGACGCAGCCGTCGAGAGTGACGTTGGCGCTGAAGGTCAGGAGTCCCATGCGGGGAGTCTAGATCTGACAGTGTGGTGGGCGATACCGGACTCGAACCGATGACCTCTTCCGTGTGTAGGCGCTCAGATCAGGGCTTCCCTTGATTCTTCGGGGCCTACGGGTGCCTCAGAGACCCATGAAACCGCTGTCGGGGTGATTTTAGGGTGATCGTTCTCAGCCGCTATTCGGGATGCGCTACGCGGGAATGTCCATCGCCTCGTGCAGCAGGCGAACGACCTGGACGACCTCGCCAACGTGCCGGTAGACCACGAAGTGGCGCGGGCTGGCGATGCGACGCACCGCCGGGCTGACCTCGTTGCGACAGGCCCGCAAATGAAGGGTCCGCAGGCCGATCGCAAGGTCGTCACGTTCGCGTGAAACCCAGTACGGTCGGATCGTCTCTGATCAGATTGATTGCTGCGATGATCAGAGCCTCGTACCCATCGCGTACGGTGTCGCCGAAGCTCTTCACTGACCATTCAAGCGCGTCAACGATGTCCGCGCGAGCCGCGGGTGCTAGGAAGAGTTCGTGCGTCACGCGATACGACGAGCAGCGCGTTTTGTAGCGACCTGACCGAGATCGCGAATATATTCATCGATGGAGTCGGCAGAAACGCGAATCCCCTCGCCACGATCGAGCTGTTCGATGCCCTCGTTCACCGCAGATGTGAGTTCGGCGTAGCGGGCTTCATCGAACTCTTCAGTGGTTTCGAGAGTAGCGATCAGCTCGTGTGCGATCTCGGCGCGCTCTGAGCGCGAGAGCGCACGAGCTGCGTCCAGCACTTCTGCGAGCTTCGGAGTCATGGTTTCAGTCTATCGCTGGGGACTGACAATGGGGAGGATTTGCGGCGCTCACAAGCTATGGCCACGGTCGGACGCTGCTTGGCTTGGGGCGGCTCGGTGCTGGCTCTGGTCGTGGAGCGCGGCACGTCGCTGCTCCGCTTGCTGGGCGTCGCGTGCGGCCTGTGCTGCGCGGGTCTGCTCGATCCGCTCTGCGGCTTCGGCGGGGGTGAGTGTGCGCAGCAGTTTGGCTTCTTCCCGCGCCTGCTTTGCGGTCTTCGTGGCTCGTGCGGCTTGCTGTGCGGGGTTGGTGGTGAGGTATGCCTGCTGGTTGCGGATCACGGTCTCCGCGCCGAATGCTCGCGCGTATGCGGCGAGTCGTGCGGTCTGTGCGCGCTCGGGCCGGTGCAGTAGCGCGTCGCGTGCTGCCTGGTGTTCCTGCTCGGCGTCGATCACGCGCGGGTCGCTATCGATCCGGGGTCGGGTGATCCTCTCCACCCAGGCGTCGGAGAGGCCAACGCGATCACGAAGCGTGAGGCCGAGCGGGCTACCGAACTTCACCGAATCGACTGGAGTTGTGACTGGGACACACCGGGCCGCTATCGCGTCCAGAATCTAGGGCCGGACATCGCGCTGAACGTGCGCGCCCAGATCACCGTGGACGATGAAACCGTGGTCGGTGAGGCGCTCAGGTTAGAATCGGGCGAGGCCATCATCCTGGACTTCCCCCGGGCTCTTGCGACGTACAAGCATGAACAACGTGAGCGCGACGAAGACCGGAATTGGAAAAGCGCGCAGAAGGATTCGGGACTGTTCGGCGGTACGGTGACGAACCTGCCGATCATGTCCAGGCTGAGCCCCCTTCACGGGGCGGACCACTGGATCCGCGACCTTCTCACCTGGCAAAGCCCGGCAGGGAATCCCCTCAAGAAGGACGATCAGCACAAGTTGTGCACATTGGCGTGAGGAGGGACCGAACCCTTCCGGCCGATCCCTCCTGCTCCGCTTCAGATCATGCGCTGAGGCTGATCTTCTGAACTGCGGCCGCGTGCGGGAACGCGAACGACACGCGCATGGTCGCGCGGATCGCAGTGCGGTCGCTGGTGAAGTACGCGGAACGGTCCACGGCCAGGTCGACGTCGTTGCGGCGAACCAGGATCGCGCGCACCTTCGGGATGCCCATCTGGGAGGACAACGGCCTGGTGTTCTCACAGGAGGACGGGTCGCCGGTCGATCCCAAGTACGTCACGCGGCGCATGATCGTCGTGGAGAAGCGGGAGAAGTTGCCGCTGATGGGGATGCACGGCTGGAGGCACATTCACGTGACTCTGCTGGACCAGGCGGGGTGCCCTCTGCCGGTCATCCAACAGCGTGTCGGGCACTCAGCCAGCAACATCACAGAGGGCGTCTATACACACCGTCAGGTGGACGCTCAACGGCCCTGGGCGCTCGCGGCTGGAGCGCTCGCGGACCCCGATTCCACACAACCGGCCGATCTGTCCACACAACACGCTGTGGGCCAGTAGTTGAAAGACGAAAACCCCCGGATAACCAGGGGTTTTCATGGTGGGCGATACCGGACTCGAACCGATGACCTCTTCCGTGTGAAGGAAGCGCGCTACCAACTGCGCCAATCGCCCATGACCCAGGGGGTCGAGAAACGATATTACCCGAATGCCGGACGCCGTCATGACCAAACCGCATGACACGCGCGAGATCGGGTTTCGGTTTTGCGGGATCGAAATGATCGGCTAAAGTTTTACAAGTGCCCGGTGAGCCGGAACACAACGCGGATGTAGCGCAGTGGTAGCGCATCACCTTGCCAAGGTGAGGGTCGCGAGTTCGAATCTCGTCATCCGCTCGAGTGCAGGAGTCTCTTTCTGAGGGGCTCACGGCACGTGGGGTCAATCCACACGGTGGCGTGGCCGAGCGGCTAGGCACCGGCCTGCAAAGCCGTTTACACGGGTTCGAATCCCGTCGCCACCTCGTCGCATCAACTTAATAGCCTTCACAGGCGCGATTGGCGCAGCGGTAGCGCGCTTCCCTGACACGGAAGAGGTCACTGGTTCGATCCCAGTATCGCGCACAGACTAAATACCAGATCAGCCCCGGTTTTCCGGGGCTTTTTTGTTTCCACTACGGCGCCGCTACCAATTGAGCCCGACATCCTGAACCGCCGCCTGGTGTGGCCGACCCGGCTCGGGGACGCACTGAACCTGCTCGCCGCGACCACGCTGGCCTGCCAACGGCGCGGGGACTCCCAACTGTCCGCGTGGACGCTGATCGGCATGTTCACCCGCGGCCGGCTGCTACCCCGCCGCTGGCGCCACTGCGCACCTGAGAACCGGTGCCAGGGCGCTCCCGCACGCCCCGGGAACCACGTAACGGGTTCTCTCGAAGGTCGTACCGGAGGTAGTTGCAGAACTCAGTATCCGATCGTGTGGTGCCCGCGACTCCGAGCTTTCGACGTGCGGCGCTCTCCGCCTCTATGTCGTCGAACGCGTCGATCTCGTCCCCGCCCATGGACCTGATGTCGCGAAGGTCCACCTGGTTCTCGAGGCAGCTGCGGAAAGTCGATGCTCCGGCGAGTGAGACTTCCTCTGCGGTGCGCTCCTGCTCACCGAACCGTCCCCGTACCCGGGCTGCTTCACCGCGTGCGTGCGCGTCGGCGCTGATGTCGGTCATGCCCCGCATGAACCCTGCGGGCGCGGGTGGTCACATGAGGACGAGACGTGGCGCGAGGAGGGGAGCGACCCGCTCTTCCGCGAGACTCTCGAGGGCGACGAGGACGTCCATGCTGGGGGTCACCTTGCCGGACAGGTAGGTGCTCAGCCGGGGTCGGGACGTTCCGAGCCGCTCGGCGACCTGCTGCTGCGTCATCCGAGTCTTCCGGAAGGCCGTCACGAGATGGTCGTGCGCGATCTCGCTGGGGGACCGGCCCTTCATGGCGAGAAGGAGGCGCACGTATTCGACCGCGGACGTCGATTCGGCGGCGTCAGCGGCTTCTTCGAACACGGCGCGCAGGTCGGGGTTCGCGTGCACGGCGTCAGCGATGCGCGCCCAGTGCTGCAGGTATCCGCGATCGAGTGCGGCGAGCATGCCCTCGAACCCCCATGCTTCGACGGGGTCGTTCGGGGTCACGTCGATGTTCCGAAAGGCCAAGGGCATGTCATTCACCTCCGGTGGGGATATGCGCGGCGACGGTTCGGCACGCTGCGACGATCTCATCCCAGTTCTGCCATCGAGGGGTCATCCCCTTGTATGAGCTCAGCCGTGCGATCTGGGAAGCGTCCCGCGGCTGCGGGGAGGCGAGTTGGCGGGCGAGCTGGGATCGGACGGGGCGATCTTCGGGATGGGTGTCGTCGCGGTAGTAGTCGTCGATGTCGCCGAGGACGGCGCCGATTCGGTCTGGTCCGAAAGTCGCGGACAGGGCAGCGATGTCGACGTAGTCGCGCATCTGGTTCCGCTTCACGATCAGGTAGGCCTTGATGCGTGCGAGTTCGTCGATGGTGGGGACGGTGAGCATGTCTCCGGAGCGGAGCTGCACCTGGGTGGTCTCCAACGGGCGGGCGCGGATGAGCTGCCGGACGCCGGCTTCGATGCCGCCGAGCTCGCCGAGGATGATCCTCCCCGGAGTGGCTCGGTTGAGGACGAAGTCTCCGTCGCGTTCCAGCGCGTCGAGGACGACCTCGAAGCGCTGGTTCAGGTCACGAACGATGTGATCGTGGTCGGTGGACGTGCGGTGCCGGGCGTAGTAGGCGGCAGCGGTGCCTCCGACGAGGACCGCGTCGGGTACGAGACGCTGCAGTCGCGCGGCTGATTCGAGCACGGCCTCCAGACCTGCAGGCATCGTGTCCGCTGGCGGCAGGTTCGCTTCCGGTGGCGTGTGTGCAGACTCGGAGAACTGGCCGCCACCGGGGACGGCAGGACGGTGGGCGCGCCCATTCTGATCCTTCACCATGACAGGATAGTATCAGTTCTGATACCTCTGCGGGCCGTAGAACGATGGATCGTCGGCGCACTCGATTGTGTCGCCGAGCGCAACCCACAGAGCCTCAGCAGTGTCGATTGTGCTTTCAAAGTGTGGGGAACTTTTCGCGCCCAACACTGGCGGTCGCGTGGCAGCCCTTGCTCCTGCCAGCGGGCAGAGTCCAGGGCAGTGAACAGGCTCACCTCGCCTGGACCGTCGGGACGGCGGACATCGCTCGTGAGCCAGGTGATCGCCGTCCCAGCGCTGACCAGAGGACGCAGTACCGTTCATTGGTCGTACACCTCTCGACGTTGACCGAGGGTGACGACGACCACCAGCAGCCGGCTGTCCTGGACGGTGTAGATGATGCGGTAGTCCCCGACACGGATGCGGAGCCCGTCGCGGACGCGCAGCGCCTTCGCTCCTGGTGGACGCGGATCGGCCGCCAGGAGTGCGATCGCACCCTGGATCCGGGATTGGTCCCGCTTGTCGATTTTCTTCAGAGCTCGCAGCGCAGCAGGACGCACTTCGATCTCATAGGCCATGCGGGACGTCTCACCAGCCCAGATCGGCTTTGACCTGCTCCCAGGGGATGTTGGGTCCTTCCTCGGCCATGGCGGCATCGAACGCAGTGATGTCCTCGATCTCCTGGGCAGCGCTCCTCAGTCGGTCGTACTCGGCAGCCGACACGATGACAGCCTGAGCCTCGCCGCGACGCTCGACGGTGACGGCCTCGCGCTGGGCTGTCTCGATGACACTAGCGAAGCTCTTGCGCGCCTCAGAGGCAGTGATGCGGGACATGCTCGCGTTGTACAACTGTGAGGATGAGATGTACATCGCTGGAGCCGAGCCGAGCTCGCTGACCGGATCAATGCGACGATGCACGGGTTCGAGGTCGCTTTCCCGTCCTTCCATCGACATGCCCCGCTCTGTGAGAGAATTGACTTGTTCACGCGTCGTCCCTTCTAGGTGCGTGGGTCAGATCCTTCCGTTAACGCGCCGGGGTGAATCCGGTGGATAGCGCGGGGTGCTGGGAGAATCGATTCATGACGGTGACTGCCAGCCTGGAGGGTCTGTTCGAGGTCGAGCCGGGTGAGGCGCGGGCGCCGGGATCGGCTGCACCGGCGGGTGCGGGCAAGACGTTCCGTGGGTATGACCAGGGGCAGTGTTTCCTGCTCCCGCCGAGTCTGGATGACTGGCTGGACGAGGATGATGAGGCCCGGTTCATCTCCGAGGTCGTCGAAGAGCTCTTGGATCTGACGCCGGTCTACGCGTCGTACGCGTCCGCCTCGGGTGCGCCTCCGTATGACCCGCGGATGATGTTGAAGCTGCTGCTGTTCGCGTACGCGACGGGCGTGACCTCGTCTCGTGAGTTGGAGCGGCGCTGCAAGCGCGATATCGCCTTCCGGTGGCTGTCGGGCAACCAGGCGCCCGACTACCGGTCGCTGGCCCGGTTTCGTCGGCGTCACCTGGATGCCCTGCCGGGGTTGTTCCTGCAGGTGCTGCGGGTCTGCGCGGAGGCGGGGCTGGTGCGGTTGGGGCGTGTCGCGCTGGATGGCACGAAGCTGGCTGCGAACGCGTCGCGGCATAAGGCGATGAGCTATGACCGGATCGTGCCGAAGATCGATCAGCTCCAAGCCGAGGTCGCTGCGCTGCTCGCCGAGGCGGAGGCGGTCGATGAGGCCGAGGATCAGCAGTTCGGCCAGGACCGGCGCGGGGACGAGCCAGGCCCAGCCCGACCTCGCCCGGCGAGCTCGCGACGAGTCCGCCGGCGACTCCTGACTTCGCCGGGAGCCCGGCCCGCAGCAGCCATTCACCGGCGTAGTCGTACATGCCGCAGGTGGCCATGATCGTCATGACGTGCTGGCACGTCTCCGCGCTGGTGACGCGCTCACCCGTCACCGGATTCACTCCGCCGTTGGCGAGGGTTGCTCCCATCACGGCGATGTCGCGCGCCGTGACGAGCACGGAGCACTGACGGAAGTACGTGTCGAGAGTCTCCGCCACCGGGGCGGTGAGAGAGCCGGCGCCCAACCTCGAAGCCGCCGACGATCTGGACGCACAGGTGTTGATCGCGACGGGACGGCAACGTCACGGCGAGAGCTTCCCTACCGCCGGCGCCCCGGACCCGGCCCCAGAGGACGCGAGCCGGCGGGAGCGGATGGCGCACGCGCTGCGCACCGAGCAGGGCCGCACCGACTACGCGCGCCGCAAAGCCATCGTTGAACCCGCGTTCGGGCAGATGAAGACCCGGCAAAACGCCGGACAGCTCCGGCTACGCGGACTCGCCGGCGCCCAAGGCGAATGGCTACTCCACACGATCTGCCACAACCTCCGCAAGCTCCGCGTCGCTACAGCCGCCGGGCTGGCGCCCGCATAGGCCTCCCCAGGGGTCCCGGGGCGTCACAGCACGCACCGACAGTCGCCACGAGCCCCTCGCCGTGCGATCCCGCACGCTCTCACACCGCAACGGCCCGCCCGTTCCCGTTCGCGACCGTCAGCGCGCGATGCCAGAGTCAACGCCGCGCGCCACGCCACCCGATTCTGACCCGCGCACCTAGACGAACGTGATCGCCGCTCCCGTGGACTTCCACTCCACGGGAGCACTTTTCGTTAACGGGGACGACCCCGACGGCATCCGCTCCGAGCGCGCAGACGACGCCGCGAGGCGAGTAGCCTAGAGGCGACCCAAATGGAGTGATCAGTGCCTGAAAACGCCCAGCCGACAGACGGCTTCGCCTTGTTCTCCGACCGATCCGTCGTCGCGATGCGCGTCAACGGCGACCTGAAGGATCTGGCGACCACCGTGACGACGACCGATGAGGTCGAGCCCGTCACGATCGACAGCGAAGACGGGCTCGCGATCCTGCGGCACTCGACCGCGCACGTCCTCGCCCAGGCGGTGCAGCGCATCAACCCCCAGGCGAACCTCGGCATCGGCCCGCCGGTCACCGATGGCTTCTACTACGACTTCGGCGTCGAGACGCCGTTCACACCCGAGGACGTCAAGGCGATCTCGAAGGAGATGCAGCGCATCGTCCGCGAGGGACAGCGCTTCGTGCGCCGTGTGGTCACGGATGACGAGGCCCGCGCCGAACTCGCGAACGAGCCGTTCAAGCTCGAGCTCATCGGGCTCAAGGGCGGCAACAAGGAAGCAGCCGAAGGCGCATCCGTCGAGGTGGGCGCGGGCGAGCTGACCATCTACGACAACACCACGAAGGACGGCGAGGTCGCCTGGAAGGACCTCTGCCGCGGCCCCCACCTGCCCAGCACGCGCATGATCGGCAACGGCTGGGACCTCACCCGCATCGCCGCCGCCTACTGGCGCGGCAGTGAGAAGAACCCGCAGCTGCAGCGCATCTACGGCACCGCTTGGCCGACCAAGGACGAACTGCGCGCCTACCAGCACCGGCTCGAAGAAGCGGCCAAGCGCGACCACCGCCGCCTCGGCAAGGAACTCGACCTCTTCTCGTTCCCCGAGGAGATCGGCTCGGGTCTGTCGGTCTGGCACCCTCGCGGCGGCATGATCCGCGGCGAGATGGAGCAGCACGCACGCAAGCGCCACATCGAGGGCGGCTACACCTACGTGTACACGCCGCACATCTCCAAGGAAGACCTCTTCCTCACCTCGAACCACCTCGTCACCTACAAGGAGGGCATGTTCCCTCCGATCGTGATGGACGAGGAGCGCGACGAGAACGGCGAGATCACCAAGCAGGGCCAGGACTACTACCTGAAGCCCATGAACTGCCCGATGCACATCCTCATCTACAAGGAGCGTGCGCGCAGCTACCGCGACCTGCCCCTGCGCCTCGCGGAGAACGGCACCGTTTACCGCAATGAGCTCTCCGGCGCACTGCACGGGCTCACCCGCGTGCGCGGATTCACCCAGGACGACTCGCACCTCTTCGTCACCCCCGATCAGCTGGAGGACGAGGTCGCGAAGGTCCTCGAATTCATCCTGTCGATGCTCCGCGACTTCGGGCTCACCGATTTCGAGCTCGAGCTGTCGATGAAAGACGACGAGAAGGCGAAGTGGATCGGCTCGGACGAGTTCTGGGAGTCTTCGACGGATGCGTTGCGGCGCGTCGCCGTGGCATCCGGTCTCAAGCTCACCGAAGTACCCGGCGAGGCCGCTTTCTACGGCCCCAAGATCGACCTGAAGACGCGCGATGCGATCGGCCGCACGTGGCAGCTGTCAACGGTGCAGGTCGACCCGAACCTCCCAGAGCGCTTCGACCTCGAGTTCATGGACAAGGACGGGCAGAAGAAGCGCCCGATCATGATCCACCGCGCGCTGTTCGGTTCGATCGAGCGCTTCTTCGCCATCCTGCTCGAGCATTACGCCGGTGACTTCCCGGTGTGGCTGTCCCCGGTGCAGGTCGTCGGCATCCCGGTTGCAGATGACTTCGCCGACTACCTCGGCGAGATCGTCACGACGTTGCGCGACGGCGGCGTGCGCGCCGAACTCGACGTGTCGGATGACCGGATGCAGAAGAAGATCCGCACCCACACCACGGGCAAGGTGCCGCTGATCCTCATCGCGGGGGAGAAGGACCGGGATGCCGGCACCGTCTCGTTCCGCTTCCGTGACGGTACGCAGGAGAACGGCGTGCCGATCGCGGATGCCGTGGCTCGCATCCGTGCGGCGATCGACACCCACGCGCTCGTGCACACAGTGGAGGATCTGGCGTGACAACGACGCCGGACCCATCGTTCACCGACGCCGCGTCGGAGACCGAGGCGTCCGGCGTGGGCGCGGAGGATGCCGGGCACCTCGCCGGCATCCCCGATGAGTTCCAGCGGCTGTGGACCCCGCACCGGCTGGCGTACATCCAAGCGGGTCCTGAACCGCTGCGCGACGAGTGCCCGTTCTGCGAGGCACCGAAGCATCCGGATGCCGAGCGACTCATCGTCGCGCGCGGCGAGACTGCCTACGTGCTGCTGAACCTGTTCCCGTACAACTCGGGGCACCTGCTCGTGTGCCCGTACCGCCACATCGCGACGTACGACCAGGCGACGGCGGAAGAGGTCGCCGAGATCGGCGCCCTGACGCAGACCGGCATGCGCGTGCTTCGTGAGGTGTCGAACTGCGACGGATTCAACCTGGGCATGAACCAGGGCGCGGTCGCCGGCGCCGGCGTCGACGGACACCTGCATCAGCACATCGTGCCGCGCTGGAAATCGGATTCGAACTTCTTCCCGATCATCGCCAAGACAAAGGCGCTGCCGCAGTTGCTCGGACAGGTGCGCGAGGCCGTGGCGCACGCCTGGCCTCAGGGATGAGGCTTCGACTCGCTGCGCTCGCTCAACCCGTTTCGTCTCGCTGCGCTCGCTCAACGACCCGCGGGATGTCACGCTGGGCTCGCTGAGGCTTCGACTCGCTGCGCTCGCTCAACCCGTTTCGTCTCGCTGCGCTCGCTCAACGACCCGCGGGGCTGGGCCCAGGAACTGAGGCTTCGACTCGCTGCGCTCGCTCAACGACCCGCGGGATATCCGCTCAGCGCACCTGACGCGCGCTGAACTGCATCTTCGGGTGCGCGTAGGACTCCTGCGCCTCGATGAGCTGCAGCTCGCGGTCGCCCGAATCCAGCGTCAATTGCAGCAGGTCGAATACGCTCGACGCGGTGCGCTCGAGAGCGACCTTCGCGCTGCCCGTGGAGACATAGTGGGCCGTGAACAGTGCCGCAGTCACGTCGCCCGAGCCATTGGCCTTCATCGGCAGGAAGGGCGTCTGTACGATCCAGGCTCCGGCATCGTCGGCCGCGAGCATCTCGATCGTGCCCTCTTCACGGTCGGGCCGCTCGACGCTCGTGACGAGCACCGTCGACGGGCCCATCGCGCGCGCGGCATCGACCGATGCGAGGGTCGACTCGAGGGTGTCGGGATCGGTGCCGGTGAGGAAGCCCAGCTCGAACTGGTTCGGCGTGATGATGTCGGCGACGGGTACGACGCGCTCGCGCAGAAGCTCGGGGATCGCCGGCGCGACGAAGCATCCGGATTTCGCATTGCCCATGACCGGGTCGCACGCGTAGAGCGCGTTCGGATTCGCGGCCTTCACTCGCGCGACGGCGTCGATGATGACATCGCCGATGCCCTCGCCGCCCTGATAGCCCGACAGGATCGCGTCGACCTGTGCGAAGGCACCGCGCTCCTCGATCCCCGTGATGACGTCGGCGACGTCGCTCGGATCGATCATCGGCCCGCGCCATGCGCCGTAACCGGTGTGGTTCGAGAAATTGACCGTGTACACGGGAAGCACGTCGACGCCGATGCGCTGCAGGGGGAACACCGCGGCGGAGTTGCCGACGTGGCCGTAGGCGACAGCTGACTGGATCGAGAGGATCTTCATCCTTCGATCTTCTCACTGCTCGATGCCGCCACGCGCACCTCAGCGCACCGCGCCGGCGATGTCCTCGACGAGCTGCGCCGCGTCATCGTCTGTCAGATCGTGCACGGTGAGCCGCAGATGATGTGACGGCGTGTCCGCGTTCGTGAGCGAGAATCCGTCACCGGTCCGCACCAGCCAGCCACGACGCATCAGCCGCTCCGAAACGATCTGCGCGGGGATCGGCAGTTCGACCCAGAGATTCATTCCGTCCACGTAGCGGGTCTCGATACCGTGTGCGCGCAGCTGCTCCGCGAACGCGGCGTTGCGTTCGGCGTAGTGCGTGCCCGCGGCTCGGATCGCTGTGCGCACGCCGCTGTCTTCGAGCAGTCCCAGCGTCAGGCGCTGCAGCAGGTGGCTCACCCAGGTCGTGCCGGGGCTCAGCCGCATGGCGAGCCGCTCGGCGGTCTCCGGATCCGTCGCCGCGACCGCGAGGCACATGTCCGGACCCAGGAACTTCGACACCGACCGCAACAGCGCGAAGCGCTTGTGATCAGGGCCAATCAGGCTCTCATACCCACGGGAGGAGAGCATCGAGAAGTGGTCGTCCTCGATGATCAGGACGTACGGATGCTCGGCCAGCAGTTCCCGCAACGCCGCGGCGCGTGCGGGGGAGAGGCTCACCCCGGTCGGGTTCTGCGCTCGCGGTGTGCAGATGATCGCCCTGACCCCGGCGTCGAGCGCCGCGCGCAGTGCGTCGACCGTCATCCCCTCGTCGTCCACCGCCACCGGGACCGCACGGTAACCGCCGAGACGGACCGTGTGGATGCTCGCGAGGAAGCACGGGTCTTCGAGAGCCACTGCGTCATCGCGCATCAGCGCCTGCGCGAGAAGGCGCTCGACAGCATCCACCGCTCCGCTGGTGATCGTGATGCGGAAGTCGGGCGCCGGGAGGTCGGGGGAGATCCACTCGCGTGACCACGCCTCGAGTCCGGTGTCGATCACAGGTTCGCCGTACAGGACAGGACGCCCGGTGACCGTCGCCAGCACAGGGGTGGGGTCGGGAATCAGCCGAGGGTCGGGGTTGCCGGTGCCGACATCGCGCAGCACGGTGTCGGCGGCGTAGCCCTCCTGCGCGACCGCGTCGTGTTCGACGAGCATGGTGCCCGCCCGTCCACGGCTGACGACGAGACCCGCCTGCGCCAGTTGCCGGTACGCCGCGACGGTGGTGTTGCGGTTCACCCCGAGACGTGCTGCGAGCTCGCGCACCGGCGGGAGCGCGGCACCGGGACGCAGCACGCCGCGGTCACGCAGTTCGCGCACGCTCGTCGCGATGTCGGATGCCGTGGCACCCGTGATCTGGTCATTCATGTCACCCCTCGACATGCGAGTCTACGGGGCGCTCGAGCGGTGGTATCTTTTGGCATAGATCAAAGTGCACGTTTGGATACCCGGAAGGAACAGCTCATGGCTGCAGACCAGAATCCCACCACCGGCCAGAATCCCACGACAGGGTCATCGCGCGTCAAGCGCGGTCTCGCCGAGATGCTCAAGGGCGGCGTCATCATGGACGTGGTCACGGCAGATCAGGCCAAGATCGCCGAAGACGCAGGCGCCGTCGCCGTCATGGCGCTCGAGCGCGTCCCCGCCGACATCCGTGCGCAGGGCGGCGTCTCGCGCATGAGCGACCCGGACATGATCGACAGCATCATCGAGACCGTCTCCATCCCGGTCATGGCTAAGGCGCGCATCGGACACTTCGTCGAGGCGCAGGTGCTGCAGGAGCTGGGCGTCGACTACATCGACGAGTCCGAGGTGCTCTCGCCAGCCGACTACGTGAACCACATCGACAAGTTCGGCTTCAAGGTTCCCTTCGTCTGCGGCGCGACCAACCTGGGCGAGGCGCTGCGGCGCATCAACGAGGGTGCGGCGATGATCCGCTCCAAGGGCGAGGCCGGCACCGGAGACATCTCAGAGGCCGTGAAGCACATCCGCAAGATCCGCGGCGAGATCGCTGCGCTCACCGCACTGCCCAAGGACGAGCTGTTCGTCGCCGCGAAGGAGCTGCAGGCGCCCTACGAACTCGTCGCCGAGATCGCCGAGACCGGGAAGCTCCCCGTCGTGCTGTTCGTCGCCGGCGGCGTCGCCACTCCGGCGGATGCCGCGATGATGATGCAGCTCGGTGCGGACGGCGTGTTCGTCGGCTCCGGGATCTTCAAGTCGGGCAACCCGGCGGAGCGTGCCGCCGCGATCGTGAAGGCCACGACGTTCTACGACGATCCCAAGGTCGTCGCCGAGGTCTCGCGCGGACTGGGTGAAGCCATGGTCGGGATCAACGTCGCCGACCTCCCGGCACCGCACCGACTCTCCGAGCGTGGCTGGTAACCCCACCGTCGGCGTCCTGGCGCTGCAGGGCGACGTGCGAGAGCACGAGCGGGTTCTGCGCGACCTCGGGGTGGACGTCGTCCGCGTGCGCCGCCCCGAGGAGCTCGCGCAGGTCTCAGGCCTCGTGATCCCCGGCGGCGAGTCGAGCGTGATCGACAAGCTGTCGCGGCTGTTCGGTCTGCAGCATCCGATTCGCGAAGCGATTCGCGATGGGATGCCGATGCTCGGCACGTGCGCCGGCCTCATCATGCTCGCCGACAGTCTCGTGGATGCGATCGACGGTCAGGAGTCGTTCGGCGGGCTCGACGTCGTGGTGCGCCGGAACGCCTTCGGACGGCAGGTCGAGTCGTTCGAAGCTGTCCTGGACGTGCCGGCGCTCGGGCCCGAACAGGTGCGTGCGGCATTCATCCGAGGGCCTGTCATCGAGCACGTCGGGCCGGAAGCCGCAGTGCTGGCCGGCCTGGACGACGGCCGAGTCGTCGCGGTCGAGCAGGGTGCGCTGCTCGGCATCAGCTTCCACCCCGAGATCACCGGGGAGACGCGCTTCCACGAGCGCTTCCTTGCGGCCGTACATGCTCGTTGACCCGCACGCCTGTCAGCGCAGATGACGGATGTCGGCCGAAACACCGCGTTTTCGGCTGACAGGTGTGATTCCTGCTGACACGTGCGTCGAGACCTCCGCGGTTCTGGACCCGTGGTGTGACACGACGCGGGCGGAATCTTTTAGAATGGACGACGCGCTGCGATGTCAGCAGGGCGGATACGACGAGCGGAGACATATGTCCGGGCATTCCAAGTGGGCGACGACCAAGCACAAGAAGGCGGTCATCGACTCCAGGCGCGCGAAGTCATGGGCCAAGCTCATCAAGAACATCGAGGTCGCGGCGAAGCTCGGCGGCGCCGATATGGCCGGCAACCCGACGCTGTTCGACGCCGTGTTCAAGGCGAAGAAGATGTCCGTCCCGAAGGACAACATCGACCGCGCGGTCAAGCGCGGCGCAGGCATCGGCGGCGAATCGATCGAGTACCTCTCGATCATGTACGAGGGCTACGGCGCCAACGGCGTGGCTCTGATGATCGAGTGCCTCACCGACAACAAGAACCGTGCGGCCGCCGAGGTTCGCACCACTCTCAGCCGCAACGGCGGCACCCTGGCGGACCCTGGCAGCGTCGCCTACAACTTCACCCGCAAGGGCGTCATCGTCGTCGGCTCCGAAGGTACGTCCGAGGATGATGTCATGATGGCGGCGCTCGAGGCCGGCGCCGAGGAGATCGAGCCGCACGCCGAGGGCTTCGAGGTCATCACCGACGCATCCGACCTCGTGACCGTTCGCACCGCGCTGCAGGATGCGGGCATCGACTACGAGTCCGCCGACGTCGAGTTCGTGCCGAACCTCAAGGTCGAGATCGACGCCGACACCGCACGGAAGATCTTCCGCCTCATCGATGCGCTCGAAGACAGCGAGGACGTGCAGAACGTCTACAGCAACTTCGACCTGACCGCGCAGGTGCAGGCCGAACTCGAGAACGACGAGTAAGGCGCGCCGCGCAAGCCGCCACACCTCGAGGCGCTTAGCCTGGGAGGGTGGCGGCTTCCTCTCTGCGCGTGCTCGGCATCGACCCCGGTCTCACCCGGTGCGGCGTCGGCATCGTCGACGTCGATCGCTCGCGCCGCGGCACCCTCGTGCACGTCGGCGTCATCCGCACGCCTCCGGAGATGCCGATCGGCGACCGCCTCGCCGCGATAGCCGCCGGGATCAGGTCCGCCCTCGAGCAGCACCGACCGGATGCCGTCGCCGTCGAGCGTGTCTTCGCACAGCACAACAGCCACACCGTGATGGCGACGGCGCAGGCGAGCGGCGTCGCACTGCTGCTCGCCGCGGAAGCGGGCCTGCCCGCCGCGACCCACACACCCAGCGAGGTGAAGGCCGCCGTCACCGGCTACGGCTCGGCGGACAAGAAGCAGGTGCAGGCGATGATCGCCCGCATCCTGCGCCTCGACGCTCCGCCGCAGCCCGCCGACGCGGCCGATGCCCTCGCGATCGCCCTCTGTCACGCCTGGCGCAGGGCCGGTGCAGTACCAGGTACGGCTGAAACCCTGACGCCGGCGCAGCGCGCGTGGGCGGATGCTGAGCGTGTCGCTCGAACATACATACGATCAGGCTCGTAGGCTGGGAGAATGATCTCCTCGCTGCACGGGACCGTGCTCTCCACAGGTGCCGACCATGTCGTGATCGAGGTCGGCGGCGTGGGGTTCTTCGTCTTCGTCACCGGAGACTTCGCGCACACGAGCCGCATCGGCGAGCAACTGCGCCTGCACACCAGCCTGATCGTCCGCGAGGACGCCCTCACCCTGTTCGGATTCGCGGAACCCCTCGAGCTGGAGGTGTTCGGACACCTGCTCAGCGTCACGGGCGTCGGACCGAAGTCTGCGCTGGGCGTGCTCGGACACCTCACGGTCGACCAGATCGCGACGGCCGTGGCAGAAGACGACGACGCGCCGTTTCGACGCGTGTCCGGGATCGGCCCGAAGACCGCGAAGCTCATCGTCGTGCAGCTCTCCGGAAAGCTCAAGGCGCCGTCGCCGCGCGCGGCCGATGCTCGCTCCGCGACAGGAACGGACGTCGTCGCGCAGGTGACCGCGGCTCTGGTCGGGCTCGGCTGGTCGGAGAAGGTCGCGAACGAAGCAGCGACGGAGACAGCTGAGTCGGCGAGCGATGCCGACCGCCGGTCGGTGTCGGCGCTGCTGCGGCAGGCCCTGGCCGCGCTCGGCCCGGCGAAGGCAGGAGCACCACGTGGTTGACGAAGGCTCGCCGGAAGGCAGGAGCGCCGAGCCCATCGACGAGGCGGAGCTCGCGATCGAAGGCGCCCTGCGCCCCGGCAGTCTCGGAGAGTTCATAGGACAGCCGAAGGTGCGCGGTCAGCTGCAGCTGCTGCTCGATGCTGCGCGGATCCAGAACCGCTCACCCGACCATATTCTCCTCGCGGGTCCGCCAGGACTCGGAAAGACGACGCTCGCGATGATCGTCGCGCACGAGAGCGAGCGTCCCTTGCGCCTCTCCAGTGGTCCCGCCATCCAGCACGCCGGCGACCTTGCCGCGCTGCTGTCCAGCCTGGTGCCCGGCGAGGTGCTGTTCATCGACGAGATCCACCGCATGGCGCGTTCCGCGGAGGAGATGCTGTATCTCGCGATGGAGGACTTCCGCATCGACATCATGGTCGGAAAGGGCGCTGGCGCCACCAGCATCCCGCTCGATCTGGCACCGTTCACGCTCGTCGGCGCCACGACGCGCTCCGGACTGCTCCCCAACCCGCTGCGTGACCGATTCGGGTTCACCGGTCACCTCGAGTTCTACGACGACAGCGACCTCGAGAAGGTCATCCTTCGATCGTCCGGCATGCTCGGCGTGTCGATGCCCGGCGACGCACGTGCGGAAATCGCACGCCGTTCACGGGGAACACCCCGCATCGCCAACCGTCTGCTGCGCCGTGTGCGCGACTACGCCCTCGTCCACGGCGAGCACGGTTCCGCCTCGATCGCCGAGGTGCGGGCCGCTCTCGAGCTGTACGACGTCGATCCGATCGGCCTCGATCGCCTCGATCGTGCGGTGCTCGACACGCTCGTGCGCAGGTTCCGCGGTGGTCCGGTCGGCCTCAGCACTCTTGCCGTCGCGGTCGGTGAGGAAGCCGAGACCGTCGAGAGCGTCGTCGAGCCATTCCTCGTGCGGATCGGGTTCCTGGGCCGCACTCCGCGGGGTCGTGTGGCGATGCCGGAGGCCTACGAACACCTCGGACTGCAGCATCCGGAGACTGCCGCATTGTTCAATGATCTATAATCGCTGGAGGCTTCCCCCGACCCTCTGCGCGTCCTTCGATGGCGTGCGCTCTTTGAAAGGCTTCGCCTGATGGAAATCGTCCTCTTCGGACTCCTCGCAGTTCTCCTCGTCTTCATGTTCCTCAACACGCGCAAGCGTCAGAAGCAGCTGAAGGCCGATCAGGAGGAGAAGGCCACCAAGACGGTCCCCGGCGTCAAGGTTCTGATGCAGGGCGGAATCTACGGAACCATCGTCGCCTACGACGCGGAAGACCTCGACTCGCCCGCCCTCGTGGAGATCGCGCCCGGTACCATCATCGAGGTGCACAGCCAGGCGATCCTCCGCATCGTCGAGCCGAAGGACGTGGTCATCGAGACCGACGACGACGCCGAGTCGGATGCTGTCGATGATGCACCCGTCATCGTCGACGAGTCTCAGCCCTCGCTCGAGACCCCGGAGGAGACCCGGGCCCGCCTGGATCGCGACTCCGACGGCAAGTAGACCCTCGCCTCGCCCGCCCGGCATCGTAGAAAGCTGAACGTACGTGGCATCTTCTTCTCCAGTCCGTCACGCCTGGAAGGTTCTTCTCAGCCTTCTGATCGTGACTGCGGCGCTCTTCGGCGTGAACACGATCGGTGTCATGCTCGGGAAGAGTTCCTGGGCTCCTGAGCTCGCGCTCGATCTCCAAGGCGGCACCCAGATCGTGCTCGGCGCGGTGACAGAAGACGGAGCTGATCCCACGCAGGAGCAGCTCGACCAGGCCGCGGCGATCATCCGCCAGCGCGTCGACGCCGCGGGCGTCGCCGAGGCCGACGTCACGACTGAGGGCGGACGCAACATCGTCGTCCAGATCCCCGGCACGGCCGACGACGAGACACGAGCGCGGATCCAGGCGAGCGCACAACTCGAGTTCCGCTCCGTCATCTACGTGGGAGATCCCGCGACCGAGTTCGTCGGCGAAGACGGCAACGCCACGCCGTACCCGTCGCCGGATCCCAGCGCCAACGACGTTCCGACCGCAGAGCCGACCGACGGCAGCGACATGGCGTGGGTCACGGAGAGACTGCAGTCCGAGTTCCTCGCCTTCGACTGCGCAGATCCCGAGAACACCGCGGCGGACGCGTCCGAGGACGAGCCGCTGATCACATGCGACGACACCGGGGCCGTGAAGTACATCCTCGGCCCGATGGAGCTCTCCGGCGACGCCATCGACGACGCGACCAGCGGACGCGCGCCCGACTCGGGCGCGTGGACTGTGAACCTCGTACTCGACGGCAACGGCACCGACGTCTTCGGCAAGATCAGCCAGCGGCTCTACCAGAACCAGCTCGACGGACTCAGCCCCCGAGACCAGTTCGCGTTCGTGCTGGACGGCAAGGTCATCTCCGCACCGCAGATGAACGCCCAGATCCTGAACGGCAAGCCCAGCATCTCGGGTTCGTTCACTCAGGAGACGGCGGAAACGCTCGCCGACCAGCTCAAGTACGGCGCACTGCCGCTCAGCTTCACGACCGAGAGCTCCGACACGGTCTCCGCGACGCTCGGCACGCAGCAGCTGCAGATCGGTCTGATCGCCGGCCTCATCGGCCTCGCGCTCGTCGCGCTCTACTCGCTGCTCAGCTACCGTGCGCTCGGCTCGGTGATCATCGCGTCCATCGCGGTGATGGGCATTCTGACCTACATCATCGTGTGCATCCTGGCCTGGCGGCTCGGCTTCCGCCTGTCGCTCGCCGGCGTCGCGGGTCTGATCGTGTCGATCGGTTTCACGGCCGACTCGTTCATCGTCTACTTCGAGCGCATCCGTGACGAACTGCGTGACGGCAAGTCGATCACCGGTGCAGTCGAGGACGGATGGGGTCGCGCGAAGAGAACCATCTACATCTCGAAGTCGATCAACATCCTCGCCGCCGTGGTGCTCTACATCCTCGCCGATTCCACCGTGAAGGGGTTCGCCTTCACCCTGGGTCTCACGACGCTGATCGACGTGTTCATCTTCGTGATCTTCACGCACCCAGTGATGCAGTTGCTGGCTCGAACACGGTTCTTCGGGGGCGGTCACAAGCTGTCCGGCCTCGACCCCGACGCGCTCGGCGCGGTGTACCGCACACGCACGCAGTACCGTCAGGTCACGTCGGCGACCGTCGGACGCGCTGCCAGGAACAGCCGTTCACGCGCAGAAGCAGAACGCCGTCAGACCATCGCAGAGCGCAAGCGCGCAGAGGCGCTGGCCGGCGACAGATCCACCGACGCCGGAAGCGAGGGAGAGCGCTGATGGCCTCCATGGATGAATTCGGCAACAACCTCTACAGCGGGAAGACCTCGTTCCCGTTCGTCGGCCGCCGGCGCTTGTGGTTCGTGATCGCGATCGCTCTCGTCGTCGCATCCGCTCTCGTCCCGCTTCTGCGCCCGGTGCAGTTCTCGATCGAGTTCACGGGCGGTTCGCAGTTCACGGTGCTCGCACCGGACAGCACCGACCAGTCGATCGCCTCGGGTGCCGTCCGCTCCGTGGTTCCCGAAGCCGCAGCCAAGGTCGCCATCGTGAACGGCACGGATGTGCGTGTGCAGACCTCGCAGATGAGCCCGGAGGAGACGCAGAGCGTCGCCGGCGCCCTGGCAGAGGCATACGACGTTCCCGCCGAAGAGGTCACCTCCTCGTTCATCGGTCCGGTCTGGGGTGAGAGCGTCACCAGGCAGTCGCTCTGGGGCCTCGCGATCTTCCTCGCGCTGACGTTCCTGATCCTCGCGATCTATTTCCGCACCTGGAAGATGTCGGCAGCGGCGATCCTCGGTCTGCTCGACGTTCTCGTCATCACCGTCGGCGTGTACGCGCTTGCCGGTTTCGAGATCTCGCCGGCGGCGGTGATCGGCTTCCTCACGATCCTCGCGTATTCGCTCTACGACACGACTGTGGTGTTCGACAAGATCAGGGAGAACACGACGGAGGACGGCGAGAACTCGTCCCGTACCTTCGGCGAGGCCGTCAACCTGGCTGTCAACCAGACACTGATCCGGTCGATCAACACCTCGATCGTCGCGGCGCTCCCCGTCGGGGCGATCCTGTTCATCGGGTCGTTCTGGCTCGGCGCGGAGACCCTCACCGACATCTCGCTGTCGATCTTCGTCGGCATCCTCGTCGCCACATACTCGACGCTGTTCGTGGCCGCGCCGCTGTACTCGCTGTTCCGCGAGAAGGAGCCGCAGATCATCGCTCGGGACAACCGCGTGCTCGAGCTGCGCGAACGCGCACGCGCCGACGCGTAGCACCGTCAGGCGCGAGTGGGTGCCTGTTCGCGACGCGTAGGATGTTCTGACCCGGAGGTGCAGTGATGGCTGAGGCTAACACTCAGGCGCAGGGATCCAGTCTGAGGAGGCTGGTGCCCCGCATCTTCTCACGCGCGCCCCGCATCAACGACCTCGACAACCTCGTGCGCACGGTCCGGGTGAACCATCCGAAGGGTGACCTCGCGATCATCGAACGCGCGTACCGGGTCGCCAACGAGAAGCACGAGGGGCAGAAGCGGCAGAGCGGCGAACCGTACATCACGCATCCGCTCGCCGTCGCGCAGATCCTCGCCGAGATGGGCCTCGGACCGCGCGCCATAGCGGCGGCTCTGCTGCACGACACGGTCGAAGACACCGGCTACGCGCTCTCCGACCTGACCGAAGCCTTCGGCGACGAGGTCGCGATGCTCGTCGACGGCGTCACCAAGCTCGACAAGGTCAAGTACGGCGAGAGCGCTCAGGCGGAGACAGTCCGCAAGATGATCGTGGCGATGTCCAAGGACATCCGAGTGCTGCTGATCAAACTCGCCGACCGCCTGCACAACGCCCGCACCTGGGGATTCGTCCCGCCGGAGAAGGCGGAGCGCAAGGCCAGGGAGACGCTGGAGATCTACGCTCCGCTCGCCAATCGCCTCGGCATCCAGGCGATCAAGTCCGAACTCGAAGACCTTTCGTTCGCGGTGCTGCATCCCAAGATCTACGCCGAGATCAACAGCCTCATCGCGCAGCGCACCCCTCAGCGCGAGAAGTACCTCAAGCAGGTCATCGAGTCCATCAACGAGGACCTGCATGATCTGAGGATCCGCGGCAAGGTCGGCGGCCGACCGAAGCAGCTGTACTCCGTGTACCAGAAGATGGTGATCCGCGGACGCGAGTTCGACGACATCTACGACCTCATCGGCATCCGCGTGCTGGTGAACTCGGTGCGCGACTGCTACGCCGTCCTCGGCGCGATCCACGCACGCTGGACGCCGCTTCCCGGCCGGTTCAAGGACTACATCGCCACCCCGAAGTTCAACCTCTACCAGTCCCTGCACACCACGGTCATCGGGCCGAGCGGGCGTACGGTCGAGATCCAGATCCGCACGCATGAGATGCATCAGCAGGCGGAATTCGGCGTGGCCGCGCACTGGATGTACAAGGAGCGGATGAACGGCGGAAAGCCTGTCGCCGGACCCACCGACACCGATATGACCTGGTTGGCCCATATCTCGGATTGGCAGGCCGAGACCGCCGACCCCAGCGAGTTCCTCGACTCGCTGCGCTTCGAGATCGGCGCGAAGGAGGTCTACGTCTTCACCCCGAAGGGCCGGGTCATCGGCCTTCCCTCCGGTGCGACGCCTGTCGACTTCGCGTACGCCGTGCACACCGAGATCGGCCACCGCACCATGGGTGCGAAGGTCAACGGCCGCCTGGTGCCGCTCGAGACGGCCGTGAAGAGCGGTGACGTCGTCGAGGTGTTCACCTCCAAGAATCCGGATGCCGGTCCCAGCCAGGACTGGCTCAGCTTCGTCAAGAGCACACGCGCGCGCAACAAGATCCGCGGTTGGTTCACGAAGGAGCGGCGCGAAGAGGCCATCGAGCAGGGCAAGGAGTCCATCGCCCGCGCGATGCGCCGTCAGAACCTGCCGCTGCAGAAGCTGATGAGCCATGATTCCTTCGCCGAAGTGGCCCAGCAGCTGCACTACGAAGACGTCTCCGCCCTCTACGCCGCGGTCGGCGAGGGCCACGTCTCCACCCAGTCGGTGCTGGAGAAGGTCACCGCCCTCATCGCGGCGAACGACACCACGACCGGTGCGATCGAGATTCCGGGAGGCTCCCGCACCCGCGAGCCGCGCACCGGCGACTCCGGCATCCTGGTGCGCGGCGCGGATGACATCCTCGTCAAGCTCGCCAAGTGCTGCACTCCTGTGCCGGGTGACCCGATCGTCGGCTTCGTCACCCGCGGCAGCGGCGTGTCCGTGCACCGCACGGACTGCGTCAACGTCAAGGCTCTCAGCGCCGAAGAGCAGCGTTTCGTAGAGGTCGAATGGGCACCGACGACCAAGAGCGTGTTTCGGGTGCATATCCAGGTCGAAGCGCTCGACCGTGCAGGTCTGCTCTCCGATGTCACGCGCGTGCTCAGCGAGCACCACTTGAACATCCTCTCGGCGACCGTGAACACCAACGACGAGCGACTGGCGATCAGCCGATTCGTGTTCGAGATGGGCGACTCAGTGCACCTGGATCGCGTGCTCAACGCGGTTCGCCGCATCGACGCGGTCTACGACGTGTACCGGGTCACCTCTTCCTGAGCGAACTCTTCGACACGAGCACCCGGCGCGCGCTGGTCCAGGAGCTCGGCGACGACGGCCAGTGCAGCCCGCTTACCCGGCATCCGTGACCGTGCGGCGAGGAGGGTCTGCACCAGCGGCACGAGTGACGGACACGCTGCCGCCATGGTGCGCATCCATGTCGCGCACTCGCCGTACCGGCTCGAGGTCAGGACGAGATCGGTCAACGTGCGCAGCGGCGTCGTCACCGGCATGATGGCGACCAGCATCAGATCGTCCGCCGGCACCTGTCCTTCGTGGACGATCACGTTGTGCCGTGGCTGGACTCGAGGTCGGCGATCGACGGCGCGCTGGATGTGATGGCGCAGTGGTGGCCCGTCGCCGATCCCGTGCACCCACGCCGCGGTGGGCCCGCTCATGGCGTAGCCGGGGGAGAGGATCGGTGCGAGCGCCGCGGCCCTGGCCCCGGCATCCTCCGGCAGATCGACAGGCATGTACCCCTCACCGACCTCGACGAGCAGTCCATCAAGGCGCGCAGCGCTCAGCTCCTGCTGAGACAGCAGCGCCCCGGGTCGGTAGAACAGTGACGGATCCACACATTCAGTGTGGCTCCCTGCTCTCCTCGCCGGGGTGGGCTGTGGATAAGGTCAGCCGTCGAGCGCGTTCAGCCAGGCACGGCGCGCTTCGAGAGCGTCCGCCGCCTCCTTGGCTGCCTTCTTGTCGCCGGCCTTCTCGGCCGCGGCCTTCTCGCCCTCGAGCTTCTCGATCGCGTCGAGGAGCTGCTGGCTCATGTCGTTCGCACGCGCCTTGGTCTCGGGGTTGTTGCGCTTCCAGTCGACCTCTTCGCGCGACTTGAGCGCCTGCTCGATCGTGCGCAGCTTGTCGTCCAGTGCACGCTCGCGGTCGCGCGGGAAGATGCGTCCCACGTCATCCCACTGGCGCTGGATGCGGGTGAGAAGGGCGCGTGCCTGCTTGATGTCAGGCTCATCGGCGACGGCTTTGGCGTCTTCGAGCAGCGTCTCGCGGGCCTCGATCTTCGGAGCCGACTCCGCCTCTTCCGCGGCGGACTGCTCTGCGCGTGCCGCGTACAGCGCGTCGCCGGCGGCCTTGAACCGTGCCCACAGTGCGTCGTCGGCCTTGCGCCCTGCGCGACCGGATGCCTTCCAGTCGTCGAGCAGCGTGCGATATGCCGGGATGCCGTCGACGCCCTTGGGTGCCAGCGCTTCGGCTCGCTCGATCAACTGCGCCTTGCGGTCGCGCGCGGCCTTGTGCGTCTCGTCGAGGTCGGAGTAGAACGCACGGCGGCTCTTGTCGACGACGGAACGGGCGTCGCGGAACCGCTTCCAGAGCTGCTGCGAGATGCCCTTGGGCAGGCGGGGACCGCTCTGCTGCTGTGCCTGCCACGCGTCGAAGAGCGCGGTGACCTCTTCGGTGACCTGCTTCCACTGCACCTTCGCGAGGTCGCGCGCGGCGATCTGCTCGATGCTCTCGACGAGGACGGTCCGTTCGGCGATGGCAGCGTCCACGAGTTCCTTGGCCTGCTCGGCCTCAGCGGCGCTGGCCTCCGACAGGGCGGTGCTGAGCGTCTCGAGCCTGGCGTGCAGCGATGCGAGATCGCCCACGGCCGCAGCACCCGTCACCTCGTCGACGAGGCGCTTGGCCTGCGTCGTCAGGTCACTGGCGGACGCACCCCCGGCCTGATGACGCTGCTCGAGCGTGTGCACCTTGAACGCGAGATCGTCGAACTTGCGCACGAAGTAGGCGAGAGCCTCATCCGAGGTGCCATCCGGATACTGACCGACGACCCGCCACTCCTCGCCCTCGCGCACCTCGACGGTTCCGTCTTCGCTCACGCGACCCCAGTCGGCGGAGTCGGCGGCCGCGACCGGTGACACCGGCGACACGGGTGCAGCGGCCTGAGCCGGTGCGGCAGTGCGCGGCGGCATCGGGATGCGCGGGGGCCCGGGAACAGGAGGTGAGGGGACAGGGGGAGTCGGCTTCGAAGGCTCGGTGGCAGACACGATGTGCTCCTAGCGCGGTCAGCCCGCGGGAGAGGGAAGGGACGTTGTTCAGCCTAGTACGAGCGGGGCAGTGCTCGAGGGGGCCGGACCTCACAGTCTCGTTACCGTTTTGTGAGGAGAACGTTCGACGCGCGTAACGGGAGCCGCCGGGTCCGCGAAACACCGCGCTCATAGTGTCTGGTCATCCCCGACGTGCTGGAGGCGCAGTGAACGAGAACACCGAAGCGGCGACACGGGTCGTCGTCGTGGGCGCCGGAATGGTGGCGCACCGGTTCGTCGAGAGCGTGTTGAGCAACCCCGAGGGCGCAGTGCACATCACCGTGATCGGCGACGAAGGACGGCATCCGTACGACCGCGTCGGACTCACCGGGTACTTCTCCGGTGCGACGCCGACGGAGCTGACCCTCGATCGTGCGGTCTTCGACGACGAGCGCGTCGCCTTGATCGCCGACGACCGCGTGGTCCGCATCGATCGGCGGACGCAGACGGTGGTGACGCGCGCACGGCAGGCGATCGCCTACGACACGCTCGTACTCGCGACCGGATCGTATGCCGCGCGTGTGGCGGTCGACGGTGCCGACCTGCCCGGATGCTTCGTCTACCGCACGCTCGACGATGTGCAGGAACTGCGGCGGTTCGTGCAGCACCGCAGCGCCGAACTCGGAAGGCCACTGCGTGGCGCCGTCATCGGCGGCGGGCTTCTCGGGCTCGAGGCCGCAGGCGCCTTGCAGGGGCTCGAGGTCGACTGCACGGTCGTGCAGTCCTCCGATCGGCTGATGTCCGCCCAGCTCGACCTCGCGGGAGGCGGGATGCTGCGCCGCCTGATCGAGGCGCGCAGCATCTCGGTGCGCACCGAGTCGCGGACGACGAGACTCGATCCGGATGAATCGGGCGCCGTCACCGCACTGGAGTTCCAGGACGGCAGCTTCCAGCGCGCGGACGTCGTGATCTTCACCGTCGGGGTGCGCCCACGCGACGAACTCGCCCGCAACGCGCAGATCGACGTGCACCCCCGCGGGGGCGTGCTGATCGATGATCGCTGTCGCACGAGTGATCCTGCCATCCTCGCGATCGGCGAGGTGGCGAACTTCGACGGCCGCAGTGTCGGTCTGGTCGCCCCGGGGTACGCGATGGCAGAGGTCGCCGCGACGCGGCTGCTCGGCGGCGACGCGACGTTCCCCGGCTACGACGAGTCGGCCAAGCTCAAACTGTCCGGCGTCGACGTCGCGAGCTTCGGGGATGCGTTCGCGCAGACGCCGAACGCGCTCGATGTCGTGTATGCCGACCCCGTGGCCGGCGTCTACAAGAAGCTCGTGCTCTCGGACGATGCGCAGACTCTGCTCGGCGGCATCCTCGTCGGAGACGCAGCGGCGTACGGCTCGCTGCGTCCGCTGGTGGGTGCCAGACTCGGCGCTGATCCTGTCGCATATCTGATGCCCGAGGGCGGCGTCGAAGCGACGGGAGGCGCGCTGCCCGACGAGGCCGTGGTGTGCTCGTGTTCGAATGTGACGGCCGGCCGGATCCGGCAGGCCGTGCACGAAGAGGGCTGCATGGATGCCGGTGCCGTCAAGGCCTGCACCAGGGCGGGTGCGACCTGCGGCTCGTGCGTGCTCATGGTGAAGAAGGTCGTGGGGCAGGAGCTCGCGAAGCTCGGTCAGACCGTGTCGAACGCGCTGTGCGAGCACTTCGACATGTCGCGCCGGCAGCTCTTCGATGCGGTGCGCGTGTCGGAGCTCACGACGTTCAGCGCCGTGATCGAGCGATTCGGCCGCGGTCGCGGCTGCGACATCTGCAAGCCGGCCCTCGCCAGCATTCTCTCCGTCCTCGTCGGCGCGCACGTGCTCGACGGCGAGAACGCGACTCTGCAGGACACCAACGATCACGTCATGGCCAACATGCAGAAGGACGGCACCTACTCCGTCGTGCCGCGGATGCCGGGCGGCGAGGTGACACCCGCAGGCCTGATGGTGATCGGACAGGTCGCCGAGGACTTCGGCCTGTACACGAAGCTCACCGGCGGACAGCGCATCGACATGTTCGGGGCGCGCCTGGAGCAGCTGCCGCTCATCTGGCAGCGACTGGTCGACGCCGGCTTCGAATCCGGCCAGGCGTACGGAAAGTCGCTGCGGACGGTGAAGTCGTGCGTCGGCTCGACCTGGTGCCGCTACGGGGTGCTCGACTCGGTGGGCATGGCTGTTCGGCTCGAGCTGCGGTACCGCGGCCTCAGGGCGCCCCACAAGCTCAAGATCGGCGTGTCGGGATGTGCGCGCGAGTGCGCCGAGGCGCGAGGTAAGGACGTCGGCGTCATCGCGACAGAGACCGGGTGGAACATGTACGTCGGCGGCAACGGCGGGTTCACACCACGGCACGCCGAACTCCTGGCCTCAGGGCTCTCCGATGATGAGCTGATCAGCGCCATCGACCGGTTCTTCATGTACTACATCCGCACGGCCGACCGCCTGCAGCGCACCGCACCCTGGTGCGAAGAGCTCGACGGCGGACTCGCCGGGCTCAAGGAGGTCATCTTCGACGACTCGCTCGGCATCTGCGCCGACCTCGACGCCGCGATGGCCAGGCATGTCGACAACTACGAGGACGAGTGGGCGGCGACGCTGCGCGATCCGCAGAAGCTCAAGCGCTTCGAGTCGTTCGTGAACGCGACCGAGACACCGGATCCGTCCCTCGCGTACGTCGCGACCCGTGGCCAGCTCCGACCGGCCACGTCAGAGGAACGCGAGGCAGGTGGCGTGATGATCGCCGGAACCACCCTGGAGGTGCGTCGATGACGCTCATGCCCGACACCCGCAGCGCGGTGCGCGTGTGCAGCATCCATGACCTCGAGGTGGAGCGGGGCCGCGCCGCACTGCTCGGGGCGGAGCAGATCGCGCTGTTCCTGCTCCGTGACGGCACCGTGCATGCCGTCTCGAACCTCGATCCGTACAGCGGGGCGAACGTGATCTCGCGCGGCATCGTCGGCACGAGGGGTGATGCGCCGACGATCGCCTCGCCCATGCACAAGCAGGTGTTCGATCTGCGGACCGGCGAGTGCGTGGAGAGCCAGGGAAAACCTGCTCTGGCCCTCGGCGTATGGGCAGTTCGCATCGACGGAGACGACGTGTATCTGCCTTCGCATGCGGCTCGGTCGTCCGACGAGGCGCTGCAGGAGGTGGGCTGAGATGACCACGATGCTCGGGCTGTCGCTGACCGGACGCCGCGTCGTGCTCGTCGGCGGTGGAGCCGTCTCCGCTCGACGCCTCGGGCGATTCCTCGCCGATGGAGCGCTGGTGCGCATCGTGGCACCCGCGCTCGCGCCGCAGCTGCACGCCCTGGTCGCCTCGCATCGGGAGCAAGCAGGCGCGGACGAGGTCGAATGGGTTCCGCGCCGCTTCATCGCGGAAGACCTCGACGAGGCATGGCTCGCGCACTGCGCGACCGGCGACGTCACCGTCGACCGAGAGGTCGCCGCACTCTGCGAGCAGCGGCGGATCTTCTGCATCAACGCGTCCGACGGTGCGCACGGCAGCGCACGGATGACTGCGCAGGCCACGTCAGGTGACGTGGTCGTCGGCGTGTCGAGCGAAGTGGGCGTCGATCCTCGTCGTGCGGCCGGAGTGCGCAACGCGATCGAGGGGATGCTGGAATCCGGTCGCCTGCCGCTGCGCAGGCGACGCACGGGGGGCACCGGCCGCGTCGACCTCGTCGGCGGCGGACCCGGTCCCATCGATCTCATGACGGTGCGCGCACGGCGACTGCTCGCCGAAGCCGATGTCGTCATCGCCGACCGTCTCGGGCCGACGGATGCGGTGATCGCCGAGCTCGATCCAGAAGTGCACGTGATCGACGTCGGCAAACGCCCGCACCACCACCCTGTGCCGCAGGATGAGATCAACGCACTGCTGGTCGAACACGCCGCGGCAGGCAAGCGCGTCGTCCGCCTCAAGGGCGGCGATCCGTTCGTGTACGGCCGAGGCGGCGAAGAGATCATCGCCTGTCAACAGGCGGGTATCCCCGTCGAGGTCACTCCCGGCGTCTCCAGCGCGCTGTCGGTGCCGCAGGCCGCCGGGATCCCGGTGACGCACCGGGGCACAGCATCCGCCCTGCATGTCGTGAACGGCCAGGGCGACGTGTCGGCCACCACCCTCCACGCGCTCGCAGACCCCGAAGTGACGACCGCGATGCTCATGGGCGTCGCGGCGCTCCCGGAAGTCGTGCGAACGGCGCTCGAGCACGGGATCAGCGACGAGCTTCCGGTCGCGATCATCGAGAACGGTCACACCCCGCGCCAGCGCACGACCCGCAGCACTCTCGGTGACGTCGTCGCACGTGCCGCCGCGGTCGGCGTGCAGAACCCGGCAGTGATCGTGTTCGGCGATGTCGCCAGGGCCGGCCTGCTCATGCCGGAATCCGTCCGAACACGGGAGTCGCATCGGTGAGCTCCCGCAGCATTCTGGATGCCGCGCTCGCGGGCTGCACGATCGTCGTCGCCGCAGATCGTCGAGCGGGCGATCTGGCGAGCGCGCTGGAGCGGCGGGGCGCTGTGGTCTGCCGCGCTCCCGCTCTGAGCATCGTGCCCAACGCCGACGACGAAGAACTCATCCGCCGCACGCGTGATCTCGTCGAGCGTCCACCGGACATCGTGGTCGTCACCACCGGAGTGGGCTTCCGCGGCTGGATGGACGCCGCACATGAACATGATCTCGCCGAAGCGCTGACCGATGCGCTGCGCGGCTCGCAGTTCGTCGCCAGGGGACCCAAAGCGAACGGAGCCATCCAGCAGGCCGGGTTCGTCGCGGACTGGGTGGCCGAGTCGGAGACGGCCGCCGAAGTAGGGGAGTACCTGCTCTCCTCCTCTCTCACCGGAAAGCGCATCGCGGTGCAGCATCATGGCGCAGGATCCGACGGACTGGACAACCTGCTCGAGGTCGCAGGGGCGGAGGTCGAGAGCCTCACTGTGTATCGCTGGGGTCCGCCGGCCGATCCGCATCTCGTGGAACGCTCGGTCGCCCACGCCGCAGGAGGCGAGGTCGATGCGGTGCTGTTCACCTCGGCACCTGGCGCCGCGGAATGGATCCGCGCTGCCAGACGACTGAAGGCGCTGGACGGCATCCGGCACCGAGCGGCATCCGGCAGGCTGCTGCTCGCTGCGGTCGGACCGATCACCGCGGCGCCGTTGCGCGAGCACGGGCTCCGCGAGACGATCGCCGATCGCGGCCGGCTCGGCTCCCTCGCGCGCTGTGTGATCGGCTACTTCGGCGGCGGGGGAGGCGCACCGGCGCTGATGACATCAGCGGGCAGTGTGTCGATGCGCAGTGGCGGGGTCGTGATCGACGGCGAGTTCATCGCGCTCTCCCGCGCCGGCGCTGGCCTGCTCGGCGCCCTCTTCGACGCGGGCGGCCGTGTGCTGTCGCGGGAGGAGATCGCCGTCGCGCTGCCGCGCACAGGAGGCAATGCGCATGCCGTCGAGATGGCTGTCGCACGCGTTCGGGAGGCGCTCGGAGACGTGGACGTCATCCGCACCGTCGTGAAGAGGGGCTACCGCCTCGCTGTGGAGGACCCAGCGTGACCACCTTGATCGCCTGCTCGCACGGAACGAACGACCTGGCCGGGCAGGATGCGGTCCGCAGCCTGATCGACGACGTCAGGGCGCTGCTGCCGGAGGTGAGGGTCGTCGCGGCTGTGGTCGACGTGGAGCAGCCGCAGATCGATGAGGTGATCGACCATGAGGCACGACGGGACGACGTGATCGTCGTGCCGTTGCTGCTGTCAGTCGGGTACCACACCGCCGTCGACATCTCGCGAGCCGTCGACAGGCATGCCGGCGCCCGGCAGTCGGAACCGCTCGGTACGCATCCGCTCATCGCGGACGTCCTCGTGGATCGTCTGGCTACGGCGCTGCCCGGCGGATGGCTGCCGGGGGACCATGTCGTGCTCGCCGCTGCGGGATCGAGCAACCCATCGGCACTGATCGATGTGGAAACGGTCGCAGCCGCGGTGCGGACGATGCTTCCCGTTCCCGTCACCGTCGGATACGCATCGGCATCCGCTCCCCGCATCACGGATGCTGTCGCGGATGCGCGCCTGAGCGGCGCCGCTCGTGTGATCGCAGCCAGTCATGTGCTGGCGCCGGGTTTCTTCGCCGGGCTCGTCTCGGCCGCAGGTGCGGATGTCGTCAGCACGCCCCTCGCGCCCGATCGGCGCATCGCCAGGGTCGTCGCAGACCGCTTCCACGCCACCCGCTGACGGCGTGCCGGCAGCAGTACGCCCCGGTGAGCTCCGGACTCACCGGGGCGCGCTGGTGCGTTCGGTCAGACGGTGCCGACGGGACCGCGCGTGTGAGATCCCGCTATTGGGCAGCAGTGTCGGCGAAGAGTCCCGAGAAGGGGTTCTCTATCGGACCGGGCGTGGAGGTCTCGGTGGGTTCGGGCTCGGGAGCGAACACCGCTGCGTGCACGGACTGGCTCGCGATCGCGCCCACCACGAGCAACCCGCCGACGATCCCGGCGATCAGGTTATCGCGCGTCCGCCTTCTGATCTGGGCGTCGTGCCAGGCCGTACGGGCGGCATACAGACGTGCGCGCTCCGATTCGGTTCGTGAGCGCTGAGCGTTCTTCGGTCCGCGACCGGCCATGGATCCTCCTTCGACGCCTCGCCTGAGCGCCGTCTGCGAGCCTATCGTGGGGAGCTTTGTCGGCGCCGCGCATTAGCCTGGACGGATGACATCTGCGCCTCTGCTCTCGGGACAGACACCCCTTGCGGTGCGGATGCGACCCGTCTCGCTCGCCGAGGTGGCCGGCCAGCAGCATCTGCTGCGCGCCGGATCGCCGATCGTCGCGCTGGCAGACCCGGAGGCGACGTCGCCAGGGGCGGTGTCGATCATCCTCTGGGGCCCGCCAGGCACGGGGAAGACCACGCTCGCACAGGCCATCGCACGCTCCTCCGGCCGACGCTTCGTCGAACTGTCGGCCATCACCGCCGGCGTGAAAGACGTGCGCGAGGTGATGCAGGAGGCGATCACCCAGCGCGATCTGTACGGGCAGACGACGATCCTGTTCCTCGATGAGATCCACCGATTCACGAAGGCGCAGCAGGACGCGCTGCTGCCGGGTGTCGAGAACGGCTGGGTGATCCTGATCGCCGCGACGACCGAGAACCCGTCGTTCTCGGTGATCTCACCGCTGCTGTCGAGGTCGCTGCTGCTCACGCTTCAGCCCCTCACCGACGACGACATCGCGATGCTGATCGATCGTGCGATCTCCGACGCGCGCGGGCTGAACGGCACCGTCGCGATCGACGAGGCCGCCCGGTCGGCGCTGGTGCGGCTGGCGTCCGGCGACGCGCGACGCGCACTCACCGGCCTCGAAGCCGCTGCCGCCGTCGCGATGTCGCATACCGCAGACGACACCGAGACGGCGATCACGGCCGACGATGTGGCTCAGGCCGTCGACCGCGCACTGCTGCGCTACGACCGGCAGGGCGACGAGCACTACGACGTGATCAGCGCGTTCATCAAGTCGATCCGCGGCTCGGACGTCGATGCGGCGCTGCACTACCTCGCACGCATGATCGAGGCGGGGGAGGACCCGCGCTTCATCGCACGGCGCCTGGTGATCTCGGCATCCGAGGACATCGGGCTGGCAGACCCGCAAGGACTGGTCATCGCCACAGCTGCCGCCGATGCGGTGGCGTTCATCGGTATGCCGGAGGGACGCATCCCCCTCGCAGAGGCGACCGTGTATCTCGCGACCACGGCGAAGTCGAACGCCTCGTACAACGGCATCAACGCGGCGATCGCGGATGTCCGTGCCGGCAATTTCGGCCGCGTTCCCGCGCACCTTCGCGACGCGCACTATGCGGGCGCCAAGCGCCTCGGCCATGGCAAGGGCTATGTCTTCCCGCACGACAACGAGTACGGCATCGTGCCGCAGCAGTACCTGCCGGACGAACTCGTCGGCCGTCGCTATTACGAGCCCAAGCAGCTCGGAGCCGAGCGCGACGTGTCGGCCAGGCTCGAACGCATCCGTCGCATCCTCGGTGATCGCTGACGTCGCTCGTCCAGCCGGCCGCGGGCGCGGATCACAGTCTGTTAGACTTGAGCGGCTCGAAACACAGTTTTCGGGCATCCCCTCGTTCACACCCCACCTTCTCGGCGCCCCGGCGTGCGCCCGAAGGCAGAACGGCGGAGATACGTCCGTGAGACGTGAAAGACACGTCCACGTCATCGGAAGGAAAACTTCGTGGTCACGAAGTCCCAGGACCGCCGCAAGGTCCGCCTGTCCCGCGCCCTCGGCGTGGCACTCACACCGAAGGCCGCCCGCTACCTCGAGAAGCGTCCCTACGCTCCGGGCGAGCACGGCCGCACCAAGCGCAAGACCGACAGCGACTACGCCGTCCGTCTGCGCGAGAAGCAGCGTCTGCGCGAGCAGTACGGCATCCGCGAGAAGCAGATGCGCAACACGTTCAACGAGGCTCGCCGCCACGACGGCCTGACCGGTGAGAACCTGGTCGAGCTGCTCGAGATGCGTCTCGACGCGCTCGTGCTGCGTGCCGGTTTCGCCCGCACCACCGCGCAGGCTCGCCAGCTCGTCGTGCACCGTCACATCCTCGTCGACGGCCAGCTCGTCGACCGCCCGTCGTTCCGCGTGAAGCCGGGTCAGCTCATCCACGTCAAGGCCAAGAGCGAGGGCACCGAGCCCTTCCAGGTGGCAGCAGCCGGCGGTCACGCAGAGGTGCTTCCCCCCGTTCCCGGCTACCTCGAGGTCGAGCTCGACAAGCTCCACGCGCGTCTGCTGCGTCGTCCGAAGCGCGCCGAGGTCCCCGTGACCTGTGAAGTGCAGCTCGTCGTCGAGTACTACGCGGCTCGCTGAGTCATACGGCTCGCTGAGACGCGAACCATTTCCGCAGAGGGCGTCGGGATTCATCCCGACGCCCTCTGTCGTTTCCGCATACGATGGAGAGACCGCGCCTCGCGGCCCAAGGCAAGGAAGACGACATGAAGACGTTCCTGTGGTTCCTGATCGGTGTGATCGGCGGATTCGTCGCCGCCCACTTCATGAACAAGGATCCTCGCGGTCACGACATCCTCGCCGAGGTCGACGCCAGGATCAACGGCTTCACGACGGTTCTCAGCGACGCCTATCGAGCGCAGGAGGCTCGCCTGGTCGAGCCCGTCGCTCCTCCGAGCACTGATCACTGAGCACTGATCCCCAGCATTGTGCATCGCGGCCGTCGCGATGCTCATCCTCCTCACTGAAGGACAGCCGTACCCCTATGAAAACTGCGGACATCGCGCAGCGCTATCTCAGCTACTTCGAGAAGAACGAGCACACGATCGTGCCCTCTGCGTCGCTCGTGAGCGACGACCCGACGGTGATGTTCACGATCGCCGGCATGGTGCCGTTCATCCCGTATCTGACCGGAGTCGTGCCTGCGCCGTACTCGCGTGCAGCCGATGTGCAGAAGTGCATTCGTACCAACGACATCGAAGAGGTCGGCAAGACGGTGCGTCACGGCACGTTCTTCCAGATGCTCGGCAACTGGTCGTTCGGCGACTACTTCAAGGAGGGAGCGATCACGTACGCGTGGGAGCTCCTGACCACGAGCGAGGCCGATGGCGGACTCGGGTTCCAGGAGAAGGACTTCTGGGTCACCGTCTACGAGACCGATGACGAAGCCGCAGACATCTGGCGGCGCGTGATCGGGCTTCCGGAGGAGCGGATTCAGCGCCTCGGACGTGCCGACAACTACTGGCACACGGGCCAGCCCGGTCCCGGCGGCCCCGACTCGGAGATCTTCTTCGATCGCGGCGCGGAGTTCGGGCGCGACGGCGGTCCGGCGGCGGACGACAACCGATACATGGAGCTGTGGAATCTCGTCTTCATGCAGGAGCTGCTCAGCGACGTGCGCTCCCAGGTCGACTTCGATATCGCGGGTCCGCTGCCGAAGAAGAACATCGATACGGGCATGGGCCTGGAGCGTGTCGCCTTCCTCAAGCAGGGCGTGGCGAACATGTACGAGACGGACCAGATCCGTCCTGTGCTCGACCGCGCCGTCGAGCTGTCCGGCAAGCGCTACGGGGCCGTCCATGAGGACGACGTCCGCTTCCGCGTGATCGCGGATCACGTGCGATCGTCGCTCATGCTGCTCTCCGACGGCGTGAAACCCTCGAACGAGGGCCGTGGCTACGTGCTGCGCCGGCTCATGCGCCGCACGGTGCGCGCCATGCGGCTGCTCGGCGTGGACGCACCTGTCTTCCCCGAACTGTTCGCCACCTCCCGAGACGCGATGAAGTCCGCATACCCGGTTCTCGAGACCGACTGGACCAGGCTCTCCGGCCTGGCCGTCGCCGAGGAGGAGACGTTCCTGCGCACGCTCGCGCAGGGATCCACGATCCTCGACCTCGCACTCGCCGACACCAAGAAGGCAGGCAAGCAGACTCTTGCCGGGCCTGAGGCTTTCCTGCTGCACGACACCTACGGCTTCCCGATCGATCTCACGCTCGAGATCGCAGAGGAGGCGGGCCTCAACGTCGATCGCACGGCCTTCGACACGCTGATGCAGGAGCAGCGCACACGTGCGAAGGCCGATGCGAAGAGCCGCAAGCGCCAGCTCGCCGACGTCTCGGTCTACCGCGACTTCCGCGCCCTCGGCGAGACCGGATTCGCCGGATACACCGATCTCGACATCGAGTCGCGCGTGCTCGGCATCCTCGTCGACGGCCAACCAGTAGCATCCGCCGGCGAGGGCCAGGTCGCCGAGATCATCCTCGCCGAGACGACGCTGTACGCCGAGTCAGGCGGTCAGGTCGCCGACAAGGGAACGATCGTCGGCGCCGGGTTCGAGCTCGACGTGCTCGACGTGCAGAAGCCGGTCGCCGGCCTCATCAGCCATACCGTGCAGGTGGTCAGCGGCAGCGTCGCACTCGATGATCGCGCGACGACCGTCGTGGACGCGGCGAACCGCCGAGCAGCCCGTCAGGCGCACTCGGCGACGCACCTCGTGCACGCCGCGCTGCGCGACACGCTCGGTCCGACCGCCACCCAGGCCGGATCGCTCAACCGCGCGGGTTACATGCGCTTCGACTTCTCGTGGTCGCAGGCGCTCTCCGTGGACGCACGCACCGATATCGAGGAGATCACCAACCGCGCCGTCCAGGACGCCCTCGAGGTGACGACGCGCATCGTGTCGCTCGATGAGGCGAAGGAAGCCGGCGCCATGGCGCTGTTCGGCGAGAAGTACGGCGACGTCGTGCGGATGGTCGACATCGGCGGCCCGTGGTCGCGGGAGCTCTGCGCGGGCACCCACGTGAACACCAGCGCGGAGATCGGACTTGTCAGCGTCGTGGGCGAGTCGTCGGTCGGCGCCTCCAACCGACGTATCGAGGCATTGGTCGGTCAGGACGCATTCCGCGAGCTCGCTGCAGAGCGTGCGATCGTGTCGCAGCTCACGAGCGCTCTCAAGACGCCGCGCGAGCAGCTGCCGGAGCGGATCGCCGAGATCGCCGCGAACCTGAAGACGGCCGAGAAGCGGATCGCGCAGTTCGAGGCGAAGCAGCGCGAGGGGCAGGTGCCCGCGATCGCGGAGGCGGCGGAGCGCGTCGGCGCATATCGCGTCGCGGCGGTGTCGCTCGGCGACGTCGCATCGGCGGACGACGTGCGCACGCTGGCGCTCAGCGTCCGTGAGCGCCTCGGCTCGGATGCCGCGGTCGTGGCACTCGGCGGCGTCGCAGCCGGACGTCCGGTCGTCGTGGTCGCCACCAACGATTCCGCACGTGCGGCGGGCGCGAAGGCTGGTGCGCTCGCGAAGCGCGCGGCCGGTGTGCTCGGGGGCGGCGGCGGCGGACGCGATGATGTCGCACAGGGCGGCGGAACGGATGCCACGGCATTGGGCGCGGCGCTGGACGCCGTGACGCAGGAGCTGCGCGGCGCGTGAGCGGATTTCGCCGCGGAGTGCGGCTCGGCATCGATGTCGGCAAGGCGCGGGTGGGCGTGGCGCGCTGCGACCCTGACGGCATGCTCGCCGTGCCGGTGGAGACCGTGCAGCGATCGGAGCAGTCCCTTGCCCGCATCGCCGAGATCGCCGCGGAGTACGAACCGCTGGAGTTCGTCGTCGGTCTTCCGGTGAACATGCAGGGTGCTGACACGCCTTCCACTGCGGATGCACGTGAGTTCGCGGCCGCTCTGCAGCGCCTCACCGCGGTGCCGGTGCGCATGATGGACGAGCGACTCAGCACGGTCACAGCGCACGCCGCTCTGCGCTCTTCTGGCAGAACTCAGCGAAACTCTCGTAGCATTGTCGATCAGGTCGCGGCAGTGGTGCTTCTGCAGCACGCGATCGACACGGAGAAGAGCACCGGTAACCCGGCCGGTTCCGTGGTTCCAACCGACGAGGAGCCCACTTGAGCATGCCCGAACGCGAGAGTCCCGAACGCGAGAGTCCCGAACGCGAGAGTCCCGAACGCGGGTCGAACTCGCTTTCCGACGACCTGTTCTCGAAGCTCCCCGCGCCGGGACACCAGGTTCCCGCCGCCGACCAGCCGCTACCGGCACCCGGCTCGCGCCGCGCGCTGCGCGAGGCCGCGCAGTCCGAGACGACACCGTCCGAGCGGGTCCGGTCCGCAGCCACGAACCACGAGGTCGCTCAGCCGAACGAGGCCGCGGCCTCGACAGCGGATGATGCGGCCGAGAACGAGTCGCTTTTCGACACTGCCGCTGATCCGGCGACGCGTCCGGTGACCGCGTCGGCGGCGGCATCCCTCGACGATCTCTTCGCGGCCGAACACGACGATTCCAACGGCAGCGCACCACGCAGGAAGAAACGGCGCACCGGCTGTCTCGTCGCCCTCATCATCGTGCTCGCCCTCATCGGCGGTGCGGTGGCCGGTGGCGCATGGGCCTGGAACACCTACGGCGACAAGATCAGCGAGGTCATGGGCTGGGGCGAGCCGGATGACTACGAAGCGGGCATCGCGTCCGGCGAGGCACTGGTCACCATCCAAGATGGCGATACCGGTTCTCCTGTGTCGACCGCCTTGTACGAGGCGGGCGTGACCAAGACGGAGAGTGTCTTCTACGACTATCTCGTCAAGGAGAACGTCGCGGTGACGTTCTACCCCGGTGTGTACAAGCTGCAGCAGAAGATGACCGCCGAGGCTGCGCTGACCGCTCTCCAGGACGAGGCGAACAAGCTCGAGAACTCCGTCGGCATCGCTGAAGGCAGCACTCTGGAGTCTTCGCTCCCCGTGATCACCGAGAGCATCGGCATCCCTCTCGAAGACCTGCAGGCGGCCGTCGCCGATCCCGGCGCCTACGGGGTCGCGTCCGAGAGCCTCGAAGGCTGGTTGTTCCCCGCCGTGTACACGTTCGATCCCGAAGCCACGGCCACCCAGGTGATCCAGCGCATGGTCGATCGCACACGTGAATCGCTCACCGCGGCCGGCGTGCCGGCCGGCGACGAGCAGCGCGTCCTGACGATCGCATCCATCATCCAGCGCGAGGGCCGTACCGACGACTTCGCCAAGGTCTCGCGCGTCATCCAGAACCGCCTGGATGACGGGATGAAGCTGCAGATGGATTCGACGGCGCAGTACGGCTACGGAGAGCTCCACGAGGGCGTGGTGAGCACATCATCCGAGGCGCAGAACAACGACAACCCTTGGAACACCTACGTGTACGAAGGGCTGCCGGCCGGTCCGATCGCGAATCCGAACGACGCTGCGATCAAAGCCGCGTTGAATCCTGCCGACGGTCCGTGGCTCTACTTCGTCACGATCAACCTCCAGACCGGCGAGACGGTGTTCACGAGCACGTACGAAGAGCATCAGGCCGCCATCGAGACGTGGCAGGCATGGTGTCGTGCGAATCCCGACCAGGGATGCTGAAACGATGACCACCCGTCTCCTGGCGGTGTGGGGCGATCCGATCGCTCACAGCAAGTCGCCGACTCTGCACGGTGCGGCGATCCGAGTGCTCGGTCTGGATTGGGAGTACGGTCGCCGGGAGGTCGACGCCGACGGCTTCTCCGCCGCGCTGCGCGGATTGGACGATTCCTGGCGAGGGCTCTCCCTCACCATGCCGCTCAAGGAACAGGCGTTTCGCGCGGCGCAGACGCACGACCGTCACGCCGAACTCACCGGCGCGGTGAACACTCTGCTTCTCAACGCAGCGCCTTCGGGCTTCAACACGGATGTCGGCGGCATCATCGACGCGTTCGCCGAGAACGAGGTCACCGGCGCCGCGCGTGCGCGCATCCTCGGCGCTGGTGCGACGGCGGCTTCGGCGCTGGTCGCGGTGGCGGAGATGGGGGCACACCGCATCGACGTCCGCGCGCGACGTCCGGAACGTACCCAGACACTTCGTGCTCTGGGCGAGCGGCTCGGTGTCGAGGTGACGGTGAGCGGCTTCGCCGATCAGATCGGTCCCGTGGACGTCACGGTCGCCACGCTTCCCGGCGGAGCCGTGCTCGAGCGTACGGCAGCTTTCGCCGAGCACGGAGGCATACTGCTCGACGTCGCCTACGCGCCGTGGCCGTCCGCTCTGGCCGAGGCCTGGGCCACTGAGCACGTCATCTCCGGGGTGGGCATGCTGCTGCACCAGGCCGTGCGGCAGGTGCGCGTCTTCGTACACGGCGATCCGGTCGACGAGCTCGACGATGAAGCAACCGTGCTGGCCGCCATGCGCACTGCGCTGAGGGAACCGGCACCGTCCTGACCGGATCTCCGCGACATGCGGGAAGAACAGGGTCCCCGCTCATGGGAGACTGGAGCAATGCTCCGCGTGCTCACGGCCGGCGAATCGCACGGCCCCGAACTCATTGCCGTCATGGAAGGGCTGCCGTCCGGCGTCCCGGTCTCATCCGAGGCGATCCAGCAGGATCTCGCCCGCCGTAAACTCGGCTATGGGCGCGGATCACGCATGAAGTTCGAGCAGGACGAGCTCACCATCTCGGGTGGTGTTCGGCACGGCAGGTCTCTCGGCAGCCCGATCGCCCTGCGCATCGGCAACACCGAGTGGCCGAAGTGGATCGAGGTCATGAACCCCGAGCCCATCGAGATCACCGACAAGTCGCGCGGCCGTTCAGCGCCGCTCACTCGGCCCCGCCCTGGACACGCCGACCTCGTCGGCATGCAGAAGTACGACTTCGATGAGGCACGCCCGATCCTCGAGCGCGCGAGCGCACGCGAGACCGCGGCACGTGTCGCCCTCGGCGCCGTGGCCAGGTCGTTCCTCGGTGCGCTCGGCATCCGTCTCGTCAGCCACACGCTGTCCATCGGCCCGGTGCGGGTACCGGACGGCGCTGCACTTCCGACACCCGATGACGTCGACGCGCTCGATGCCGATCCGCTGCGATGCTTCGACGCCGACACCTCGGCCGCCATGGTCGCGGAAGTCGATGATGCCCGCAAGGACGGCGACACGCTGGGTGGCATCGTCGAGGTGCTCGCCTACGGCCTACCGCCTGGACTCGGCTCGCACGTTCACTGGGATCGCCGTCTCGACGCACGTCTCGCCCAGGCTCTCATGAGCATTCAGGCCATCAAGGGCGTAGAAGTCGGCGACGGTTTCGAGACCACGCGTCGGCGCGGCTCCGCCGCCCACGATGAGCTCTTCTCCGCCGATGCGGGCATCACCCGAGGATCCGACCGCGCAGGCGGCACTGAGGGCGGCATGTCCACTGGCACCGTTCTGCGCGTGCGAGCGGGGATGAAGCCGATCGCGACGGTGCCGCGCTCGCTGCGCACGATCGACGTCGCCACCGGCGAGACCGCGACAGCCCATCACCAGCGCTCCGACGTGTGCGCGGTGCCCGCGGCGGGTGTCGTCGCCGAGGCGATGGTCGCCGTCGAGCTCGCGAACGCCGTGCTGGAGAAGTTCGGCGGAGACAGTGTCCGCGAGACGGCCCGCAACCTGCAGAGCTACCTCGACGCGATCCCGGCAGAGTTGCGCACCGCGCCCGCCTCGGAGGCGGCCCTAATCGCATACGATGATCACGTCTGAGCGGCTGATCGTCGTGCTCGTCGGTCCGATGGGCGCCGGCAAGACCAGCGTCGGACGGCAGGTGGCCAAGCGCCTCGGCGTGAGATTCATCGACACCGACAAGCGGATCGCCGCCGAGCACGGCCCGATCCCGGAACTCTTCGAGTCACGGGGCGAATCCCACTTCCGCGAACTCGAGCAGCTGGCCGTCGCCACGGCGCTCCGAGACGGGGGAGTGATCTCCGTCGGCGGTGGTGCGGTCAGCTCATCGGCGACGCGCGAGCTCCTGCATCGGCATCCGGTCGTCTTCCTGGCGGTGTCGCCGGAGGCCGTGGTCGATCGCATCCGCACCGGCGGACGGCCGCTCCTCGCGGGCGACGACGACCCCCTTGAGCGTTGGAATCAGATCTACGAGCAACGCCGCGGCTGGTATGAGGAGGTCGCCGATGTGACCTTCGACACCTCTCATCGGCCGATGCAGCGCATCGCCGAAGAGATCGCGGCATGGAGGAGAGAACAGGCATGAGCACGACCACGATCAGCGTGAGCGGACAGGCATCCTACGACATCACGGTCGGACGCGGCATCCTCGACAGGGTGTCCGCGGCCCTCGATCCAACGGTGCGGAAGATCCTCGTGGTGCATCCGCCCACGCTCGCAGAGCGCGCCGCGGAACTGCGCGACCGTCTGCTCGCCGACACCGCCGACGGGCCCCGTGAGGTGCTGCTGGCCGAGGTGCCTGATGCCGAGCAGGGCAAGCGCATCGAGGTCGCCGCGTTCTGCTGGCAGATCATGGGCCAGTCCGACTTCACGCGCACCGATGCCGTCGTCGGATACGGCGGTGGGTCCGTGACCGACCTCGCCGGCTTCGTCGCGGCCACGTGGCTGCGCGGCGTGCAGATCGTGCAGGTGCCGACCACTGTGCTCGGCCTCGTCGACGCCTCGGTCGGCGGCAAGACCGGCGTCAACACCGCAGAGGGCAAGAACCTCGTCGGCGCCTTCTGGGCACCGCGCGCCGTCATCGGCGACCTCGACGAGTTGAGCAGCCTCAGCACCCACGAGGCCACGGCAGGGTTCGCCGAAGTGGTCAAAGCCGGCTTCATCTGGTCGCCGGAGATCCTCGACATCATCGAGGCCGACCCCTCCCGTGCCGTCGACACGACGACCGAAGAGTTCCGTCGTACGATCGAACTCGCGATCGACATGAAGGCGCAGGTCGTGTCTGATGACTTCCGCGAGGCCGGTCAGCGCGAGATCCTCAACTACGGCCACACCCTCGGCCACGCGATCGAGCACGCCGAGCGGTACCGCTGGCGCCACGGCGCGGCGATCTCGGTCGGGATGCTGTTCGCGGCCGAGATCTCCCGGCTCGCCGGCCGGCTCTCCGATGACGTCGCCGACCGCCATCGCACCGTGCTGGAGTCCCTCGGCCTGCCGACGACCTACCGCGCCGGTGCTTGGAAAACGTTGCTGGCGACCATGCAGCGCGACAAGAAGAGCAGAGGCGGGATGCTGCGCTTCATCGTTCTCGACGACATCGCCAAGCCCACAGTGCTGCAGGCGCCGGACGAATCGCTGCTCTTCGCCGCCTACCAGGAGGTCGGGGCATGAGCCGCCGCATCCTGCTCGTCAACGGACCGAACCTCAATCTGCTGGGCACCCGCGAACCGGAGGTGTACGGTTCCGCAACCCTCGCGGACGTCGAGCGGATCACGCGCGATGCCGCGGCAGAGGCGGGGTTCGAGGTGCGCAGCATCCAGAGCAACCATGAGGGCGTGCTGATCGACGCGATCCACGCGGCCCGTGAGGATTGCGCCGCGATCGTGATCAATCCCGGCGGGCTCACGCACACCTCCGTCGCTCTGCGCGACGCGCTCACCGGCGTGTTCCTGCCGTTCGCCGAGGTGCACGTCTCAGACGTGCACGCGCGTGAGGAGTTCCGGCACTTCTCCTACCTCGAGGATGTCGCAGCAGTGCGCGTGATCGGGGAGGGCGTGGACGGCTACGCGAACGCTGTACGTCAGCTCACGGCGCTCATCCCGTAGAATCGACTGTCGGCCGCACTCATCGAACCCGGACAGGGTGAAACCCGAAACGGTGAAGACCGGCCCCTCACCAACGGAAACGGAACTCTCAGCGCATGGCATCCACCGCAGACATCAAGAACGGCGTCGTCCTCAGCATCGACGGACAGCTCTGGAACGTCATAGAGTTCCAGCACGTCAAGCCTGGCAAGGGCGGCGCGTTCGTGCGCACCAAGCTGAAGAACGTCGTCTCGGGAAAGACCGTGGACCGCACGTACAACGCCGGCGCGAAGATCGAGATCGAGAACGTCGATCGCCGTGACTTCACCTACCTGTACGCGGACGGCGACGGCTTCGTGTTCATGGACACGACCGACTACGACCAGATCACCGTCGGTGCGGCCACGGTCGGCGACGCGAAGAACTTCCTGCTGGAGAACCAGCAGGTCACGATCGCCCTGAACAACGGCAATCCGCTCTACATCGACCTCCCCGCATCTGTCACGCTCGAGGTGACGTACTCCGAGCCCGGCCTGCAGGGCGACCGTTCCTCGGCAGGCACGAAGCCTGCGACGGTGGAGACCGGGTACGAGATGCAGGTGCCGCTGTTCATCGAGACCGGAACGAAGATCAAGGTCGACACCCGCACGGGTGAGTACCTCGGTCGCGAGAAGTAAGGCGTGGGCGCTCGGACGAAGGCGCGCAAGCGCGCACTCGACATCCTCTTCTCCTCGGACGTCCGTGGAGACGACCTCGCTGTCGCTCTCGCCGCAGAAGCCAAGCGCGCCGCCGGCGAACCCGCTCGCGAGGCCTCCTGGCTGTACGCGCGCGAGATCGTCGACGGCATCGTCGATCACCGCGACGAGATCGACGAGCACATCGTGACGCACAGCCGTGACTGGAAGATCGAGCGGATGCCCGCCGTCGACCGCGCCCTGCTGCGCATCGGCGTGTGGGAGATCCTGCACAACGAGCAGGTGCCGACCGCGGTCGCAATCGATGAGGCGGTTGAGCTCGCCAAGGAGTTCTCGACCGACGACTCCGGCGCATTCGTGCACGGCGTACTCGCGAGGGTGGCCCGAGCCGGCTGACCCGATGGATGCGCGCACGCGCATCCTGGGAGTGCAGCGTCGATGCTCGACGAGAGGATGCCGGTATGCCAGCGCCGTACGTCGATCCCGCTGTCATCCGTGCTCTGACGGACGACGGCGGGTACCGCCGCGGTCTGTCGTATCAGCGTTCGGGCATGGTGACACGCACCGCGTGGGACGATGCCGAGCGAGTACTGACATCGGTCGTGGCGGGGTCGGCCGGCCACGCGTACCGCTGCTCGGTCCGCTTCTCCGCAAGGGGTGTGACCGCCGCCGTGGCATCGGCATTCTGCTCGTGCCCGGTGGCGCAGGGCTGCAAGCACATCGTCGCGACGCTCCTCGTGAACAATGACGATGCCCTGCAGTCGCCGGCGGTCGTCGACGACCGGCCGAGACCCGCCGCCTGGCGTGCCCTCGTTCCCTCCGCCTCTGCCGACGGCTCGACGGACATCGCGCTCGGAGTGGAACTGCGCCAGCGGGCGGCCGGTGGAGCGCACCACTGGTCGCCGCGACCGGTGCGCCCCGCCACCCCGCGCGACCTCGCCAAGGGAACAGGCGAACTGCTGCTCGGCATCCGTCCGCTCATGCGCAGCGCGGCGACCGGTTCCTGGATCCAGGGCGATGTGTCATGGGACTCGGTGCGCCGCTCGGCTGCTCAGTTCGGTCGCGAGCGCGTGCGCTGGTTCGCCGACCTGCTGAGCCTCTCACGCGACTCCCTGCTGTCGGGCACCGCGGGGGACTGGCTCTCGATGGATCTGATCGAATCCTCGCTGCTGTGGGGCCATCTTCGCCAGGCACCCGGACTCGGCATCCCTCTGGTGTCGACACGGAAGAGCACGACCGTGGCGCTCGGCGAGGCGGCGTCCGTCGCGGCGGAGTTCACGCGGAACGACGACGGCGCGCTCAGCATCGGCGCGGAGGTCATCCTCGACGAGCGGGTGGTTCCGACTGCGTCCGTGCGGGCCATCGGACACTCGGGGATCTACACGGCCGAGTCGATCGGCAGCCGCATCGCCCTCACGCTGGCCGAGGTCGAGCTCAGCGACCCCGTCCACACGCTCCTGAAGGCGCAGGGCGCGATCACCGTCACCAAGGCCGACGAAGCGGCGTTCCTGCGTGAGGCGTACCCTGCGCTGGCGAGACGCGCGCCGATCCGTACCGTCGGCGCGGTGAAGCTGCCCGCTGTGCCGTTGCCGCAGCCGACTCTGGTCGTGACGTTCCGCAGCGGCGACACGATCGACTACGCATTCGAATGGACGTACAAGGGCCACGGAAGATTCCCGCTCTCGCCGACAGCGGATGCCGTGCGCGACGCGCCCGCCGAACGGGAGCGTCAGAGCGAGATCGAGCAGATCTGGCAGCAGCTCTCCGACTCGGTCTTCACGGCATCCGCGACGCTGCACGACATCGACGCCGCCGAGTTCGTCGCGCACGTCGTTCCCGCCTTCCAGGCTCAGGGCGTCAGCATCATCGAGAACGGCACGCGCAAGGACTACCAGGAGATCACCGGCATCCCGGAGATCACCGTCTCGACCGTGGAGACCGTCGACGCCGACTGGTTCGATCTCGGGGTGCTCGTGAAGATCGACGGGCGCACCATCCCGTTCACTCCGTTGTTCACGGCGATGGCGAAGGGCAGGCGCAAGCTGCTGCTCGTCGACGGCAGTTATCTGTCTCTCAATCACCCCGCGCTCGACCGGCTCCGTGAGCTGATCGACGAGGCCTCAGAGCTGCAGGAATGGGAGACCGGCCCGCGCATCAGCCGCTACCAGACCGATCTGTGGCAGGAGTTCGAAGACCTCGCGGACGAAGCGCTCCCCGCTGTGAGCTGGCGTGCCACAGCCGAGGGACTGCGTCAGGCGACCGAGGTGCCGTCGACACCCGTGCCCGCGGGGCTCGTGGCCGAGCTGCGGCCGTACCAGAGGACCGGATTCGATTGGCTCGCATTCCTGTGGACGCATCGCCTGGGCGGCATCCTCGCCGACGACATGGGACTCGGCAAGACCATCCAGCTGCTCTCGCTCGTGCTGCACGCGAAGGAGGCGGGGGAGAAGCGGCCGTTCCTCGTCGTCGCCCCCACGTCCGTGCTCGGCTCCTGGCAGAGCGAAGCCGCGCGATTCGCTCCCGGCCTGCGCGTGCGCGTGATCGACAGCAGCAGCGTCAAACGTGAAGTGATGACGGATGCTGCCCACGGCGCCGACCTCGTCATCACCTCGTACACCCTGGTGCGTCTTGACGAGAAGGAATTCGCTGAGACCCGATGGGCCGGCCTCATCCTCGACGAGGCGCAGTTCGTGAAGAACCCCAAGACGAAGCAGCACCGCGCCGTCGCGGCGCTGAAGGCCGATGTCGTGTACGCCGTGAGCGGCACCCCGATGGAGAACAGCCTCACCGATCTCTGGGCGCTGTTGAAGCTCGCGGCTCCCGGCCTGTTCGCGTCGGCCAGGAAGTTCGGCGAGGACTACGTGCAGCCCATCGAGAAGGGCAAGGTTCCGGAGAACGAGGAGGGCGGCGAGTACCGGCAGCGGCGCCTGGAACGGCTCCGCCGCCGCATCCGTCCGCTCATGCTGCGCCGGACCAAGCAGCTGGTGGCCGCAGACCTTCCAGAGAAGCAGGAGCAGCAGCTGCACGTCGAGCTCAGCCCGTCGCACAGGGCCCTGTACGACGTGGTGCTGCAGCGCGAGCGGCAGAAGGTGCTGGGTCTGCTGGAGGATCTCGACCGCAATCGCTTCATCGTGTTCCGCTCGCTCACGATGCTCCGTCTGCTGAGCCTGTCACCCGGACTCGTCGACCCCGCGGACGCGAAGATCGGCTCCCGCAAGCTGGATGCACTTCTCGAGCATGTACAGGAGCTGCAGGCAGAAGGCCACCGCGCACTCGTGTTCAGCCAGTTCACCTCGTTCCTCAAGGAGGCGGCAGCGCGGCTCGATCACGCCGGCATCGCGTATGCGTACCTGGACGGATCGACGACCAGGCGGCCCCAGGTCATCGACGCCTTCCGCGCAGGCGAGCAGCCCGTGTTCCTCATCAGCCTGAAGGCGGGCGGATTCGGCCTCACCCTCACCGAAGCCGATTACGTATTCCTGCTGGATCCATGGTGGAACCCGGCCGCCGAAGCGCAGGCGGTGGACCGTACGCACCGCATCGGTCAGCAGAACCCGGTCATGGTGTACCGGATGATCTCCTCCGGAACGATCGAGGAGAAGGTCCTCGCCCTCCAGGAGCGCAAGGCGCGCCTGTTCACGGCGGTCATGGACGACGAGGAGATGTTCGCCCAGTCGCTCACCGCCGACGACATCAGGGGACTGTTCGAGAGCTGAGGGCTGCGTGCGGGTGCCGGCGCAGCGCGTGTTACGACGACATGACACGCGCCTCACGGAGCCCATCCGCGCAGGTGACGCAGAAGTGACGCGCCGGAAACGAATCCCGCGATCTCCCGAAACAGCGTCCTCCTATCGTCGATGCCGTACCGTCCGGAAGTCTCGGACCCGCGCGCATCAGGGGGTCAGCCGTGGTCATCTCGTCCGTCGCAGCAACACAGGATCAGCACGCACGTCCGGTCGTGCTCACTCGCCGGCCGGGACGGTGGGTCGACGGGTTCGACGCCGAGAACTCCGAGTTCTGGCGCACCGAGGGCCGCCGAATCGCACGACGCAACCTCGGCTGGTCGATATACGCGGAGTTCCTCGGCTTCATCGTCTGGCAGCTGTGGAGCGTCGTCGTCGTGCTGCTGCCTGCTGCGGGCTTCACCTTCACCAGCGCGGAGACGTTCTGGCTGCTCTCAGTGCCGAGCCTCGTCGGCGCGACGCTGCGCTTTCCGTACACGTTCATGGTGCCGCGCTTCGGCGGACGCAACTGGACGATCGTCTCCGCTGTGCTGCTGCTGATCCCAGCGTCATTGCTGGCGGTCGCGGTCGGCAACCCTGAGACGCCGTTCTGGTTGATGCTGGTGATCGCCGGGCTCGCAGGCTTCGGCGGGGGCAACTTCGCCAGCTCCATGGCGAACATCACGTACTTCTTCCCTCAGCGGGAGAAGGGCTGGGCTCTCGGCCTCAACGCCGCGGGCGGCAACCTCGGCACTTCGGTGGCACAGTTCTTCGTGCCGGTCGTCGTCTCGATCGGTGCAGGGATCGGTCTCGGTCTGCCACTGGCCGGTTGGATGTGGGTGCCCTTCATCCTGTTCGCTGCCTGGGGTGCCTGGCGGTACATGGACAACCTGTCCTCGGCGAAGGCCGATTTCGCGGGATCGGCAGCGGCGTTGCGAGAACCGCACCTGTGGCTGCTCTCACTGTTGTACATCGGCACCTTCGGATCGTTCATCGGATTCTCCAGCGTCTTCCCGAAGCTGATCGTGGATGAGTTTCCCGAGTTCTCAAGTCTGCATGTCGGCGCCGCCGTCGTGTCCCTGGCGTTCCTCGGCGCGCTCGTCGGCTCCGTCTTCCGACCGCTGGGCGGGCGTCTGGCCGACCGTTTCGGCGGCGCCCGGGTGACCATCGCGGCCTTCGCCGTGATGGCCGTCGGCGCATTCGGCATTCTCGGTGTGCTCGCGCTCGAGCAGTTCTGGCTCTTCCTCGTCTGCTTCCTGGTGCTGTTCGCCGCCACCGGAGTGGGGAACGGCTCGACGTACCGGATGATCCCCATCGTCTTCTCCGCAAGGGCGATCGCGCGACGAGAGGGCGACGCTGCGATGGTGGCGCGTCGTGCCGCAGCAGCACTCGGACTCATCGCCGGGATCGGAGCGTACGGCGGCTTCGTCGTGCCCCAGGTGCTGAACGCTTCGCAGCTCGCCTCGGGCGGGTACCAGGCCGCGTTCGTCGGGTTCGGCATCGCCTACCTCGTACTCCTCATCATCACAGCCCTCGCATACGCCGTGCCACGGGCCTCGCTCGACGGACGGCGGATCTGAACGTGTCGGAAGGCGCTCCACCGCTCCGAGTCGTGATCGTCGGGTTCGGCCCCGTCGGCGCGCGGCTGTGCGAGGAACTGCTTCCTGCGGTCAAGACCGGTTCGATGGCTCTCACCGTGATCGGGGCTGAGTCGGATGCGCCGTACAACCGTGTTCTCGTCGCCGAACTGGCGGTCGACAGAGCGGATGCCGCGGGCATCACCCTGCACGATCCGCAGGAGAGCATGCGGGCGGGGGTCGACGTGCGCCTCGGCACCAGGGCAGTCAGCGTGGACAGGACGATCAAGCAGATAGAGCTCTCGAACGGTGAGCGGGTGGCCTACGACCGACTGGTGCTCGCGACCGGCGCGCGCGCCAACATACCCACGCTGACCGGTATCCACCGGCCTGCCTTCGACGTCGACTCGCTGGCCAGATCGGGTGCCAGCGTCATCGGCGCGGATCCCGTGCTTCCGAACGGGGTGACGGTGCTGCGAGATCTCGCAGACGCCGAGCGTGTTCGTGCGGCAGTGAGCGAAGGGGCGCGACTGGTCGTGCTGGGCGCCGGTGTGCTCGGGCTGGAGTTCGCTCTGCTGGCGGCCGGTGCGGACGCAGAGGTCGCGGTGGTGCATCACGGGGCGACGCCCATGCCCCGCAGTCTCGACCGAGGCGCTGGCATCGTGCTCTCGCGCGCACTGCGGGAGGCGGGCGTCGAGGTGTACGCGCACAGCCGTGCCGAATCTGTCGGCTTCCGCACGGGCGACGACGGGGAGCCGGCATTCGACGCGCTGGTCACGGCAGACGGCAACTACGTTCGCGGCGACCTGCTGGTGCTGTCGTGCGGAGTCGGAGCCCGAGCTGAGCTCGCGACCGCAGCGGGTATCCGCACGGCGGCAGGGATCGTGGTCGACGAACAGCTGCGTTCCTGGAGCGACGACGATGTCTTCGCGATCGGCGACTGCGCGCACGTCGTGGAGCGCACGGTTGAGACGAATGCACTGACGCGCCTGCCCGGTGCGCCTTCCGGACTGATCGGTCCCGGATGGCGGCAGGCCGAGTGGCTCGCCCGTCGCCTCGTGGCTGAATCCGCCTGTGCTGCTCTTCCCGCGGCGCCACCGGCGGAGCGGGATTGCGTCGTCATGTTGAAGGCGGACAGGGTGGATGTCGCGGCAGTGGGTGACGTCGACGTCGACATCTGGGATGCATCGCCGCCCGACGACTCTGCGCCACTGCGTCACGTCGCGCAGTGGGCCGATCCTCAGCACGGCCGCTATCTCAAGCTGGTCACCAGCGGCGGTGTTCTCCAAGCCTTCGCGAGCGTCGGGATGCCCCGCACAGCGGCCGAGCTGACGCTGCTGTACGACCGACGAGGGGAACTGCCGGCCGATCGTTCGCTGCTGCTGCGGATGGACGGTGCGGACGACAGCGCAATCGCACGTTCAGACGCGTTCGCTCCCGAGACGACGGTGTGCCTGTGCAACGGCGTGAACGTGGAGGCGATCGGGGACTCTGTGGCCAGGGGCAATGACACCGTGGCCTGCCTGGGACGCGACACTCGTGCGGGCACCGGTTGCGGCGGATGCAAGCCACGCCTGGTCGAACTCATCGAGCGATTCACCTCTTCCGCGCAGGTCGCACCGGCATGAGTGTCGATACGCACACGCATTGTCCGTACTGCGCTCTGCAGTGCGCGATGACGCTCACGCCCAGAGCCCTGGACGCCGCGATCGATGAGCCTTCCCTGACGGTCACCGGCCGTTCCTTCCCGACCAACCGCGGCGGTCTGTGCAGGAAGGGCTGGACCTCTTCGACGCTGCTCGACTCGGACGACCGCATCCGCACACCTCTTGTCCGTGACGCGCACGGTGAGCTCGTGCCGACGGAGTGGTCAGTGGCGCTCGACATTCTCGCTCGGCGCATTCGTGCACTGCAGGGCCAGCACGGACGGGACAGCGTCGGCGTGTTCGGGGGAGGCGGTCTCACGAACGAGAAGGCCTATCAGCTGGGCAAGTTCGCGCGTATCGCGCTCGGTACATCGCGCATCGACTACAACGGACGCTTCTGCATGTCGTCCGCCGCCGCAGCCGCGAACCGCGCGTTCGGCATCGACCGCGGACTGCCGTTCCCGCTCACCGACCTGGACGCGGCGAAGACCGTGCTGCTGCTCGGTTCGAACGTCGCAGAGACCATGCCGCCTTTCCTTTCGCACCTCGCCGGCGTCCGTGAGGCCGGCGGCCTCATCGTGGTCGATCCGCGTCGCAGTGCGACGGCGAGACTGACCGAAGAAGGGCAGGGGACACACCTGGCGCCTGCGCCGGGGAGCGACCTCGAGCTGCTGCTCGGCCTCACCCACATCGTGATCGTGGAACGGCTGTACGACGCCACAGCGATCGAGGAGCACACCCTGGGATTCGATGACCTGCGCCGCAGCGTCGCCGCATGGTGGCCGGCCCGCGTGCAGCAGGTGACCGGCGTGCCTGTCGCCGTGCTGAGAGATGTGGCGCGGCGCCTGTCGGAAGGGGAGGAGACCTTCATCCTCACTGGGCGCGGTGTCGAGCAGCATTCGAACGGCACCGATACAGCGACCGCCGCCATCAACCTGGCGTTGATCCTCGGACTTCCCACGCGACAGGGCAGCGGCTACGGCACGCTCACCGGGCAGGGCAACGGGCAGGGCGGCCGCGAGCACGGTCAGAAGTGCGATCAACTGCCCGGGTACCGCAAGATCACGGATCCGGTCGCACGAGCCCATGTCGCTGCGATATGGGGAGTACAGGCAGAGGACCTGCCCGGTCCTGGTCTGCCTGCCGTGCAGCTGCTGGCCTCGATCGACGAGCCGGATGGGATCCGCGCACTGCTGGTGCACGGGTCCAATCCCGTCATCTCCGCACCCGATGCGGGCGCCGTGCGCGATCGGCTCGCACGCCTGGATCTTCTCGTGGTCTGCGACTTCTTCCTCTCCGAGACCGCGGCGATGGCGGACATCGTCCTGCCGGTCACGCAGTGGGCGGAGGAGGAGGGCACGATGACGAACCTCGAGGGCCGGGTGATCCGTCGCAGGCGTGCGGTCGATCCGCCCGGCGGCGTGCGCAGCGAGCTGTGGATCTTCGCCGAGCTCGCCCGTCGGCTGGATGCGCCGGGTCGCTTCGACGTCGATCCGGCCCTGGTGTTCGACGAGCTGGCGCGCGCCTCCGCGGGTGGTGTCGCCGACTATTCCGGGCTCAGCCATGAACTTCTCGACGATGACACCGAGGCGTACTGGCCGTACCCGAGCGGAAGCGAGGGCACACCGCGCCCGCTGCTCGGCGGGTACCGGCATCCCGACGGCCGAGCCCGGATCGTGCCGGTGTCAGTCGGCGTCCGCCTCGAGAGTGCGGCGACCGGATCAGAACTCACGCTCATCACCGGACGTCTGCTCGAGCACTACCAGTCCGGTGCGCAGACGCGGCGGGTGCCGGAGCTGATGGCCGCGCGCGATGCTCTCGAAGTGACGATGCATCCATCCACCGCGGCTGACCGCGGACTCGGCGACGGAGACCGGGCCACGCTCGAGAACAGCCGCGGTACCGTGACGGCGAAGGTCGCGACGAGTGTCTCCATCCGGCCGGATACAGTGTTCCTGCCGTTCCACTTCGCCGGCGCCCACAGTGCGAACCTGCTGACGAGCGATGCCACCGACCCCGTCTCGGCGATGCCGGAGTTCAAGACGGCGATCGTGCAGGTGCGTGCGGCCGCGGTCCGCTGAGCCCACCAGCGAGATCGTCCCGCCCTGCCCGGTCGCACTGCGCGCTCAGTGGCCCCCGGGTACAATCGTGAGGTCAATCTCAGAAGGAGCGCAATGCGGATCACGGGGCTCGGCCACGCCGGAATGTTCATCGAGACGGTCGGCGGAAACATCATCTGCGACCCGGTGATGGGCCCTTCGTTCTACGGCTCCTGGTTCCCGTTCCCCGACAACCGCGGTCTCGACTGGGAGAAGCTGGGACGCGAGGCGGACTTCCTGTACATCTCGCATCGCCATCGCGATCACTTCGATCCCGCGCTTCTCGAGCGGTACATCCGCAAGGACATCGAGGTGCTGCTGCCTGACTATCCGATCGACGATCTCGAGAAGGACATCCGCGCGCTCGGGTACGAGAACATCACCTATGCGCCGGCAGGTGAGGTCATCGAACGCGGTGAGCTGAAGATCATGATCACGCCGCTGCGTGCCCCCAGCGACGGCCCGATCGGCGACTCGTCGCTCAGCGTCGACGACGGCACGGCATCCGTGCTCAACCAGAACGATTCGCACCCGCTCGACCTCGAGAAGCTCCTCAGCTTCGGCAAGCCCGATGCGTACTTCACGCAGACCTCAGGAGCGATCTGGTGGCCCATGGTCTACGACCTGCCGCAGGACGCGAAGCAGAACTTCGCGCGCCTCAAGCGCGATGCGCAGAACAAGCGGGCGATGTTCTACATCGAGAAGGTCGATGCGCCTCATGTGTTCCCGATGGCCGGTCCGCCGATGTTCCTGCGCGACGAGCTGTTCAAGTACAACGGCTTCGGACTCGATGACGACTCGATCTTCACGGACCAGAAGCAGTTCATCGCGCATCTGAAGGAGCAGGCGCCGCAGTACGACGGGCAGCTCTTCGTGCCCGGGACGGTCGTCGAACTCGATCACGCCGACATGACGATCACGCAGACGTTGTACACGGATGCCGAGATCGCCCACGTGTTCGATGAGAAGTGGGAGTACCTCGAGTCGCAGCGCGCGAGCCGCCAGCAGGAGATCCGCGACGAGGAGGCCTCCCGTGCGGGCGTCATCGCGCCGGACGAGATGCTCGCGACCCTCAAGGCGTGGTGGGAACCGCTGCTGAAGAAGTCGCGCACCATCCGCCTCGGCGTCGGCGGCTGCGTGCGGTTCCGCATCGGCGATCTGGACATGGTGGTCGACTTCCCGCGGGCCAAGGTCCGCGAGTACGCGGGGGAGGAGTGCATCTACTGGTACACGATCCCCGCCGATCTGGTCTCCACCAACATCCGCGATCACGAGATCGACTGGTCGAACTCGATCTTCCTGTCGATGCAGTTCCATGTCGGCCGCAGCGGCAAGTTCAACGAGTTCCTCACGACGTTCCTCAAGTGCCTGTCAGTGGATCGCATCGAGTACGTCGAGAACTGGTACTCCGAGCAGACAGATCAGACCGAGGATGCTGAAGTCGGCGACTGGGTCGTCCAGCGCCGCTGCCCGCACCTTCGAGCCGACCTCACCAAGACCGGCAAGGTCGATGACGAGGGCGTGCTCACCTGCAGCATGCACGACTGGAAGTGGGACCTGAAGACCGGCAAGTGCCTGACCACCACCGGTCATCCGATCCGCGCCACGAAGGTCGACGAAGTCACCGACGCGGCGTTGCGCCTGGGCGCCTGAGCCTCACGTCGAGGGGACCGGTCGCCGTGCGAGCAGCACAGCGACCACGGGGTTGAGTACCATGAGTGCGGCCCAGGTCAGCTTCGCGATGTTCGCATCGACCAGCAGGGCGACCGGAATCGACGCGAGGATCACAGCCGGCGTCACAAGCGCCCCGAGTACCTCGCCGAGTCGGCGCGGTCGTACGATTCCGCACGGCGACGTGAACCTGTGGTCTCCGTCGCGGTTCTCTGAGTGTCGCTCATGTGCGCAGCGTGCAGCGCTCGTCTCCGCCGCGCAAGGCGTTCGCATGCTCCTGTACCACTGATGATGTCGGTGGTACAGTGGCGTCATGCCCACGACATTGACCCGCATCCAAGTCACGCAGACGCCCGCGTTGCGCGATGCGCTCGAACTCGCCGCCGAAGAATGGCCCGGAGTCCCGCGTTCCGAACTGGTGGCGAGGCTCGCTGTCGAAGGGGGACAGTCGCTCGCGGCCGTTCGCGCAGCCCGTCGTGTCGCGCGACGCAGAGCGCTCGACGAGACTCGGGGCATCTTCGGCCCTGACGTCTACCCGCCGGGATATCTCGATGATCTCCGAAAGGACTGGCCGGAATGATCGTCCTGGACGCAAGTGTGATGATTGCGCACCTTCTTGAAGGCGATGCACATGCAACAGCAACGATGGAGCTTCTCGACACAGAAGAGGAACTGGCGATGCATCAGATCTCGATCGCGGAGAGCCTGGTCGGACCGGCGAAGCGGAATGTGATCGATGTCGCAGAACGAGCAATCGGTACTCTTGGCGTCGAGCGGTTGCAAGCACCCATTGACGAGCCCCGGCGCCTCGCGCTTCTACGCGCCGAAACCGGTCTGAAGATGCCGGATTGCTGTGTCCTCGCGGGTGCAGAATCCAACGGCGCTACGCTCGCCACGTTCGATCGTCGCCTCGCGGATGTCGCGCGCGAGCGCGGCGTCGAGGTCGTCGGCGCCTGAACCGACCCCTAGACTGATACGAGCAAGCAACCTTTAACACCGTCCGGAGAGGCGGAGAAGGGAGCGGTGAATGAGCGCACGAACTGTGCTGCATGAAGCCGATATCTCGCGGGCTCTGACCCGTATCGCGCATGAGATCCTCGAATCCAATCGAGGAGCCGAGAACCTCGTCCTGCTGGGCATCCCGACCCGCGGCGTCACTCTCGCACATCGCCTCGGCGCGCTGGTCAGCAGCATCTCCCAGACCTCGGTCGCGACCGGCTCCCTGGATGTGACCCTGTTCCGCGACGATCTAGCGAAACAGCCCACCAGGTCGCCGCAGCCCACCGACATCCCCGCCGGCGGCATCGACGGCAAGACGGTCGTGCTCGTCGACGACGTGCTGTTCTCCGGGCGCAGCATCCGCGCCGCCCTCGACGCGATCCAGTCGATCGGCCGCCCGTCGACCGTGCGTCTGGCGATCCTCGTCGATCGTGGTCACCGCGAGCTCCCCATCCGTCCCGACTTCGTCGGCAAGAACATTCCGTCCTCCCGCCAGGAGCGCGTGAACGTGCGCCTGTTCGAGAACGATGGCGCAGAGGAGGTGACGATCGGAGAATGAGGAACCTCCTCGACACCCGCACCCTCGATCGCGAGAGCGCACTGCGCATCCTCGACGTCGCAGAGGACATGTCCGACACCCAGACCCGCGAGAACAGGAAACTGCCGACGCTGCGCGGCAAGACCGTGGTCAACCTGTTCTTCGAGGACTCCACACGCACGCGCATATCGTTCGAAGCCGCCGCGAAGCGCCTCTCCGCCGACGTCATCAACTTCGCCGCCAAGGGGTCGAGCGTCTCGAAAGGCGAGAGTCTCAAGGACACCGCGCAGACTCTGCAGGCCATGGGCGCGGATGCCGTCGTCATCCGCCACCACGCCTCCGGCGCCCCGCGCACACTCGCGACCAGCGGCTGGATCACCGCGGGCGTCATCAACGCCGGCGACGGCACGCATGAGCATCCGACCCAGGCGCTGCTCGACGCCTTCACGATCCGCAAGCGCCGATTCGGGGCCGATAGCCGCGGCCAAGACCTCTCCGGCATCCGCGTCGTGATCGTGGGGGATGTGCTGCACTCGCGCGTCGCGCGCTCGAACGTCTGGCTCCTCACGACACTCGGCGCCGAGGTCACGCTCGTCTCGCCGCCGACGCTGGTGCCGCAAAACGTGTCGCAGTGGCCGGTGCGCGTGGTCTACGACCTCGACGAGGCTCTCGCCGACGGTCCGGATGCGGTGATGATGCTGCGCATTCAGCTGGAACGCATGAACGCCGCGTATTTCCCGAGTGAGCGGGAGTATTCCCGGCGCTGGGGGCTGGACGCCGTGCGTGCGGCCACGCTTGCGGACGATAGCATTGTGATGCACCCCGGACCCATGAATCGCGGCCTGGAGATCTCCGCCGAAGCTGCGGACTCGCCGCGCTCGACGGTGCTGGAACAGGTCACCAACGGGGTGTCAGTGCGCATGGCGGTGCTCTACCTGCTGCTGGCAGGAGAACGAGACGACGAACGAGGAGAAGGCAGCTGATGGACACCCTCGTGATCACCGGGGCACAGCTTCTCGGCGCGGACAGCGCCGACATCGTGGTGGAGAACGGCGTCATCGCCGAGATCGGCAGCGGGCTCAGCCGGGCCGGCGCCCGAGTCATCGACGCGCAGGGCCTCGTCGCACTGCCGGGCCTCGTCGACCTGCACACGCACCTGCGCGAGCCTGGTTATGAGGCGTCCGAGACGATCCTCACCGGCACCAGGGCGGCAGCATCCGGCGGGTTCACCGCGGTCTTCGCGATGCCGAACACGTCACCGGTCGCCGACTCCGCCGGCGTCGTCGAGCAGGAACTCGCCCTCGGAGAGGCGGCGGGCTACGCCACCGTGCAGCCGATCGGCGCCGTCACCGTCGGGCAGAAGGGCGAACGCCTCGCTGAGCTCGGCGCCATGGCCACCTCGCGCGCCAAGGTGCGCGTCTTCAGCGACGACGGATTCTGCGTCTTCGATCCGCTGATCATGCGCCGCGCACTCGAGTACGTGAAGTCCTTCGGCGGTGTCATCGCCCAGCATGCACAGGATCCCCGGCTGACCGAGGGCGCCCAGATGAACGAGGGCGTCGTCTCCGCAGAGCTGGGACTCGCAGGATGGCCGGCCGTCGCCGAGGAGTCGATCATCGCGCGCGATGTGCTCCTCGCCGAGCACGTCGGCTCACGCCTGCACGTCTGCCACCTGTCCACCGCTGGTTCCGTCGACATCATCCGCTGGGCCAAGAAGCGCGGTATCGATGTCACTGCAGAGGTCACTCCGCACCACCTGCTGCTCACGGACGAACTGGTCCGCGGCTATGACGCGAAGTACAAGGTGAACCCGCCGCTTCGTCGCGAAGAGGACGTACTCGCCGTGCGCGAGGGACTGGCCGACGGCACGATCGACATCGTCGCCACCGACCACGCCCCGCATCCCAGCGAGAACAAGGCCTGCGAATGGCAGGCCGCAGCGAACGGCATGGTCGGCCTCGAGAGCGCGCTGCGCGTCGTGCATCAGTCGATGGTGCAGACCGGCCTGATCGGATGGGCCGACGTCGCCCGCGTCATGAGTCAGGCGCCCGCACGCATCGGACTTCTCGACGGTCACGGCACTCCGCTCGAAGCCGGTCAGCCTGCGCAGATCACGCTGTACGACGCCTCGCGGGAGGGCACCTTCACCGCTGCCGATCTGCACGGTCGCAGCCGGAACTCGCCGTATCTCGGGCGCGACCTTCCCGGCCGCGTCGAGTGGACGATCCACCACGGCGTCGTAACGGTCGAATCCGGCGCCGTCGTCGAAGAACTCCACTCATGCGATGCACCGAGCGACCGCAGGGAGGGGAAGTGAGCATGCGGGACATCGCTGTCGCCATCACCATCGTCCTGGCGGTGCTCGTCCTGGTGTCCATGTATCTGGCATGGCGACGACGCCTGCGACGCGACGGCGTGCACGTCGCGCCGGTGGGTGTCCCGGAGCACGCGGAGGTCCTGGCCAGGCACGAGGTGCTGTACGTCTCGACGACACGCCACGACCAGCCGCTCGAACGTCTGGCGATCACGCCGCTGGTATACCGTGCCCGCGGTGAGATCGCGGTGACCGATCGTGGCGCCGCGCTCTGCCTCGACGGCGCGCCGACGGTCTTCCTCGCATCCGCGAAACTCGTTCAGGTCGACCGTGCGACGGTCACGATCGACCGTGTCGTCGAGCCGAACGGTCTCGTGCGACTCGCATGGAACGTGTCCGACGACACGATCGTCGACTCGTACCTGCGCGTCACGACCGGCGATCCCCAGAACCTCATCTCAGAACTCCAGCGGCTCATCCCCGCGAACGACACAGGAGCCGAATCATGACACTCCCAGACCCCGCCGTCCTCGTCCTCGAAGACGGCACCCGTCACGTCGGGCGCGCATACGGCGCGCAGGGGACCACGCTCGGCGAGGTCGTCTTCTCGACCGGCATGAGCGGGTACCAGGAGACGCTGACCGATCCGTCCTACGCCGGCCAGATCGTGCTGCAGACCGCGCCCCACATCGGCAACACCGGGATGAATGACGAAGACACCGAGTCGCGACGCATCTGGGTCGCCGGCTACATCGTGCGCGACCCCTCCCGTGTCGTGTCGAACTGGCGCGCGAACGCCTCTCTGGACGAGATCCTCGTCCGCGACGGCATCGTCGGCATCAGCGGCATCGACACTCGGTCGATCACGCGGCACATCCGCTCCGCCGGTTCCATGCGAGGCGGCATCTTCTCCGGCGCGGACGCCGCGCTGGATGCTGATGAGCAGCTGCGCCGCGTGCAGGAGGCCCCCGAGATGAGCGGCCAGAACCTGTCGGCGCAGGTCTCGGTCGATGTCGCCGAGGTCACGACGGCGCTGGGGGAGCGCATCGGCAACCTCGCAGTGCTCGACCTCGGCGTGAAGCAGGCCACGATCGACAACCTCGCCGCACGCGGCTTCGAGGTGCACGTGCTGCCGCAGTCCTCGACCATCGAGGACATCCGCGCGGTCGATCCGGTCGCGGTGTTCTACTCCAACGGTCCGGGTGACCCGGCGGCATCGGGCGAGCACGTGGCGCTGCTGCGGAACGTGCTCGATGACGGCCTGCCGTTCTTCGGCATCTGCTTCGGCAACCAGCTGCTCGGTCGCGCACTGGGTCTCGGCACCTACAAGCTGCCCTTCGGGCATCGCGGCATCAACCAGCCTGTGCTCGACAAGAGCACCGGCAAGGTCGAGATCACCGCACACAACCACGGTTTCGCGGTCGAGGCGCCGCTCGAGGGCGCGTTCGACAGCCCGAACGGCTACGGAAAGGTCGAGGTCAGCCACGTCGGCCTCAACGACAACGTCGTCGAGGGTCTTCGCGCTCTCGACATCCCGGCTTTCTCGGTGCAGTACCACCCCGAGGCTGCGGCCGGCCCCCACGACGCCAACTACCTCTTCGATCGGTTCCGTGACCTGGTCGTTGCCACCCAGAAGGACGCCAAGTAATGCCAAAGCGCGACGACATCAATTCCGTCCTCGTCATCGGATCCGGCCCGATCGTGATCGGTCAGGCCTGCGAGTTCGACTACTCCGGAACCCAGGCGTGTCGCGTGCTGCGCGAGGAGGGCGTGCGCGTCATCCTCGTAAACTCCAACCCGGCCACGATCATGACCGACCCCGACTTCGCCGATGCGACCTACATCGAGCCGATCACCTGGCAGGTCATCGAGACGATCATCGCGAAGGAGAAGCCGGATGCGATCCTTCCGACGCTGGGCGGCCAGACGGCCCTGAACGCCGCGATCGAGCTGCACAACCACGGCATCCTCGAGAAATACGACGTCGAGCTGATCGGCGCGAGCTTCGAGGCCATCAACAAGGGCGAGGACCGCCAGATCTTCAAGCAGCTGGTGCTCGACTCCGGTGCAGACGTCGCGGCCAGTCGCATCGCTCACACAATGGACGAGGTGCTCGCCGCGGCCGACGAGCTCGGCTACCCGCTCGTCGTGCGCCCGAGCTTCACGATGGGCGGCCTCGGCTCCGGCTTCGCCTACGACGAGAAGGACCTGCGCCGGATGGCCGGCGCCGGACTCCACGACTCGCCGACGAACGAAGTGCTCCTCGAGGAATCGATCCTCGGCTGGAAGGAGTACGAGCTCGAGCTCATGCGCGACACCGCCGACAACACGGTCGTCGTCTGCTCCATCGAGAACGTCGACCCCGTCGGCGTGCACACCGGCGACTCCATCACGGTCGCCCCGGCACTGACGCTGACCGACCGCGAGTATCAGAAGCTCCGCGACATCGGCATCGACATCATCCGCGCCGTCGGCGTGGACACCGGCGGCTGCAACATCCAGTTCGCGATCGACCCGGCCGACGGCCGCATCATCGTGATCGAGATGAACCCCCGCGTCTCGCGCTCCAGCGCCCTCGCCTCGAAGGCCACCGGATTCCCGATCGCGAAGCTCGCGGCGAAACTCGCTCTCGGCTACCGCCTCGACGAGATCCCGAACGACATCACCGGTGTGACGCCTGCGAGCTTCGAGCCCACGCTGGACTACGTGGTCGTCAAGGTGCCGCGCTTCGCGTTCGAGAAGTTCCCGGCCGCCGACCCGACGCTGACCACGACCATGAAGTCGGTGGGCGAGGCCATGGCGATCGGCCGCAACTACGCCACCGCCCTGCAGAAGGCGCTCCGCTCGCTCGAGAAGCGCGGCTCCAGCTTCCACTGGGGTGAAGAGACGCGCAGCGTCGACGAGCTGCTCGAGATCTCGAAGACGCCGACCGATGGCCGCATCGTCGTGCTGCAGCAGGCGCTGCGCAAGGGCGCGACGATCGAGCAGGCATTCGATGCCACGGCCATCGACCCGTGGTTCCTCGACCAGATCGTGCTGATCAACGAGGTCGCAGAGACCGTCCGCACCGCGGGCGAGCTCGATGCCGCCACGCTCCGCTACGCGAAGGAGCACGGCTTCTCCGACGTGCAGCTGGCCGAGATCCGCGGCATCAGCGAGGCGGAGGCGCGCGGAGTCCGTCACGGCTTCGGCATCCGCCCGGTGTACAAGACGGTCGACACGTGCGCGGGGGAGTTCCCCGCGCTGACGCCGTATCACTACTCGAGCTACGACTTCGAGACCGAGGTCGCACCATCGGAGCGCACCAAGGTCGTCATCATCGGATCCGGGCCGAACCGCATCGGCCAGGGCGTCGAGTTCGACTACTCGTGCGTGCACGCGTCGTTCGCACTGTCGGATGCCGGATACGAGACCGTCATGGTCAACTGCAACCCCGAGACGGTCTCCACCGACTACGACACCTCCGACCGGCTGTACTTCGAGCCGCTCACACTGGAGGACGTTCTCGAGGTGCTCGACGCCGAAGCCGCCAGCGGCACCATCCTCGGCGTCGTCTGCCAGCTCGGCGGACAGACCCCGCTCGGGCTCGCCAAGGGCATCGAGGCAGCGGGCTACACGGTGCTCGGCACGAGCCCCGAGGCGATCGACATCGCCGAGGAGCGCGAGCTGTTCTCGCAGCTGCTGAACTCGGCAGGGCTCATCGCCCCGCGGCACGGCACGGCCATCGATGCGGACGGCGCCGTCGTCATCGCGGAGGACATCGGCTACCCGGTGCTGGTGCGCCCGAGCTTCGTGCTCGGCGGCCGCGGCATGGAGATCGTGTACGACACCGCGAGCCTGCGCGACTACTTCGTGCGCACGGCAGGCGAGGTCATCGTCGGCCCAGGCACCCCTCTGCTCGTCGACCGCTTCCTCGACGACGCGATCGAGCTCGACGTCGACGCACTCTACGACGGCAACGAGCTGTACATCGGCGGCGTCATGGAGCACCTCGAAGAGGCCGGCATCCACTCCGGCGACTCCAGCTGCACCCTGCCGCCCATCTCGCTCGGACGCAGCGACATCGACCGCATCCGCATCGCCACCCTCGCGATCGCCGAGGGCGTGGGCGTGCGCGGCCTGCTGAACGTGCAGTTCGCGATCAGCGCCGGCGTGCTCTACGTCATCGAGGCGAACCCGCGGGCGAGCCGCACTGTTCCGTTCGTGTCGAAGGCGCTCGGCATCCCTCTCGCGAAGGCCGCTAGTCGCATCATGGTCGGCGCGACGATCGACGAGCTGAAGACCGAGGGGCTGCTGCCTGTCTCCGACGGATCGCGCGTACCGCTCGGTGCGCCGGTCGCCGTCAAGGAGGCCGTGCTGCCGTTCAAGCGGTTCCGTACCAGGGACGGCAAGATCGTCGATTCGGTCCTCGGCCCCGAGATGCGCTCGACCGGTGAGGTCATGGGCATCGACAAGGACTTCCCGACCGCGTTCGCGAAGAGCCAGGCCGCGGCCTATGGGGGCATGCCGACTTCGGGCACCGTCTTCATCTCGGTCGCCGATGCCGACAAGCGTGCCGTGATCCTCCCCGCGCACCGTCTGCAGCAGCTCGGCTTCCGCCTGGTCGCCACCGAGGGAACCGCCGAGATCCTCTCGCGCAACGGCATCGCGGTCACCGTGGTGTCGAAGTACAGCGAGACGCTCGACAGCGGCGAGCAGAACATCGTCGACCTCATCAACGACGGCGAGATCGACATCATCGTCAACACGCCCTCCGGTGGTGCCGCACGGGCGGACGGATACGAGATCCGCGCCGCAGCTGTCGCCGCGGACAAGGCGCTGTTCACTACGATGGCAGTTCTCGGTGCCGCCGTCAGCGGAATGGACGCCGCCGACGAGGGCTTCGATGTGAAGAGCCTCCAGGAATACGCGACCGAGCGAGAGGCAGCCCTATGACCGAGCGCTTCGGTGAGCGCGTCAGGGCTGCACTTGGCGCCCATGGTCCGCTCTGCGTCGGCATCGACCCGCACCAGGCATTGCTGATGTCCTGGGGACTGGCGGATTCTGCCGCCGGCGTGCGCGAACTAGGTCTGCGAACAGTGGATGCTGCGGCAGAACGAGTGGGATTCGTGAAGCCGCAGGTGTCGTTCTTCGAACGCTTCGGTTCCGCGGGGTTCGCCGCGCTCGAAGACGTGCTCACCGCAGCGCGCGACGCGGGTCTCGTCGTGATCGCCGACGCGAAGCGCGGTGACATCGACACGACGATGGACGCATATGCCGCGGCGTGGTTCACCCCCGGTTCGCCGCTCGAGGCGGATGCGCTCACGGTGAACCCGTTCCTCGGTGTCGGCTCACTGGCGAGCACCTTCGCTCTCGCCGAAGAAGCCGGCAAGGGCGTCTTCGTGCTCGCCGCGACGAGCAACCCCGAGGCTGCGACCGTGCAGCGTGCACGTGCGGCGGACGACCGGAGCGTCTCGGCCGCGATCATCGCCGATGTCAGCGCACGCAACGCCCGGTCGACACCGGAAGGCGAATGGGCGAGCCTCGGTTTCGTGATCGGCGCGACGGTGGACTGGGCGGATGCCGGCCTCGCCGAGTTCACCCCCGCCACCCCCATCCTCAGCCCCGGCTTCGGCGCGCAGGGCGCGGGTCCCGCAGATCTTCGTGCACGATTCGGCGCGCACGCCTGGATGGTCATCGCATCGGAGAGTCGCAGCATCCTCTCCGCCGGTCCGGACGCGATCGCCTCGACGATCGATGCACGCACCGCCGAGTACCGGGAGGCACTGAATGTCTGACCGCAAGGTTCCCGAGGTCGATCGCGCCGCCGCGGCACGTCGAGCCGTCGAACGGCGCCGCGCCAGAGCCGCCCTCAAACGCGATCTGACCATGCGCGTCGTCGCCCCGCAGAGCATTACGGCGCAGGCGTTCGACGACGCGGAATCCGTCGCCGGATCCATGCGCATCACCGATTTCCTGCTCGCGCTGCCTGCCATCGGCGTCGGCAAGCGCGATCGCATCCTCGCCGAACTCGACATCTCGCCGGTGAAGCGGCTCGGCGGGCTCGGAGTGCGCCAGCGCGTGACACTTCAGCGCTGGCTCGATGAACGCTTTCCCGCGCAGACGCCACGGTCCGGGCGGAGTCGGCTGCTGGTGCTCGCCGGTCCCACGGCGGTCGGCAAGGGCACGGTCGCAGCGCACATCCGCGAGAACCACCCGGAGATCCACCTCTCGGTGTCCGCGACCACCAGGCCGCCGCGCCCGGGCGAGATCGACGGAGTGCACTACTTCTTCGTCGACGACGCCGAGTTCGATCGGCTGATCGCCGAGGGGGCGCTGCTCGAGTACGCGGTCGTCCACAATCGCTCTCGCTACGGCACGCCGCGCGCGCCGATCGACAAGGCTCTCTCCGAAGGCAAGACCGTGCTTCTCGAGATCGATCTGCAGGGAGCGCGCCAGGTGCATGCCGCAGAACCGTCTGCGACGCTCATCTTCCTGCTGCCTCCGTCGTGGGACGAACTGGTGGATCGGCTGGTCGGCCGAGGCACCGAGGACGACGAGGAACGCGCCCGCAGACTGCGCACCGCCAAGGTCGAATTGGCTGCTCAGAGCGAGTTCGATTACCGGATTGTGAACGAGGACGTCGCCACTGCCGCTCGCGAGGTCGTAGAATTGTCTGAGGCGACTGCGCGCTGAGCGATCCCTGAGCCTGTCGAAGGGTCGCGAGCCTGTCGAAGGGCCCTGAGCTTGTCGAAGGGTCGCGCGCCCGCCGATTCGACTTCGCGACGAACCCGTCGCCTGATCTGGAGGTCCCACCATGGCCGGACACCACACCAAGGGCATCATCGACCCGCCGATCGACAACCTGCTCGACCGCGTCGAGTCGAAGTACGAGCTGGTCATCTACGCGTCCAAGCGCGCGCGTCAGATCAACGACTACTACGCCGACCTCCACGAGGGCAACCTGTTCGACAACGTCGGACCGCTGGTGGACTCGTCGGTCGAGGACAAGCCGCTCACCATCGCACTCCACGAGATCAACGAGGACAAGCTTCGCCTTCGCCACGCTGAGTGAAGGCGGCTTCCTCGATGAGCGCGCTGCGCCTTTTCACCTCTGAGTCCGTCACCGAGGGGCACCCCGACAAGATCTGCGACCAGATCTCGGACAGCATCCTCGATGGTCTGATCGCCCAGGACACCGGCTCTCGCGTCGCTGTGGAGACCCTCGTCACGACGGGCCTGGTGCATGTCGCGGGCGAGATCCGCACCGAGGCGTACGTCGACATCCCCACGATCGTCCGTCAGGTGGTCAACGGGATCGGCTACACCTCGAGCGAGACCGGCTTCGACGGCGACTCGTGCGGCGTCAGCGTCTCGGTGGGGGAGCAGTCCAGCGACATCGCACACGGGGTGGATCAGGCGCAGGAGCAGCGCGACGGCAGTTCGGTCGACGCGCTCGACGGGTTGGGCGCGGGCGATCAGGGCATCATGTTCGGCTTCGCGACGATCGAGACGCCCGAGCTCATGCCGATGGCCGGCCACACGGCGCACCGCATCGCCGAGCGTCTCACCGCGGTGCGTCGCTCCGGCGAACTCGCCTACCTGCGCCCCGACGGCAAGACGCAGGTCACGCTCGGCTACGAAGGCTTCACGCCCAAGACCATCGACGCCGTCGTGCTCTCGACGCAGCACCACCCCGACATCTCGCAGGACGAGCTCAAGGAGCAGGTGCGACGGCTCGTCATCGATCCTGTGCTCGAGGGCACCGGCCTCGAGATGCCTTCTGATGAGCGGTATTTCATCAACCCCGCCGGTCCCTTCGTCACGGGTGGGCCCAAGGGCGACGCCGGACTGACCGGTCGCAAGATCATCATCGACACGTACGGAGGCGCGGCGCGCCACGGCGGTGGCGCGTTCAGCGGCAAGGACCCGTCGAAGGTCGATCGTTCCGGCGCCTACGCCATGCGCTGGGTCGCGAAGAACGCCGTCGCCGCAGGCCTCGCCGAGCGGCTCGAGGTGCAGGTCGCTTACGCGATCGGCGTCGCGCGTCCTGTGGGGCTCTACGTCGAGACATTCGGCACCGGCAAGGTCTCGGACGAGGTCATCACCGACGCCATCCGTCAGGTGTTCGACCTGCGGCCGCAGGCGATCATCGAAGAGCTCGATCTGCTGCGCCCGATCTACCGCCAGACCGCGGCGTACGGTCACTTCGGCCGTGAGCTCGCGGACTTCACCTGGGAGCGCACGGACCGCGCCGACGAGCTCCGCCGCGCAGCCGGACTCTGATGTCCGGGCGCGGGGCGCGGATGCCCACGCACGGAGCGCGCAGTTGAGTCGGCGCATCGCGCGGGTTCTCCTTGATTCCCCGCTGCCGCAGCTGGATCGACTCTTCGACTACACGCTGCCGGAAGAGCTCGGCGACGTGCCGATCGGTGTGCGTGTGCGCGTACCGCTGCGCACCGCCGGCCGCATGGTCGACGCCTATGTGGTCGAGGTCGCGGAGGAGGACGACGCCGAGCGTCCGCTTTCGACCGTCGAAGCCGTGGTCTCCACAGCCGCCGTGCTGCCGGAGCGGCTCTATCGCCTGGCCCGCAGAACAGCCGATCGTGCGGCCGGATCCGCCAGCGACATCCTCCGCCTGGTCATCCCGAAACGTCAGGTGCGCGTCGAGAAGGCGTGGAAGGCCGACGCAGAGGCTCCATCGGTGACCGCGGACGCGATCGAGCGCGCGGATGCCGTACTGGCGGAGTACACCGATCTCGATGAGCTGCTCGGGGCCGGGCATCGCGGCGCCGTCGAGGCGATCCCCGGCATCCGTGACGGTGTGCTGCGCTGGACGGAACTGCTCGCGGCGACCGCGACGCGGATGCTGGCATCCGGGCGCTCGACGATCCTCGTCGTGCCCGACCACCGCGACCTGGACAGGCTCCTCAGTGCGCTGGACACCCTGCTTCCCGCTGAGGCGATCGTGCGATACGACTCCCGCCAGTCCAACCCCGACCGCTATCGCGGTTTCCTCCGCACACTGGAGGACGCCCCTTGCGTCGTCGTCGGCAATCGCTCGGCCGTCTACGCACCGGTGCAGGCGGGGCTCGTGGCGATCTGGGATGACGGCGATCCGCTGCTCGGCGAGCAGCTCGCCCCGTACGTGCACGCACGCGATGCCGCGCTGCTGCGCCAGGAGCAGGAGGGCTCTGCACTGCTGCTGGCGGGGCACACCCGTACGACGGACGCCGAACGCCTGGTCGCCCGCGGTTGGATGAACGACATCCACGCCACTCGGCGCGTGCTGCCCAAAGTCGTGCTGAGCACGCCGCAGGAGATGGAGCAGCCGACGCAGCGTGTGCATTCCAGTGCCTTCGCCAGCGCGCGCAGGGCCACCGAGGAGGGCCCGGTGCTGGTGCAGGTCTCCCGCCCGGGGTTCTCACCGAGTCTGGTGTGCGCCGACTGCCGTGCTCCGGCGCGCTGCGTGCCCTGCGGAGGCCCGCTCGGTGCGCGGCATCGCGGGGCAGTGCCGGTATGCGGGTGGTGCGGGCGCTCCGCACGTGCATGGACCTGCCCTTCGTGCTCGTCGACGAAGCTGCGACTCGCTTCCTCGGGCAGTGAGCGCACTGCAGACGAGCTCGGACGCGCGTTCCCCGGCGTGCGGGTCATCATCGCCGACGGCGCCCATCCTGTCGAGACGGTGTCCGACAAGCCCGCGCTGGTCGTCGCGACGCGCGGCGCGGAACCCGTCGCCGACGGCGGCTATCGTGCTGTCGTGCTGCTGGACGGCTCTCGGATGCTGCAGGCACCCGATCTGCGTGTCGGCGAGTCCTGCCTGCGGTGGTGGTCGAACGCCGCGGCCCTCGCAGCCCCCGGTGCTCCGATCCACCTCGTGGGCGTCGATGGCCCGGTGGGGAGGGCATTGGCGACCTGGAATCAGGCCGGTTACGCGCGTTCCGAGCTCGCCGAGCGTGCCCCGCTGCACATGCCGCCGGCCGCTCGCGTCGCGCTCGTCGAGGGGCTGCCCGACTCCGTCGATCGTGCGCTGGCCGCGCTTGACGAGCTGCCGCTTCCGTCGGACGCGATCCTTGGCCCGGTTCCGATCGCGACCGACGAGGGACGAGTGCGCGCGCTGGTGCGCTTCGGATACGCCGCCGGAGCCACCGTGGCCGCCACTCTTCGTGCCGCGGTGGTGGCAGAGGCGGTGAAGCGTCGCCGCGGACGGGGCCAGAGCAACCGCAGCCCACTCTCGCTTCGGCTCGATATCCTCGATCCTGAGCTGTGACACCCATCCCTTCCGGAGAACCTTGATGAGACTCGTCTTCGCCGGCACTCCTGCCGCCGCCATTCCCACTCTGCGCACGCTCGCGCTTGAGCACGAGATCCTGGCCGTCGTGACGCGCCCCGATGCGCCGCTCGGGCGCAAGCGGGTGCTGACGCCGTCGCCCGTCGCGCAGGCTGCGGAGCAGCTGGGGCTGCCGGTCATCAAGGCCGCACGTCTGGATGACGAGGCGACCGGCCGCATCGCGGCACTTCGACCCGAGCTCGGCGTGATCGTGGCATACGGCGGACTCGTCCGCGAGCCGCTGCTGTCGACTCCGGAGCACGGCTGGATCAACCTGCACTTCTCGCTGCTGCCCGCCTGGCGCGGTGCGGCGCCCGTTCAGCGTGCGCTCATCGCCGGGGACCCGGAGTTGGGCGTGAGCGTGTTCCGGCTCGTTCCCGCGCTGGATGCCGGTGACCTGTTCGCCTCGCGACCTGTGCCGCTGCAGTCCGACGCCAACGCCGACATCGCGCTCGAGGTGCTCGCTGACGACGGTGCCGGCCTCACGGCCGAGGTCGTGGCCGGCATCGCCGACGGGACCGCCGTCCCCCTGCCGCAGGAGGGCGAAGCCTCGTCGGCGCCGAAACTCACGCTCGAGGACGGCCTGCTGGATTGGGTGCAGCCCGTGGAGGCCGTCTACGCACGGTTCCGCGGTGTCACGCCGGAGCCCGGTGCGCACACGACCGTCGCCGGCGTGCGTCTCAAACTGATCGAGGCCCACCCCGCCGACGACGCCGAACCGCTGTCACCCGGCGAGATCGCCGCGACCAAGCAGGCGCTGCTCATCGGCACTGCGACCACACCGTTGGAGGTCCGGCGCGTGCAGCCGGCCGGGAAGGCGCCGATGAACGCGACGGACTGGTGGCGCGGCTTCCGTGCCCCGGCACGGGCCGGCTCTGTCCCGACAGGCGACGACACGATCCGGGCCGGCGCATGAGCGCTGCGAAGAGGCGAGAGAGCCGGCTGCCGGGCGCGAAGGATCGAGGTGTCTCGCGGCGCCAGTCCTCCGAGCCCCAGCGGTCACCGAGGAGTTCCCGCACCGTGCAGCCGGCACGCCGTGTCGCGTACGACGTGCTGCGCGCTGTCAGCGGATCCGATGCGTACGCGAACCTGCTGCTGCCGTCCGCCATCGCGGACGCCGCGCTGAGCCCTCAGGACGCCGCCCTCGCCACCGAGCTGACCTACGGCACCCTCCGCCGGCGCGGCACCTATGACGCCATCATCGCCGCGGCGGCCGGCCGCTCGATCGATGACATCGACGAGGCCGTCCTCGACGCGCTGCGACTCGCGACGCATCAGCTGCTCGCGACCCGGGTCGCATCGCATGCAGCCGTCAACGAATCCGTGAATCTCGTGACGGCCGAATCGGGCAGAGGCGCCTCCGGCTTCGCGAACGCCGTGCTCCGTCGCATCTCACGCGACACACCCGGTCAATGGCAGGAGCGCATCGAGAGCGAAGCACGCTCTGACGATGAACGTCTCGGTCTGCGCACGGCGCATCCGGTCTGGATCATCCGCGCGCTGCGCCGCGCCCTCGCCGCCGAGAGCCGCGAAGAAGAGCTCGAGGCGCTGCTCGAGGCCGACAACGTCTCGCCGGAGGTCACCCTGGTCGCGCTACCCGGGCTGGCCGAGCGCGGCACCCCCGCCAGGCCTTATGCGCCCACCGCGTTCGGATCTCCCGGTGGAGACCCGCACACGATCATCGCCGCATCCGGCGGCACGGTGCGCGTGCAGGACGAGGGCTCGCAACTGGTCGCACTCGCACTCGCCGGCGCCGCACCGATCAGGGCGGGGGAGCAGTGGCTCGATCTCTGCGCCGGTCCCGGCGGCAAGACGGCGCTTCTCGCCGCGATCGCCCGGCAGCACGACGTGACTCTTGAGGCGAACGAGGTCGTGCCGACACGTGCACGGCTGGTGCGCAACGCCCTGAAGGCCGTACCGGGTGAGGTCACCGTCCACGAGGAGGACGGACGAGGCCTCACCGCCGCGAGCCGCGGACACTACGACCGCATCCTCGTCGACGCGCCGTGCACCGGCCTCGGCGCGCTGCGCAGACGACCGGAGGCGCGCTGGCGCAAGAGCCCCGCCGACGTCGCCGAACTCGTCCCGCTGCAGGAGCAGCTGCTCGCCGGAGCCCTCGACGCCCTCGCACCGGGCGGCATCGTCGCCTACGTCACGTGCTCACCGCATCTCGCAGAGACCTCCGGCGTGGTGAGCGAGGTGCTGCGCACGCGTGAGGACGTCATCGAACTGGATGCCGCCGGCGTGCTCTCCGGCGTGGTGCAGAGCCCGCTCGACCTCGCATCCGACGGAAGCGGCCGCGTACAGCTGTGGCCGCATCGACACGGCACCGATGCGATGTTCCTCGCGCTGCTCCAGCGCAGCGATGCATCCGGGAGAATGATCAGATGAGTCTTCCTGCAGCTCCCCGCATCAACCCCAGCATCCTCGCAGCCGATTTCGTCAACATGCAGGCGGATCTCGCCCGCATCGCGGCAGCCGACTACGCGCACGTCGATGTGATGGACAACCACTTCGTGCCGAATCTCACCTTCGGGACCCAGATGGTCGAACGCATCCAGGCGACGAGTCCGATCCCGCTCGACGTGCATCTGATGATCACCGACCCGGATCGCTGGGCGCCCGAGTACGCCGAGCTCGGCGCCGCGAGCGTCACGTTCCATCTCGAGGCCGCAACCGACCCGGTCGCCCTCGCCCGCAGGCTGCGTTCGATCGGTGCCCGCGCCGGGATCGCGCTCAAGCCCGGCACCGATGGGGAGAGCCTCTACGAACTCTTCGACGAGTTCGATCAGATCCTCGTGATGACCGTCGAACCGGGTTTCGGCGGACAGGGCTTCATGGCCGAGACGATGCCGAAGCTGCGCGCGCTCGCGGATGAGGCACGACGTCGCGGATCCGACGTGTGGTTCCAGGTCGACGGCGGCATCGCCGACGACACGATCGCCCAGGCCGCCGCGGCCGGTGCTGACACCTTCGTCGCCGGATCCGCCGTGTACGGTGCGACCGACATCGAAGCGGCCATCGCCGGGCTTCGAGAGCGCGCGCGAGCCGCTAACCTTGGATCGTGAAGACTTTCGACGAGCTGTTCGCTGAGCTCAGTGCCAAGGCCGAGACCCGCCCTGCAGGCTCCGGCACTGTCGCTGAACTCGACGGCGGCGTGCACACGATCGGGAAGAAGATCGTGGAAGAGGCCGCAGAGGTGTGGATGGCCTCCGAATACGAATCCGACGCCGAGGCTGCGGAGGAGATCTCCCAGCTGCTGTACCACGTGCAGGTGATGATGATCGCGAAGGGGCTCAGCCTCGAGGACGTGTACCGACATCTCTGATGCGCACCGTCCCCTTCCTCTGATCTGAAAGCTCCCCATGCTGCGCATTGCTGTTCCGAACAAGGGCTCGCTCGCCGAGACCGCCGCCGAGATGCTCGCCGAAGCCGGCTACGCCGGACGCCGAGACTCCAAGACCCTGCACGTGATCGACGCCGGCAACGACGTCGAGTTCTTCTTCCTCCGTCCGCGCGACATCGCGATCTACGTCGCCTCCGGCGCTCTCGACGTCGGGATCACCGGCCGCGATCTGCTGCGCGACGCCCCGGAGCAGGCGCGCGAGGTGCAGGCCCTCGGCTTCGCCCGCTCGACCTTCCGTTTCGCGGCGCCCGCCGGCCGTTACAGCACGATCGAGGATCTCGCCGGGGTGCGGGTCGCATCCTCGTACCCTGGCCTCGTCGACGCGTTCCTGCGTGAGCACGGCGTCGAGGCGACGCTCGTGCCGCTCGACGGCGCAGTGGAATCCGCCGTGCAGCTCGGCGTCGCCGATGCCATCGCCGACGTCGTCGAGACCGGCACCACCCTTCGTCAGGCCGGCCTCGAGATCTTCGGACCCGTCATCATCGAGTCCGAGGCCGTGCTGATCAGCCGTCCAGGTGACGCGGACGGCACCGAACGGCTTCTGCGCCGCCTCCGCGGCGTCATCGTGGCACGCCAGTACGTGCTGCTCGACTACGACCTCCCCGGCGAGTTGATCGAGAAGGCCACGGCCATCGCATCCGGTCGCGAATCGCCGACCATCTCGCCGCTTCAGGATCCGAAGTGGGTCGCCGTCCGCGTCATGCTGCCCCGCACTGGTATAAACCAGGTGATGGACGACCTCTACGCGATCGGTGCACGCGCGCTGCTGGTGACCGCGATCCACGCCGCGAGATTGTGATCGGGGGACTCAGATGACTCTCACCAGTCGCGTCATCCCGTGCCTCGACGTCGCCGCAGGGCGTGTCGTCAAGGGTGTCAATTTCGAGAACCTCCGTGACATGGGCGACCCTGTCGAACTGGCCGCGCACTACGCCGCCCAGGGTGCCGACGAGATCACTTTCCTCGACGTCACTGCCACGGTCGATGCCCGCGCAACCACTTATGAGGTCGTGCAGCGCACAGCCGAGCACGTGTTCGTGCCGCTGACGGTCGGCGGAGGAGTGCGCAGCGTCGAGGACGTCGCACGCCTGCAGGGCGTCGGCGCAGACAAGGTGGGCGTCAACTCCGCAGCCATCGCCAGGCCCGAGCTCATCGGCGAGATCGCCGACCGATTCGGCGCCCAGGTGCTGGTGCTCTCGCTCGATGTCAAACGCGCCGCGACGACGGCATCCGGTTTCGTGGTCACCACCCACGGCGGGCGCACGCAGACGTCGTTGGATGCCCTGGAGTGGGCACGAGAGGCCATTGAACGCGGCGCCGGCGAGCTGCTGGTCAACTCGATCGACGCCGACGGCACGCACGACGGTTTCGATCTGGAACTCGTCCGTCTGATGCGCGACGTCTCCTCGGTGCCGGTGATCGCCTCCGGCGGCGCCGGGGCCGTGACTGATTTCGCGCCGGCGATAAAGGCCGGAGCCGATGCCGTGCTCGCCGCGAGCGTCTTCCACTCCGGTGCGCTGACCGTGGGCGAGGTCAAGGATGCGATGAGTGCGGAAGGAATCCTGGTGCGATGACTGATTTGGAAGAGCGGATCGCGCAGGTCGCCTGGAACTCCGACGGACTCGCGCCCGCGATCGTGCAGCAGTGGGACACGCGCGAGGTGCTGATGCTCGCGTGGCTGGATGCCGAGGCGCTGCGCCGCACACTCACGACCGGCCGCGCAACCTACTGGTCGCGCTCACGCCAGGAGTACTGGCGCAAAGGCGACACCTCCGGCAACATCCAGCGCATCCACGAGGCGCGGCTGGACTGCGACGGTGACGCGATCCTGCTGCTGGTCGATCAGACCGGCCCTGCCTGCCACACCGGCACCCGCACCTGCTTCGACGCGGCCGATCTCGAGGCCGTCGACGGGCTGGCCGCGCCAGGGGCAGGTGCCGAATGAGACTCCTCCGCCGCGGGCGCAGCACAGCCGTCGTCGCGATCCTGCTCGCGGGCGCAATCGGCATCATCTCGTCCACACAGACGTGGTTGAGCGTCGACCGCGCGGATGCGGGAGAGTCGATCCTCGTACCTGGTGCGGATGCTCTGGCGCTGCTCGCTCCGCTGAGTCTCACCGTCCTCGCGCTCGGGACCGCTCTGACCCTCGTCGGAAGGGCACTCCGCTACGTGTTCGGGACGCTGGCACTGCTGGCGGGAGCGCTGTTGACCTGGTGGACGGCGGAAATCGTGTTCACCGCACCCGTCTCGGCAGTCGAGGCAATCGTGACCGAGACCACGGGGCTCGCCGGCGGCACTGCGGTGTCGGATGTGGTCGCCTCCATCACCCCGACGTTCTGGCCGGTGCTGGCGCTGGTCGGGTGGGTGCTGCTGACCGCGGGGTCCGTGTTCACGCTCCTTACGGCGAATCGATGGAAGAGCGGCGGCAGACGATTCCGCACCGACGCGGCAGCTCACAGCGAGGCTGAAGGCCCAGTGGACGCGATCGATTCCTGGGATGAACTGTCGCGGGGGACCGATCCGACACGATGACCCCGATAGACTGATCGCGCATATCAACGACCGCTTCGGAGGAGACCATGACCAACCCGATCGCTGACCCCGGCCACGGACACTCACCGGCGGCGTGGACCGCTGTGATCGTCATGCTGTTCGGCTTCACGCTGGGCACCGTGGCCTTCTGCCTGGCGGCGTTCAGCCCGATCTGGACCCCCATCGTCTGGGTGGGTGTCGGCATCATCGTCGTCGGTCTGCTTCTCGGATGGATCCTGGCCAAGGCGGGTTACGGCGTGAAGGGCCCCAAATACTCGCCGAAGGGGCACTAGTGGTTCTCGCCGACCTGACGGCCGGCGCAGTCGAAGACGCCGAACGCAGGGCGCTGACGCGCCCGCTGGTCGAGGTGGAGCGGGTCGCTCTCGCGCGTCCTGCCGCCAAGGATGCGCTCGTCGCTCTCGCACCCGCGGAACGGGTCAAGATCATCGCCGAGGTCAAACGTGCGAGCCCTTCCCGCGGCGCACTCGCCGACATCCCGGATCCGGCGCACCAGGCAGGTCTCTACGAGACGGGCGGGGCATCGGCGATCAGTGTCCTCACCGAGCAACGTCGGTTCGGCGGCAGCCTCGCCGATCTCGAGGCCGTCACCGCGCGGGTGTCGCTTCCCGTGCTGCGCAAAGACTTCATCGCGACGCCGTACCAGGTGCTGGAGGCACGCGCAGCAGGAGCCGACCTCGCGCTGCTCATCGTCGCCGGCCTCGAGACGAAGGTGCTGCAGGAGCTGTTCGCCCTCATCAATGAGCTCGGCATGACGCCGCTCGTCGAGACCCACTCCGCGGACGAGCTTGACGCCGCGATCGATCTCGGTGCACCGCTGATCGGAGTGAACGCCCGCAATCTGAAGACCCTCGAGCTCGATCGCGATCTGTTCAGTCGGCTCGTCGATCGCATTCCCGCGGATGCCGTGAAGATCGCCGAATCCGCAGTGCTGAGTCCTGCCGATGTCGCGCACTACCGCTCGGCGGGTGCCGACGCCGTGCTGATCGGCGAAGCGCTGGTCACCGGCGATCCGGTCGCGACGCTCAAGAGCTTCCTTGACGTCGAGGCATCCGATGCACTGAGCGACCGGAGGGAGTCGAAGTGAGTCTGCGAGATCAGCCGGGACCGTTCTTCGGCGAGTTCGGCGGACGTTACATGCCGGAGTCGCTGATCGCGGCGATCGACGAGCTCACGGTCGCCTATGAACAGGCGATCGCCGACTCCGGGTTCCGCGCCGAACTGGCAGGGCTCCTCAGCTCCTACGCCGGGCGTCCGTCCGCGCTCACCGAGGTGCAGCGATTCGCCGAGCACGCCGGGGGAGCGCGGGTCTTCCTCAAGCGCGAGGACCTCAACCACACCGGCAGCCACAAGATCAACAACGTGCTCGGGCAGGCGCTGCTCACCAAGCGTCTGGGCAAGACGCGGGTCATCGCAGAGACCGGCGCGGGGCAGCACGGCGTCGCCACCGCGACGGCGGCAGCACTGTTCGGTCTGGACTGCACCATATACATGGGCGAGGTCGACACCGAGCGTCAGGCTCTCAACGTCGCCCGCATGCGTCTGCTCGGTGCCGAGGTCGTGCCGGTCACCACTGGATCGCGCACACTGAAGGATGCGATCAACGACGCCTACCGCGACTGGGTCGCGACGGTAGAGACCACCAACTACATCTTCGGAACGGCCGCGGGCCCGCACCCTTTCCCTGCCATGGTGCGCGATTTCCAGAAGATCATCGGTGAAGAGGCCCGTCAGCAGCTGCTCGACGAGACCGGCAGACTCCCGGACGCCGTCATCGCGTGCGTCGGCGGAGGATCCAACGCGATCGGCATGTTCGACGCGTTCCTCGACGATGCGGACGTGAAGCTCTACGGAGTCGAGGCCGCCGGTGACGGAGTGGACACCGAGCAGCACGCCGCATCCATCGAGCGCGGCCGCCCGGGCGTTCTGCACGGTGCCAAGACCTACGTCCTCCAGGACGAGGACGGACAGACGATCGAGTCGCATTCGATCTCGGCGGGACTCGACTACCCCGGCGTCGGCCCTGAGCATTCCTGGCTCGCCGACATCGGGCGGGCGCAGTACATCCCCGCCACCGATGACGAGGCGATGCAGGCACTGCGCCTGCTGAGCCGCACCGAGGGGATCATCCCCGCCATAGAGTCGGCGCATGCGCTGGCCGGCGCGTTGCGCATCGGCCGGGACATGGGTCCGGATGCCGTCCTCGCGGTGTGCCTCTCCGGACGCGGAGACAAGGACATGGACACAGCCGCACGATACTTCGATCTCTACGACCGCGAAGCGGCTGAACGCGATGCCGCCGACAAGGACACCGTGACGCGGGCCGCAGCGGATGCGGCGGTCGCGCGATGAGCCGCGTCGAAGCCGCGATCCAGAAGGCCCACGACGAGGGCCGGGGCGCTTTCATCGGCTACCTGCCCGTCGGATTCCCTGATCTGCAGACCAGCATCCAGGCGGCGATCACCCTCGCCGAGAACGGCGTCGACGTCATCGAGCTCGGCCCGCCCTACAGCGACCCGGTGATGGACGGCCTGGTCATCCAGGAAGCCACCCAGGCCGCGTTGGCCAACGGCTTCAAGATGCGCGACCTGTTCACCGCCGTACGGGAGATCACCGCGGCGAGCGACGTTCCCGTCGTCGTCATGACGTACTGGAACCCCGTGATGCAGTACGGCGTCGACCGCTATGCGGACGACCTGCTCGCCGCAGGCGGCGCGGGTCTCATCACACCCGACATCACGCCTGATGCCGCCGAGGACTGGATCGAAGCCAGCAAGCGCACCGGTCTCGATCGGATCTTCCTCGCGGCTCCCACCTCGACCGATGAACGCCTCGACCTCGTCGTCGCATCGTCGACCGGGTTCGTCTACACGGTGTCCACCATGGGCATAACGGGGGAGCGCACCGAGCTCGACAACGCCGCGCGCACCCTGGTGTCGCGTCTGCGCGAACGCGGTGCGGTGCGCGCGTGCGTCGGAATCGGCATATCCACCGCCGAGCAGATCGCCGGCATCACCGAGTACGCCGACGGCGCCATCGTCGGCACCGCGCTGGTGCGTGCCCTCCGCGACGGGGGCCTCGACGCCCTCGCCGCTGTCACAAAGTCCCTTGCCGCGGGCACGCCGTCGGCAGCCACCTCACACGAGAACTAGAATCGCACTCATGTCCCTCGCGCTTCACACCGCCATCAGCGGCGTGCTCACCAGCATCCCGAGCCCTCCGGTCAGCTACATCGATCTCGGGCCGCTGCGGATCCACTTCTACGCGCTCTGCATCATCGCGGGCATCATCGCGGCCACGCTGCTGACGAATCACCGTCTGACCAAGCGCGGCGCAGAGCCGTGGGTCGTCATCGACATCGCCATCCTCGCGATACCGCTGGCGATCATCGGCGCGCGCATCTTCCACGTGCTGACGCACCCGAACTTCTACTTCGGCGAGGGCAAGAACACCTGGAACCCGTTCGAACCGGGCTCCGTCTGGGCGATCTGGGAGGGCGGCATCGCGATCTTCGGTGCGCTTCTCGGCGGCGCCGTCGGCGCGTATCTCGGCTGCAGATGGACCGGCATCAGGTTCTGGAGCTTCGCCGACGCACTGGCGCCCGGCCTGCTGCTGGCTCAGGCGATGGGCCGTTTCGGCAACTGGTTCAACCAGGAGCTCTTCGGTCTGCCGACCGACCTGCCCTGGGGGCTGGAGATCGAATCCGACAACGTCGCGTTCCCCCCTGGGCTCGCGGAGGGAACCCTGTTCCACCCGACGTTCCTCTACGAGGTCATCTGGAACAGCCTCGGCGTGTTGTTCCTGCTCTGGATCGGTCGTCGTCTGCAGCTGCAGTGGGGCAAGCTCTTCGCCGTATACCTGATCTGGTACAGCGCCGGCCGCGTGCTCTGGGAGTCGATCCGCATCGATCCGAGCGAGATCATCCTGGGCCTGCGGAGCAACGTGTGGGCATCGATCATCGGCGTGATCGTCGGCATCGTGATCCTGTTCGTGCAGACGCGCAGGCACACGGGTCGCGAGGCGGGACCGTACGCGCCAGGGCGCACGCGGAAGGATGCTGATGCTGATGTAGTATCACAGGACAGCATCGATGACTTCGTCGACGTGAGCGAGCCTCCGGTCGAAGACACTGCCGGAGCCACCGCCACAAGCACCGCTCCCGCGAGCGAGGGCAGCTCCCGATAAGCATCCTCGTCTGATGAGGAAACCACTGCATTGAACAAGCGGGCCGACGTCGTCCCCGGTGTCACTTGATTACCTGAGGACGGTAACCGATGTACTTCCAGCCTCCGTACGGCGCCTCCGGGGCCTACCCCCCGAAACAGGGCATGTACAACCCGGCATTCGAGAAGGATGCCTGCGGCCTGGCCATGGTCGCGACCCTGCGGGGCACAGCCGGACACGACATCATCCAGCTGGCGCTCGAAGCCCTGCGAAACCTGGAGCACCGCGGTGCGATCGGCTCCGACGCCGGCACCGGAGACGGTGCGGGCATCCTCACCCAGATGCCGGACGAGTTCCTGCGTGAAGTCACCGCATTCGAACTGCCCGATGCCGGCCATTACGCCGCCGGGCTCGCATTCCTCCCGCTGCAGGCCGCTGAGCGCCGCACGCAGAAGGCGGGCGTCGAGAAGATCGCCCGTGAAGAAGGACTCACCGTCCTCGGCTGGCGCGTCGTCCCCACAGCCAACGAGAACCTCGGCAAGCTCGCCGACGAGGCACGCCCCGCGTTCGAGCAGCTCTTCGTGGCCTCGGCCCGGGGTCGTGAAGCACTCTCCGGCATCGCGCTGGACCGCGTCGCCTACCGGCTTCGCAAGCGTGCTGGTCACGAGATCGGCGCATACTTCGTCTCGCTGTCCAGCCGCACGCTCGGCTACAAGGGCATGGTCACCACCTTGCAGCTCGAGCCGTTCTACCCCGACCTTCAGGATGAGCGCTTCACGTCAGAGCTCGCGGTCGTGCACTCGCGGTACTCGACCAACACGTTCCCCTCGTGGCCGCTCGCACAGCCGCTGCGCATGCTCGCCCACAACGGCGAGATCAACACCGTCGGCGGAAACCGCAACTGGATGCGTGCCCGCCAGTCGCAGCTCGAGTCAGAGCTGCTCGGCGATGTGCGCCCGCTGCTGCCGATCTGCACGCCGGGCGCCAGCGACTCGGCATCTTTCGACGAAGTTCTCGAACTGCTCACGCTGACCGGCCGCAGTCTGCCGCACGCCATCATGATGATGGTTCCCGAGGCGTACGAGAAGCAGTCGGACATCACGCCGGAGCTTCGCGCGTTCTACGACTACCACTCCAACCAGATGGAGCCGTGGGACGGCCCGGCCGCCCTCATCTTCACCGACGGCACGCTCGTGGGCGCGACGCTGGACCGCAACGGTCTTCGTCCCGGACGCTGGACCGAGACCACCGACGGTCTCGTCGTCATCGGGTCCGAGACCGGCGTACTGGAGTTCGCACCCGAGCGCATCAAGCGCCGTGGCCGCCTGCAGCCGGGCAAGATGTTCCTCGTCGACACTTCTGCCGGCCGCATCGTCGAGGACGACGAGATCAAGCACGACCTCGCGACACTGCACCCGTGGCAGGAATGGCTCGACGCAGGGGCCGTGCGCCTCGCAGAGTTGCCCGAGCGCGAGCACATCGTGCACCCGCCGGCATCCATCACACGTCGTCAGCGCACCTTCGGCTACACCGAGGAGGAAGTGCGCATCCTGCTCACCCCGATGGGGCAGAACGGCGTCGAGCCGCTCGGCGCCATGGGATCCGACACCCCGATCGCCGTGCTCAGCGAGCGCCCACGTCTGCTGTTCGACTACTTCACGCAGCAGTTCGCGCAGGTGACCAACCCGCCGCTGGACTCGATCCGCGAAGAGGTCGTCACGAGCCTGAAGTCCGGCCTCGGACCGGAGCGGAACCTGCTCAGTTGGGGTCCGGAGCACACGCGCACCGTGACGCTCGACTTCCCGGTGATCGACAACGACGAGCTCGCGAAGATCCGTCACATCGACAAGGCGCTGGAGGGGCGCTCATCGGTGACGATCCGCGGCCTGTACCACTTCGACGCCGGCGCGCACACGATGCAGGAGCGCCTCGAGGAGATGTGCGCAGAGGTCGACGAGGCCATCGCCGACGGCGCCGAGTTCATCATCCTCTCCGACCGGGACTCCAACAAGGATCTCGTTCCGATCCCCTCGCTGCTCATGGTCTCGGCGATCCACCACCACCTGATCCGGCGCGAGAACCGCATGAAGGTCGGTCTGATCGTCGAGGCCGGCGACGTCCGCGAGGTGCATCACGTCGCCACACTGATCGGCTACGGCGCCTCGGCTGTGAACCCGTACCTCGCGATGGAGAGCGTCGAACACCTCGTGCGCACCGGCTTCATCACCGGCATCGCACCGGAGAAGGCCGTCAAGAACCTGATCTACGCGCTCGGCAAGGGCGTACTGAAGATCATGTCCAAGATGGGCATCTCGACCGTGTCGTCGTATGCGGGCGCGCAGGTGTTCGAGGCCGTCGGACTCAGCCAGAAGCTGATCGACGCGTACTTCACCGGCACGGAGACGAAGCTCGGCGGCATCGACATCGAAGACGTCTTCGCCGAGAACCAGGCGCGTCACGATTACGCCTACCCGGAAGATGCGGCGGCGCGTGCGCACGAACGCCTGTGGACGGGCGGCGAGTACCAGTGGCGACGCGATGGCTCCCCGCACCTGTTCAACCCTGAGACGGTCTTCCGGCTGCAGCACTCGACACGCAACCGTCGCTACGACATCTTCCGCGAGTACACGAAGCTCGTCGACGATCAGGCGGCCGAGCTGAAGACTCTCCGAGGGCTCTTCAATCTGCGCACCGGCGCGCGCCCGGCAGTGCCACTCGACGAGGTCGAGCCGGTGAGCGCGATCGTCAAGCGATTCTCCACCGGCGCCATGAGCTACGGGTCCATCTCCCGCGAGGCGCACGAGACACTCGCGATCGCGATGAACAGCATCGGCGCGAAGTCGAACACGGGCGAGGGCGGCGAAGACGTCGACCGTCTGCTCGACCCCGAGCGCCGCAGCGCGATCAAGCAGGTCGCCTCCGGCCGCTTCGGGGTCACGAGTCTCTACCTCACCGAGTCGGACGACATCCAGATCAAGCTCGCCCAGGGTGCCAAGCCGGGGGAGGGCGGCCAGCTGCCGCCGACCAAGGTGTACCCGTGGGTGGCGCGCACCCGCCATGCGACGGCCGGTGTCGGGCTGATCTCGCCGCCGCCGCACCACGACATCTACTCGATCGAAGATCTCAAGCAGCTCATCTTCGACCTGAAGCGCGCGAACCCGTCCGCTCGCATCCACACGAAGCTCGTCAGCCAGTCCGGCATCGGCGCGGTCTCCGCAGGCGTCGCGAAGGCGCTCAGCGATGTCATCCTGGTCTCCGGACACGACGGCGGCACCGGCGCGAGCCCGTTGAACTCGCTCAAGCACGCGGGAACTCCGTGGGAGCTCGGCCTCGCCGAGACGCAGCAGACCCTCATGCTCAACGGCATGCGCGACCGCGTGGTGGTGCAGGTCGACGGCCAGCTCAAGACCGGACGCGACGTCATCATCGGCGCGCTCCTCGGTGCCGAGGAGTTCGGCTTCGCGACGGCCCCGCTCGTCGTCAGCGGCTGCATCATGATGCGCGTCTGCCACCTGGACACCTGCCCGGTCGGCGTCGCGACTCAGAACCCCGTGCTGCGCGAGCGGTTCACCGGCAAGCCGGAGTTCGTGGTCAACTTCATGGAGTTCATCGCGGAAGAGGTACGGGAGATCCTCGCGGAGCTCGGTTTCCGGTCGCTGGACGAGATCATCGGCCGCGCCGACCTCATCGAGGCGAATGCCGCGATCGAGCACTGGAAGACGGATGGTCTCGACCTCTCGCCCGTGCTCGAGGGCCCCGTGTTCCCGGCATCCGAGCCGCGTCGCAGCGGCCGCGAGCAGGAGCACGAGCTCGACAAGCACTTCGACGTGCCCCTGATCGAGATGGCGCAGAAGACGCTCAACGACATGGCACCGACCATCGTCGAGCTGCCCATCCGCAACACCGAGCGTGCGGTCGGTACGATGCTCGGACACGAGGTGACGGCACGTTTCGGCGAGGCAGGGCTTGCTCGGGAGACGATCGACGTCACGCTGCACGGCACCGCCGGCCAGTCGCTCGGTGCTTTCCTCCCGTCCGGAATCGTGCTGCGGCTCGAAGGAGATGCGAACGACTACGTCGGCAAGGGCCTCTCCGGTGGTGACATCACCATCCGGCCGTCGCGCGGCTCGATCATCGCGCCGCATGAGAACGTCATCGCCGGCAACGTGATCGGCTACGGCGCCACCTCTGGCACCATGTTCATCTCCGGCGTCGTCGGCGAGCGATTCCTGGTGCGCAACTCCGGCGCGACCGCCGTCGTCGAGGGAGTCGGCGACCACGCGCTCGAGTACATGACGGGCGGTCTCGCGGTGATCCTCGGATCGACCGGCCGCAACCTCGGTGCAGGCATGTCCGGCGGCATCGCATATGTGCACGCGCTCTCGACCGAGAAGGTCAACCTGCAGTCCCGCGAGAGCGGCGAACTGCGTTTGGAGGCACTGGATCGTGCGGACCTCGAGGTGCTGCGCAGCCTGCTCATCGAGCACGTGGAGCGCACTGCCTCTCCGCTCGCGACGACCATGCTCGAAGATTTCGACACCGTCGCGGCCGAATTCGTGAAGGTGCTGCCGCGCGACTTCGCCGCAGTGCAGACCATGCGTCAAGAGGCGGAGGCAGACGGGCTCGACCCGGATGGCGACGTCGTCTGGACCCGCATCCTGGAGGTGACCGGTGGCTGATCCCAAGGGGTTCTTGAAGGTGACGGAGCGCGAGCTTCCTGCTCGCCGTCCCGTACCAGTGCGCATCATGGACTGGAAAGAGGTCTATGAGCCGGGCGACAAGGCCGTGCTGCGCCGCCAGGCCGGACGCTGCATGGACTGCGGCGTGCCGTTCTGCCATCAGGGCTGCCCGCTGGGCAACCTCATCCCGGAGTGGAACGACCTCACCTGGCGCGGCGAGGACCGCTCGGCGATCGAGCGTCTGCACGCCACGAACAACTTCCCCGAGTTCACCGGACGACTGTGCCCGGCGCCCTGTGAGAGCTCGTGCGTGCTCGGCATCAACCAGCCGGCGGTGACGATCAAGCAGGTCGAGGTGTCGATCATCGACGAGGCCTTCGCCAAGGGCTGGGTCGAACCAGAGCCGCCGGAGCGTCTCACGGGCAAGACCGTCGCGGTCGTGGGATCCGGTCCAGCCGGACTCGCCGCCGCGCAGCAGCTGACGCGCGCGGGGCACACCGTCGCGGTCTTCGAGCGCGACGACCGCATCGGCGGACTGCTGCGCTACGGCATCCCTGACTTCAAGATGGAGAAGACGCACCTCGAGTCGCGGCTGCGTCAGATGCAGGAAGAGGGCACCCGCTTCCGCGCCGGCGTCGAGATCGGCAAGGACATCAGCTGGGCCGATCTCAGGGCGCGCTACGACGCGGTCGTGATCTGCACCGGCTCGACGGTGCCGCGCGACCTGACGATTCCCGGTCGCGACCTGGACGGCGTGCACTTCGCCATGGAGTACCTCGTCGAGTCGAACCATGCGGTCGCCGGCGATGTCGTGCACAACCAGATCACCGCTGAGGGCAAGCACGTCATCGTCATCGGCGGCGGCGACACCGGGGCTGACTGCATCGGCACGGCGCACCGGCAGGGTGCACTGAGCGTGACGAACCTCGCGATCGGAACGCAGCCGGGCGCGGATCGACCGGAGCACCAGCCCTGGCCGATGATGCCCACGATCTTCGAGGTCTCCTCCGCGCACGAGGAGGGCGGAGAGCGCCACTACCTGGCCTCCACCGTCGAGTTCCTCTCGAACGAGGCCGGCGAGGTGCGCGCTCTGCGCGTGGCCGAGACCGAGTACGTCGACGGCCGCCGGGTTCCCAAGAGCGGCACCGAGCGCGAGATCCCGGCCGACCTCGTGCTGATCGCGATGGGCTTCACCGGTCCTGAGCAGGACGGCTTCACGGATGACCTGCGTCCGCAGGCCACCGACCGCGGCGCCTTCCGGCGCGACGACTCGTACGAGACCACCGTTCCCGGCGTCTTCGTCGCCGGCGATGCCGGGCGCGGGCAGTCGCTCATCGTCTGGGCGATCGCAGAGGGCCGCGCAGCAGCTGCAGGCGTGGATCGCTTCCTGATGGGGGAGACCGTCCTGCCTTCACCCGTGCGTCCCACCGATGTCGCGATCGGCCTCCAGCCCGCGTAGGCTGGCGGAGGCATCGTCGCCAGTTCTGTTTCCCCCACTCTCACCCTGGAGAATCTGTTGAGACGCGCGAAAATCGTCGCCACGCTGGGCCCGGCCACCTCGAGTTACGAGAACGTTCGAGCAATCATCGAAGCGGGGGTCGACGTCGCCCGACTGAACCTCAGCCACGGTGACTATTCCGTCCATGACGCCAACTACGCCAACGTGCGCCGCGCTGCGGACGACGCCGGCAAGGCCGTCGCCATCCTCGTCGATCTTCAGGGCCCGAAGATCCGCCTCGGCAAGTTCGAGGACGGTCCGTACGAGCTCGCAGCCGGCGACATCTTCAAGATCACCACGGAAGACATCATCGGCAACCGCGAGATCTGCGGCACCACCTTCAAGGGACTGCCGCAGGACGTCAAGCCCGGCGACTTCCTGCTGATCGACGACGGCAAGGTGCGTGTCGAGGTCGTCGAGACCGACGGCACCGTCGTCACCACCCGCGTGATCGTCGCCGGCGCAGTGTCGAACAACAAGGGCATCAACCTGCCCGGCGTCGCCGTGAACGTCCCCGCGCTGAGCGAGAAGGACGAAGCAGACCTCCGCTGGGGCCTGAAGATCGGCGCCGACCTCATCGCGCTGTCGTTCGTGCGCAACGCCTCCGATGTCGAGCGTGTGCACGAGATCATGGCCGAAGAGGGCATCAGGGTGCCCGTCATCGCCAAGATCGAGAAGCCGCAGGCCGTGGATGCTCTCGAGGAGATCGTCGATGCCTTCGACGGCATCATGGTCGCCCGCGGTGACCTCGGCGTCGAGCTTCCGCTGGAAGCAGTGCCGATCGTGCAGAAGCGTGCGGTCGAGATCGCCAGGCGCATGGCGAAGCCCGTCATCGTCGCCACGCAGATGCTGGAGTCGATGATCTCCAGTCCCGTGCCGACCCGTGCGGAGACGTCCGATGTCGCGAACGCCGTTCTCGACGGCGCCGACGCGGTCATGCTGTCCGGTGAGACCAGCGTGGGGGAGTACCCGATCGTGGTCGTCGAGACCATGGCCCGCATCGTCGAGTCCACCGAGGAGCACGGCCTGGAGCGCATCGCGCCGCTCACGGCCAAGCCGCGCACGCAGGGTGGTGCGATCACCCTCGCCGCCCTCGAGGTCGCCGATTTCGTCGACGCGAAGTTCCTGTGCGTGTTCACGCAGTCCGGTGACTCCGCTCGTCGCCTGTCGCGTCTGCGCTCGCGCATCCCGATGATCGCGTTCACACCGGAGCCCGGCATCCGCCGCCGTATGGCGCTGACCTGGGGCATCCGCTCCACGCTGGTCGAAGCCGTGCAGCACACCGACCTGATGTTCCTGCAGGTCGATGACTACCTGCTGAAGAACAATCTGGCGAAAGAAGGGGACAAGGTCGTCGTGATCTCCGGTTCCCCTCCCGGAATCATCGGTTCAACGAACGACATCCGCGTGCACAAGGTCGGCGATGCCGTCAACGGCGCGGCGCCGATCTACAAGGACGGCGTCTGACACCACGTCCGATGTGCCACCACGTCCGATGTGCCACCACGTCCGAGAGGGGCGGAGCTTCGGCTCCGCCCCTCTCGGGTCCTCCGCGGTGGCTTTCAGGCGCGAGAGACGATGCGTCCCCGGCGACGGGCGATGCGGATCAGGACCGCCGTGGCTGCGGAGCATACGATCACAGCGATGACGCTCGCCTCGGGCCCGAACGCTCCGCCGGTCAGCCAGTCGGGCCCGGAGGTGGTCGCCGTGACGATGGCGCCCCTGGATTCGCTGCCGGATGTCACCGTGCCGAAGATCGCGACAGTGGCGATGTTCCACCCGAGATGCAGGCCGATCGACAGCCACAGTGACCCTGTGGCAACGTACGCGGCAGCGAGCATCAGCCCGGCCTCGACGGCGATGGCGATCGCTCCCCATACGGTGGCGCCGGGATTCACGAGGTGCACGAGGCCGAAGAGAACGGCAGAGACGGCGAGGGCGAGCCACGTTCCCCAACGCCGCTGGACGAGTCCGAAGATCACGCCGCGGAAGAGCACCTCCTCGGCGACGGCGATCGCGCACATCATTCCGACGACACTGAGAGCACCGCTGACGGAGCCCCAGCCGGTGATCCGGTAGCCGCCGAACAGCGCGAGGATGCCGACGGTGGCCGCCGACAGCACGATGCCGCCCGCCAGGCCGATCAGGACCAGGCGCGTCGCCCTTCTCGGCGCAAGTTCAGTGACCGTTCGGCGTTCGATGCGGCGCACGGCGAATCCGTACAGCCACAGCACCAGTACGGCAAGCAGGGGACCGACCAGCAGTGCTGCGAGCGGGTTCTCGAGTGCTGAGGCGATCGAGTTCGACACGATCATCACGATCGCGAAGCCGACCACCAGTGCTGTGGCCCGCACCCATGTTCTGGACAGGATGCCGGTCTGCGGTGTGCTCTGGACTCTCTGGGTGTTCGTCATGGGGTTCGTGCTCCTCGATAGTCGTATGGGGTCGAGAAACACGCTACGGACGGCCCCAGGCGGGGCATCACGCGCGAGAGGGCACTTCGGCTAGCTCTGCAGAGGGATGGCTCAACGATCTCCGACGATGCCCAGCCGGTGCGCCACTGTGCACCGGTCGGACCCGCTCGGCATACCGGCCAATGAGTGCGCGCGTCACGGCTGGGGAGAGCAGCGACTCGCCGGACGCCACTGTGCGGACCGTGTCGAGGAGTTCGGCCGGTCTGGCGTCCTTCAGCAGGAAGCCGCTGGCACCGGCGCGGAGTGCGTCGAAGACGAGCGCGTCGAGGTTGAACGTCGTCACGATCAGCACTCTGGCCGGATCGTCGACGCCTGGTCCGGCGATCCGGCGCGTGGCCTCGATGCCGTCCATGCGCGGCATCCGGATGTCCATGACCACCACATCGGGCTTCTCCTGCTCGACGCGACGGATCGCCGTCTGGCCGTCGAACGCCTCGCCGACAACCTCCAGATCAGACTGCGCATCGAGGATCGTGACGAACCCGGAGCGCACGAGATCCTGGTCGTCGCACACCACGACCCGGATCGGCGCTCTGTCTCCGCCGTCCGCCCGGCGGGAGTCCACGCTCATGCGGGGATCCGAGCACGTACGACGAAACCGTCGGCTGAGGGGCCGGCGTCGAACCACCCGCCGACGAGCGCTACGCGCTCGCGCAGGCCGATGAGGCCCTTTCCGGCGCCGACTCCGATTCCGGGCGCCGTCGCAGTCCGGGTCGTGACCGTCACGTCGATCTCCTTCTCGCTCGCTCCACGAGCTCCTCGACGGCGGTTATGGCCGGCGTCCTCCCGGCATCGTCTGTGGCTGCGTCCAGCGCGCCGAGGAGACCGCGCAGGTCGGTGAGAGCCGCCCTGCCCGTCTCTCCGATCGTCGTGAGAGAGTTCGCGGTCCGCACCCGGTCGTCTGTGCTTTACTGGGCGGCTTCGGCCTGCACGACCATCGCCGTCACGTGGTGCGTGATCACATCATGCAGTTCTCGCGCGATGCGTCCGCGCTCGGCGGCGACCGCGGCCAGTTCGGCCTCTGCGTTGCGCTGCTGCTGCGCGTGCCCACGGCTGCTGAGCCATGCTCCCACCACCCAGAGCGATGCCAGTAGCAATCCGAACACGATGTGATCGAGCACCCGCGTCGGTGAACCGACCCATCCGAGGGCGACGCACAGGAGCATGTAGCCGGCTGACGCTGCGGCGGCGACTGTTCGCCTGCGGCGGCGTACGAGCGCCCCTGCACCCACGATCGCGACCAGAAGACCCAGTGCCGCGAACGTGGTCGGGTAGCCGAGCAGCTGGTAGGCGCTGAATGCGGCGCCGATCACCGACAGAGCGATGACCGGCCGGCGACGCAGGAAAGCCACAGGAGCGCCTTGAGCGACGAGAAGCGTCCAGCCCAGCGCATCCATCGCCTTGTCCGGAAGCTCAGCGAGGTCGACACCCTGACGTTCCACGCCGGGAACGAATGCGAGGCCGACCAGTGCCACCGCGGCCAGGAGATCCCAGCGCCGCCATACCGAAGACGAGCGAGGATCCATGTGGGCGGCTCCTTCATCCGTGTCGGCAGGCGGACGTGAAGAATGCCTTCGTCACAATCGTGCCGGCGGCGGGACTCGAACCCGCACGTCCTTTCGAACAAAGCATTTTGAGTGCTCCGCGTCTACCATTCCGCCACGCCGGCGCGTGGTGCGTCTACGACTTTAGCGCAGGACGAACACCACTCCGGTGCGTTCGGCGGGTTCCTGGGACAGGTCTCGGTCTCCTCTCCACTAGAATGGAATCGTGACCGAGCAAGAACAGGCAGAACCGGCTGAGCAGCCCACGGCATCCGCCCCGCGACGCGTCGTCGTCGCCGAAGACGAATCGCTGATCCGTCTCGACATCGTCGAGATCCTCCGCGACAACGGATTCGACGTCGTCGGTGAGGCAGGTGACGGAGAGACCGCCGTGGCTCTGGCCACCGAGCTGCGTCCGGATCTGGTCATCATGGATGTCAAGATGCCGCAGCTCGACGGCATCAGCGCGGCCGAGAAGCTGCACAAGGGCAATATCGCCCCCGTCGTGCTTCTCACCGCCTTCAGCCAGAAGGAACTCGTCGAGCGTGCGAGCGAGGCCGGCGCCCTGGCGTACGTGGTCAAGCCCTTCACCCCCAACGACCTCCTTCCTGCGATCGAGATCGCACTCGCCCGCCACGAGCAGATCATCACGCTCGAGGCCGAGGTCGCCGACATGGTCGAGCGCTTCGAGACCCGTAAGCTCGTCGACCGTGCCAAGGGCCTGCTCAACGAGAAGATGGGCCTGAGCGAGCCCGAGGCGTTCCGCTGGATCCAGAAGGCGTCGATGGATCGTCGTCTGACGATGCAGGACGTCGCCAAGGCGATCATCGAGCAGCTCGCACCCAAGAAGTGACCCTCGACCTCGGCGACGGCATCCGCCTTCGCCTGGTCGAGTCCGGCGACGCCGAGGCGTACGTCACCGCGTACGACGCGAACCGCGCGCATCTCGCCCACTGGTGACGAACCCGGTCTGCACCGTCTGCAGGCGAGCCCACCGCTCGAGACGACTGAGAGTGCAGGTCAGCGAGCGGGCAGGTCCTTGATCATGTTCGTGATGCGGATCGTCGAGCAGCGACGGCCCTGCTCGTCCGCCACGACGATCTCATGAACCGCAACGCTGCGTCCTAAGTGGATCGGGGTGCACACACCGGTCACGACGCCGGATGTGGCGGAACGCGTGTGCGTGGCGTTGATGTCGACTCCGACCGCCAGTCGCCCAGGACCTGCGTGCAGGTTCGCCGACATCGAGCCGAGCGACTCGCCGAGAACCACATAGGCACCCCCGTGCAGCAGACCGACCGGCTGAGTGTTGCCTTCGACAGGCATCGTGGCGACGCTGCGCTCGATCGTGAACTCGGTGAACTCGATGCCCATCTTCTCGGCAAGCGCTCCCATGCCTCGGGCGGTCACCCACTCCAGGCCGGTCGTCTCGGCGGTGTCGCTCACGTGTCCTCCTCAGCGCGTGTCCGTCGTCCTCGTTAGGCTGACAGGGTGACGGACTCCGCAAAGCCTACCCTCATGGTCGTCGACGGCCATTCGCTCGCCTACCGTGCCTTCTTCGCCCTTCCGGTCGAGAATTTCACGACGAAGGACAATCAGCACACGAACGCGATCTACGGGTTCCTCTCGATGCTCGTGAATCTGATCAAGGCCGAGCAGCCGACGCACATGGCGATCGCGTTCGACACCTCGAGGCATTCGTTCCGCACTGATCAGTACCCCGAGTACAAGGCGACCAGATCCGAGTCCCCGCAGGAGTTCCGCGGCCAGGTGCCGCTTCTCCAGGACGTTCTGGCCGCCATGTCGATCCCCGTGCTCACGAAAGAGGGCATCGAGGCGGACGACATCCTCGCCACCCTGTCCGTGCAGGGTGCAGAGCAGGGCTACGACGTGCTCCTCGTCTCCGGCGACCGTGACACGATCCAGCTCGTCAATGACAAGGTCACCCTGCTGTATCCCTCCGTCCAGGGCGTCTCGCAGCTCAAGCGCTACGACCCCGCCACCGTGCAGGAGCGCTACGGCGTGCGGCCGGAGCAGTACCCCGACATCGCCGCACTCGTCGGCGAGACGAGTGACAACCTGCCCGGAGTGCCGAAGGTGGGGGAGAAGACCGCGGTCAAGTGGCTGACCCAGTTCGGCGGCCTCGACGAGCTGCTCGAGCGCGCCGAGGAGATCAAAGGCGTGGTCGGCGGGAACCTGCGCGAGCACATGGACGCCGTCAGGCGCAACCGCCGGCTGAACCGTCTGCTCACCGACGTCGAGCTCCCTGTCACCCCTGCAGAGCTCGCCGTCGCGCCGATCGATGCGCAGGCCGTGCGCGACATCTTCGCGCGGCTCGAATTCCGCACCCTGCTGCCGCGAGTCTTCGACGCGGTCGGCGCGGGCGACGAATCCGTGCACGACGAGCCGGCTGTGCCGATGCCCGCCCCTGTCGAGGCGTCCGTCACCGATCTCGCCACGTGGATCGCCGAGCAGAACGCCGAGTTGGCGGTGACGCTCGTGACCGCAGCCGGCAGCATATCTCGCATCGGTGTCGCCAGCCTGACCGAACTCCGCGAGACCGACTGGAGCGACGCGACGGCCGATGCGCTTCGGGACTGGCTCGAGTCCGACGCCGACAAGGTGCTCAACGACGCGAAGCCTCAGGTCAAGGCGCTGCACCGCGCGGGGATCCGCCTCGGCGGACTGACCTACGACACCCTCCTGGCTGGCTGGCTGCTGCGTCCGAGCTTCCCCGACAAGACGCTCGCGCACCTCGTCGACCGCTACCTCGATGAGAAGCTGCCCGAGGCCGACCCGACACAGCTCGTGCCCGAGACCGACGGCGCGACTCCCTCGCAGGAGGCGTGGTTCACCCTGCGCGCCGCGGCCGCACTGCGTGATGACCTTCCCGAGCCGGTCGCCCGGGTGCTGACCGAGATCGAACTGCCGACGCTGCTCGCTCTCGCCGACATGGAGATCTCCGGAGTCGCGGTGTCGCATGACGTGCTCTCGACGTTCTCCGGTGAGCTGGCAGTACGCACCGACGGCCTGGCCACCGACGCCTTCGCGTTGGTCGGACGAGAGTTCAATCTCGGGTCGCCGAAGCAGCTTCAGGAGGTTCTGTTCGAAGACCTGCAGCTGCCGAAGACGCGAAAGACGAAGACCGGATACTCGACGGATGCCGCCGTGCTCGCCGACCTGCAGGAGAGCAACCCGCACCCTTTCCTCGACCTGCTCCTGCAGCACCGCGAGGCAACCAAGCTCCGCCAGATCATCGAGTCGTTGGACACCGCCATTCGCGATGATCATCGCGTGCACACGACGTACGTGCAGACCGGCAGTCAGACCGGGCGGCTCTCCAGCACCGACCCGAACCTGCAGAACATCCCGGTGCGCACGGAGGAGTCGCGCCGTATCCGCAGCGCCTTCCAGGTGGGCGAGGGGTACGAGACTCTGCTGACCGCCGACTACTCGCAGATCGAGATGCGCATCATGGCGCACCTCTCCGGTGATGCGGGCCTGATCGAGGCGTTCAACAGCGGCGAGGATCTGCACCGGTTCGTCGGCGCCCGCGTCTTCGGCGTCGACCCCTCAGAGGTCACCTCGGCGATGCGCACGAAGGTCAAGGCCATGTCCTACGGCCTCGTCTACGGTCTCTCGGCCTTCGGCCTGTCGAAGCAGTTGCGCATCGAGCAGTCCGAGGCGAAGCAGCTGATGCTCGAGTACTTCGCCCGGTTCGGCGCCGTGCGCGATTACCTGCGTGCGTCGGTCGTGAAGGCGAAGGAGGTCGGGTACACCGAGACGATCTTCGGCCGTCGGCGGCCGTTCCCCGACCTCACGAGCCCCAACCGGGTGCTGCGCGAGAACGCCGAGCGTGCCGCGCTGAACGCCCCCATTCAGGGCAGCGCGGCCGACATCATGAAGATCGCGCTGTACGAGATCCACGCAGACCTGCATGCCGCCGACCTGCGCTCTCGGGTGCTCCTGCAGATCCACGACGAACTCGTGGTGGAGGTGGCGCCGGGGGAGTGGGACGCGACAGAGAAGATCGTGCGCGCCCGCATGGCCGATGCCGCCGATCTCTCCGTCCCGCTCGAGGTGCAGGTCGGCCGAGGGCACGATTGGAACGAGGCAGCGCACTGAACCAATCCGCAAACGATGCGGTGATCGGCGCCGCTACGCTGAAGCAATGACGACTACCCCTCGCACACCCTCAGCGATCGACAAGGTCGCAGAAGAATGGGTCGACACCACCGTAGAGCTCGTACCAACCGTCGGCACGTACATCGGGCGCAACGACGCCAACGACCGCTACGGCGACCTCAGCCCTGACGGGCAGCAGCAATACGCGAGCGAGGCGCGCAAGACGCTCAGCGCGCTCGAGGAGCTGGTCCCGGCCGATGCCGTCGACGAGGTCACGAAGGCCGACCTCAGCAGCGAGCTGAAGCTCGATCTCGAATTCCACGATGCACGGTGGCATCTTCGCGATCTGAATGTGATCGCTTCGGCGGCTCAGGACATCCGCCAGGTCTACGACCTCATGCCCACGTCGACGGCCGATGACTGGTCGATCATCGTGAAGCGTCTGGCCGCAGTCCCGCACGCGCTGCGCGGCTACACCGCGACACTGCGCGAGGGCATCGCAGAAGGCGTCGTGCCCGCTCGGCGGCAAGTGGTCGAGGTCGCAGACCAGATCGTGCGGTACACCGCAGACGACGGTTTCTTCGCCGCGTTCGTGGCCGGTGCGACGCCGGACGAGGGCGAGCTTCCGGCATCCCTCGCCCGCGAACTCGCCGACAGCGCATCGGCGGCACGGGTCGCCTACGACGAGCTGAGGAGCTTCCTCAACGGCACCCTCGCGCCAGCCGCGAGTGAGGTGGATGCTGTGGGTCGCGAGCTGTACGCGCTCAACTCCCGCCGGTTCCTCGGCGCCGAGATCGACCTCGATGAGACCTATGAGTGGGGTCGGGAAGAACTCGCCCGCATGGTGGCCGAGCAGACCGCGATCGCGAACGAGATCCTCCCCGGCTCGACCGTAGAAGAGGCCGTGGCGCACCTGGAGGCCGACCCCTCGCGCAAGCTGCACGGCACCGAAGCGCTGCAGCGCTGGATGCAGGAGACCAGCGACCGCGCGGTCGCCGAGCTCGGCGCGACCCATTTCGACATCCCCGAGCAGATCCGCACGCTGGAGTGCATGATCGCGCCCACGCAAGAGGGCGGCATCTACTACACCGGCCCGACGGACGATTTCTCCCGTCCAGGGCGCATGTGGTGGTCGGTGCCGGAGGGCGTCACGGAGTTCGACACCTGGCGCGAGCTCACCACCGTCTACCACGAGGGCATTCCCGGCCACCATCTCCAGATCGGGCAGGCGGTCTACAACAGGGCAGAACTGAACTCCTGGCGCCGGCTGCTCGCCGGTACGTCAGGACACGCAGAGGGCTGGGCGCTCTACGCCGAACGGCTCATGCAGCAGTTGGGCTACCTCGACGATCCTGCCGACCGGCTGGGCATGCTCGACGGGCAGCGCATGCGCGCAGCCCGGGTCGTCCTCGACATCGGCGTGCACCTGGGAAAGCCTCGTCTTGATGGCACCGGCACATGGGATGCCGACTACGCACTCGACTTCATGCGGCGCAACGTCAACATGTCGGACGAGTTCGTGCAGTTCGAGGTCAACCGGTATCTCGGCTGGCCCGGACAGGCTCCGTCGTACAAGGTGGGACAGCGCATCTGGGAGCAGGTGCGAGACGCTTACCGCGTGCAGCAGGGCGACGCGTTCGACATCAAGCAGTTCCACAAGCGCGCTCTCGACCTCGGCGGTGTCGGGCTCGACACGCTTCGCACGGCCCTCGTGAACAGGTAGGCAGCAGATGGTTCTCGAGTTCGGCCTGGACACGTTCGGCGACATCACCCGCGATCCCGACGGAGAGTTGTTGACGGCGGCCCAGACGATCCGCAACATCGTCGAACAGGCTGAACTCGCCGACCGGGTGGGCGTCGATTTCTTCGGAGTGGGCGAGCATCACCGCAAGGAGTTCGCCGTCTCCGCGCCGGAGATGGTGCTCGCCGCGATCGCCGCACGTACCGAGCGGATCAGACTCGGCACCGCGGTGACGGTGCTGTCATCCGATGACCCGGTCAGAGTCTACGAACGATTCGCGACGTTGGACGCGCTCTCCAGCGGCCGCGCCGAGGTCGTGCTCGGTCGTGGTTCGTTCACCGAGTCGTTTCCGCTCTTCGGCTTCGACCTGCGCGACTACGAAGCCCTGTTCGAGGAGAAGCTCGAGCTCTTCGTCGAACTCGCCGAGGAGAAGCCGGTCACCTGGTCGGGCACCATGCGCCCGGCGCTCACCGACGCCGATGTGTTCCCGAAGACCGAGAACGGGCTTCGCACGTGGGTGGGCGTCGGCGGGAGTCCGGAATCGGTCGTGCGCGTCGCCAGGCACGGCGTGGGACTCATGCTCGCGATCATCGGCGGCCCAGCAGGGCGTTTCGCGCCGTTCGTCGAGCTGTACCATCGCTCGATCGCCGCGTTCGGCACGACGGAGCATCCGATCGCCGTCCACTCGCCCGGGCACATCGCCGATACCGACGATGAGGCCTGGGACGGCGCGTACTCGGGGTTCGAGGCCATGAACAACACGATCGGCAAGGAGCGCGGCTGGCCCGAGTACAGCCGGGCGCGCTTCCAGAACGACGTGGGGCCCGCCGGGGCGATCTATTCCGGCTCTCCCGAACGCGTCGCCCAGAAGATCGCCGATACCGTGCGCACACTGGGGATCGGCAGATTCGACCTCAAGTACGCCACCGGCACGCTGGGACATGAGCAGATGATGCGCAGCATCGAGCTGTACGGCACCGAGGTGATCCCCCGTGTCAGAGATCTGCTGAAATGAGCGACCCCGGCATCTCGAGTCGCACCTCGTTGGCAGAGCGTCTCGACGCGCTGCCGTTCACGCGGCGGCACTTCAGAGTCCTGTCAGGATCGGGCGTTGGCTGGGCGCTGGACGCGATGGATGTCGGCCTCATCTCGTTCGTCATCGCCGCTCTCGCTCAGCAGTGGGACCTGTCGAAGGCGGAGACCGGGTGGATCGCCTCCGTCGGGTTCATCGGCATGGCGATCGGCGCGACGCTCGGTGGTCTGCTGGCGGATCGCCTCGGCCGGCGCCAGGTGTTCGCGATCACACTGCTGATCTACGGGGTCGCCACCGGTGCCAGCGCGCTCGTCGGCGGACTGGCGATGCTGCTCGTGCTGCGGTTCTTCGTCGGTCTCGGTCTCGGTGCGGAGCTTCCGGTCGCGTCGACCTACGTCAGCGAGTTCGCGCCGCGCCGCATCAGGGGGCGCCTCATCGTCATCCTCGAGGCGTTCTGGGCCGTCGGCTGGACGGCCGCTGCCCTGATCGGCTACTTCGTGATCCCCACATCCGAATCGGGCTGGCGCTGGGCGTTCGCCCTCGGCGCGGTGCCCGCCGCATACGCGATCATCGTGCGTTGGGGCCTTCCCGAGTCGCCCCGATGGCTGGCGTCACGGGGGAGGATCTCGCAGGCGGAGAGGATCGTGTCGGCGTTCGAGGCGGATGCCGGGATCACGGGCGGCCCGCTCGTCCACAAAGCGGCGACCTCTCGCGCCATCGCCGACGACGCCGCGACACGCCTCGGTACGCTCTGGTATCCCGAGTTCAGGCTGCGCACCCTGTGCATCTGGCTGATCTGGTTCTGCGTGAACTTCGCCTATTACGGCGCGTTCATCTGGATCCCCAGCATCCTCGTCGATGCCGGCTACGATCTCGTCCGTTCCTTCGGGTTCACGCTGCTCATCACACTCGCTCAGCTGCCGGGATACGCCGTGGCCGCGTGGCTCATCGAGGTGTGGGGGCGCCGAACGACGCTGTCGGTGTTCCTCGCCGGATCCGCGGTCTCGGCTGTGCTGTTCGGGACCGCGACGGGCGTCGGGGCGATCATCGCGACGGGAATGGCGCTGTCGTTCTTCAATCTCGGCGCGTGGGGCGCGCTGTACGCCGTGACCCCGGAGATCTATCCGACCTCGCTGCGCGGCACGGGTGCGGGGTGGGCGGCCGGGGTCGGCAGGATCGCGTCCATCGTCGCACCACTGATCGTTCCGGTGCTCTTGGCGACCGGCGGAGTGCCGGTGCTGTTCGCCGTCTTCGCCGGCTTCTTCGTCCTCGCCGCGATCGTGACCTGGGGACTCGTCGATCGAAGAGGCCAGGCACTCGACGATCGGTGAGCCGTCGTGCTCGCGGCCGGGCATAGGCTGGTTCGGTGAGTGATGTGAGGTTCGTGGCCATCGGCGACTCGTTCACCGAGGGCGTCGGCGACGAGTTGCCCGACGGCCGTGTGCGCGGCTGGGCCGATATCGCGGCGCAGGGGTGGGCCGATGCTGCCGGTCATCCGATCCATTACGCGAACCTGGCGGTCCGCGGCAAGCTCGCGTGGCCGATCGTCGAGGAGCAGCTCGAACCCGCCCTGGCGCTGAACCCCACGCATCTGTCCTTCAACGGGGGAGGCAACGACATGCTGCGCCCGCGGACCGATCTGGAGCACATCGCCGACGCGTTCTCACGCGTTCTTCGTCGATGCGATGACCAGGGCGTGACTCTCATCGTGCTGTCCGGCGCGAACCCTGCAGGACAACTGCCGATGGGTTCCATGATCCAGCGCCGCGGAGACGAGCTCTCCGCGGCTGTGATGCGCCGCATCGCGAACCGTGCCGACGTCGTCCGCGCGCTGAACTGGCCCGATCGTGAACTCGCCCGCAGTGCCTACTGGTCGGAAGATCGTCTGCACATGAATTCGGCAGGTCATCACCGCGTCGCGGCCAGGGTCCTGGACGCACTCGGGTATGAACCGCCGGCAGAGTGGTGGGCGCCCAGCGAGTTGCGGGCCGGGGGAGCGGTCGGGCTCGCCTACTACCGGGAGCACGTCGGGCCGTGGGTCAAGCGACGGCTGACGCGCACATCCTCGGGTGATGGCCGCGCCGCCAAGTACGGCGCGTGGGTCGAACGAGCGCCGCAGTGAACGCACTGCGCGGCCGCAGGCTCCCGCGCCGTTGGGTGCAGCTGCTGGTCGGGCTGTTCCTGTACGGCATCGGGATCGCGTTCATGGTGCGCGGGCAGATCGGCGCGGCCGCGTGGGATGTGCTGTCGCAGGGCATCACACGTCACGTGCCGCTGAGCTTCGGAGTGGTGACGATCCTGATCAGCGTCGTCGTGCTGCTGCTGTGGATCCCGCTGCGGCAGAGGCTCGGGATCGGCACGGTGCTGAACGCCCTGCTCGTCGGGCCGGCCGCCGATGTCGGTCTCTGGTTGATCCCGGCGGATCAGCCGTTGTGGCTCCGCATCTGCTTCTTCGTGGTCGGGCTGCTCATCCTCTCCGCTGCGACCGGGCTGTACATCGGCGCTCATTTCGGTCCCGGACCGCGAGACGGCCTGATGACCGGTCTGCACAAGCAGACCGGCTGGCGGATCTGGATCGTGCGAACCGGCATCGAGATCGTCGTCGTCGCAGTCGGCTGGGCGCTCGGTGGCAACGTGGGGCTCGGCACTGTCGCATTCGCGCTGCTCGTCGGGCCGCTGTGCCAGTACTTCATGCGGCTGTTCGCGATCCCGGTTCAGGAGCGTGCCACCACGTGAGCGATCTGGAGATGGCGCGGGTGCCGGGCGGTGTCGTAACGCTGCACGACGCGCGCCGCGACCTCGTGCGCTCTGTGACACTCGATTCGTTCGAGCTGGGCGTGTTCGCCGTCACCGAGGAGCAGATGTCCGAGATCCTCGGAATCGCCGCACAGCATCCTCGCCGTCCGGCGACGGACCTGAGCTGGCTGCGCGCGGTGCGGTTCTGCAACGCGGCTTCTGAGTGGGAAGGTCTTGATCCGGCGTACACGTTCGACGGTGAGGACATCACCTGGCATGTCGACAGCGACGGATACCGGCTTCCCACCGAGGCGGAGTGGGAGCATGCGTGCCGCGCGGGTTCGACGGGTCCGCATTACGGTCTGCTGGCCGACGTCGCGTGGACTGCGGCAGACGGTATGCCGACGCCGCAGGATGTCGGCGGAAAGATGCCGAATCTGAACGGGCTGTTCGATACCTTGGGCAACGTATGGGAGTGGTGCTGGGATCTGCTGGACCCTGCCCGCTACGACGAGTACCGGGTGTTCCGCGGCGGGGGATACGCGGACGACGCATGGAACGTACGTGCCTCCGTGAGGCGAGGCGGAGCGCCGCGCATGCATCATGAGGATGTCGGGATGCGTGTGGCGCGCGGCGGTTTCGATGCCGTTGATGCCGCACAGGGGTGGTCATCGGCCGTCGATCTCGAACGTGCGGCGTCGGATGATGCGCTGCTGGCCGGCTGGACGCCGCGAAAGCGCTGACGAACCTCTTGCCTCGGGTGGAGATTGCTGGCATCGTCAGAACGAACAGCAGTGGTTTGCTCGTCGACGCAGGTGTCGCCACGGGTACCAGGAAAGGACCTCGCATGAGCATCGGCACAGGAATCGTATTGTTCGTCATCGGCGCCATTCTCACGTTCGCGGTGAACGTCGAGGTCGAATGGGCCAACCTCGACCTGATCGGCTACATCCTGATGGGGGCCGGCGCCGTCGTGTTCGTCCTCGGGCTCATCCTGCTTGCTTCTCGTCGTCGCCGGGATGCGCCGACAGACGACACCGTGCTGTAGCCGCGCGAGTCCTCAGGCGCGGCCGGTTATCTTCTCGTCCTTCGTTCCGGGTCCAGCCCGATACGGATGCGGGTGCGCTTGCGCTCTATCAAGATGAATGCGGATCCCACCAGCCAGATCGGTACCTGGGCGAGGAACGCGATGCGGAACGCCTCGAGTGAATACGTCTCCGGCGTGCCGGCGCCCTGCAGATCGAGCGCGAGACCGATGAGGAAGATCGCGATGAGGGCGGAGATGAATCCACCGCCGTTCGTGAGCCCCGTGGCGGTGCTCAGCCGATGTGCGGGGTTGTGCGTCCTCGCGTGGTCGAAGGCGATCATCGACGCGGGACCGCCGGTGGCCAGCGCGACCGCAAGAACGTAGAGGAGCCAGAGCGGGGCGGGTCCGGGGAGCAGCAGGATGACGATCCACGCGATCATCTGGATCCCGACTGCAGGGAGCACGAGTGCGAGTGATCGCCGGTTCGGCATGCGTCCGGAGAGGTTTCCGATGATCGGGCCGAGAAACATTCCGGCAACGACATATGTCGAGATGATCGTGGCTGCTTGTCCCGTCGTGACGCCCTCGCCTGCCGTGAGGAACGGCATTCCCCAAAGCAGGACGAATGCGGTTCCAGCGAACGGAGTGGTGAAGTGCGACCAGAACGCCAACCTGGTTCCGGGGTGCGCCCACGCCGCGCGGATGCCCACGCCGGTGTCGATCGCTGATGTCACGACGCGAACGACGCCGGTATCGGTGTTGACGGTGATGTCGGCGTCGAGCTCTGGTGGTCGATTGCGGATCACGAGCCAGACGAGGATGGCGAAGAGGATGCCGAGACCGGCGATGCTGCCGAAGGTGATCGTCCAGCTCGTGGCGTGCAGCAGAGCGGCGAGCGGGATCAGCGCGACGAGCTGACCGGCCTGCCCGAGGACGCCGGTGAGCTGCACCATCACGGGGCCCCGCTGCGCCGGGAACCAGATCGCGATGAGTCTGAGCACGGCGGGGAACACTGCCGCATCACCTGCGCCGAGCAGGATGCGGGCGACGATCGCGATGCCGATGCTGGGGGAGATCGCGATCGTCAACTGCCCGAAGGCCATCAGGATCATGCCGATCGTGATGATCGGTCGTGCGCCGTACTTGTCGAGGAGCACCCCGATCGGAATCTGCATGCCGCCGTACACCGCGAGCTGCACCACCGCGAACAACGACAGGGTCGAAGCATCCGCCTGGAATCGCTCCGCCGCATCCACACCCACGGCCCCGAGCGATGTGCGGTTAGTGATGGCCAGCATGTACGCCGCGACGCCGACCGACCAGATCAGCCATGCTCTCCATCCGATCGTCGAACCAGGGGAGGAGGAAGCGGTGCGCACGTGCCTCAGTTTACGCGCGGGGTGCCGCGTCGAACTGGACTCGGCGCGTGGTGAAATGGATCATGGCTGAATCCCCCTCCATCGCGATCTTCATCGAGGGCAGTCCCCAACTGCCTCCGCCTCTGCTCAAGGAGTTGTACGGCATCACCGGGCGTTCCACTGTGGAACTGAGTTCGGCCGTGAGCGCCGGCAGGAATGTGTACGCCGCCGAGCTCTTCGGCAACGACCACGTCGAGGTCGCTCCGCGGCTGGAGAAGACCGCGGCGTTCTGCGAACGCAACGGCCTGAGCTTCCGCGTGGAAGAAGAGTATGAGGGTGAGACCTCGCGGATCGATGCGGCTGCGATGCGCGGCATCCTGGAAGCGTCGGACTGAGATCGTCGATCGCGATCTTCGGATGTCGGTGACCCGTGCAATCGTCGTCGCATGAGTGAAGTCCAGTCACCGACGGCTCGGAGTCACTGGGTGCCATCTACTGCTGGAAGACGACGTGGCGCGATCAAGACGTGTTCGAAGCAGGGTGGTTCATCGTCCCTGAAGCGCAGGGGAGGGGAGCGGGCTCCGCAGCGGTCAAGCACCTCATCGACGACACGCGAGCTCATGCGCAACGTCGGCGTCTTCTCACAGCATTCCCTGACGAGCACAATGCACCGTCGAACGACTCGAGCCTTTCCGGAGCGTGCCGCCATCTGGCTCGCGTTGTGGACTGAAGCACTGGCACTTGCGGTCCTCGGCAATCCACGACGAGTGCCGCGGTAGTCTGCGGCCGTCAAAACTTCTCGACGCGATCATTCGCTCGCGGACAAGTGGACAGCTTGTCCCCACCGGTCGGTACGGGAGGGTCACGCCGCTTGCTCGCTCGCTCTGCATGTGCGCGCGATCCGGGCGGACGCCCGAAGAGCGGCCTTTGGCGTCGCGTCAACAGAACGGTCGGTGCTCGAATCGTGCCGAGTTCACTCCTGGAACTGCGGTCGTTGTCGTCGCACGAACGTGTCAATGCTCGGTTGGGTGCGCTCGCGCACGAGGACTTTGCCGCGGAGTGCGGCGGGTGTAGTGTTGCAGCACGTCGAGGCGGCTGAAGGAGACGGCGGGAGACTATGGGCTGGACCGTGAATTGGCCCGGCATGCGTTCTCGGCCGACCGGTAGCGTAGCGATCGTCGGGTTTGCGCTGTTGTTGATCTTCGGTCTGGTCGGGATGCACGCCCTCAGTCAACAAGGAGCTGAGGCGCAGCCGCAGATGTCGGCCGTTTCGGTGGCCGCGCCACAGGTTTCGGATCAGGCCAACGGCCCCGCCGATTCCGACTGCTCGGTGTACGTTTACCCCGGAGCGCGCGATCTCACCGACGTAGGGATGGCGGTCTTGGCCTGTGCGATATTCGTGTTCGCCGGCATCTGGCGCATTCGTGGCCGCGCTCCATTGATGCGGATGCGCGTTGCGCCTGCGAACGCACCCGACACGGCATCTTTCCGCCAACTGCCTCGTGCGATGTCCGTGGATTTGCTCGCGCTGTGCGTGCTTCGGAGATGAATCAGCCGTAGTCCCCCACCGGCAACCGCAGCGGCTCCCACGCCGTGCAGTTGGGGTGAGAACCAGTGCGTGGCCAGGATCGTCCGACCCGCCGGACTCGAAGTGCGTACGTTCTGCACATCACCGCCGCCGTTCGTGCCGACGGAGAGGTCTACGTGACTGGACGCATCGACATCGACGAGTTTGCGACCCGCGGGCCAAACCCGCATTACTGAATTAGGAAGGAAGATCGTGTCCAGTGATGACAAGCGGTCTAAATCGCGTCCCGGGGCATCATTTTTTCGCGCGCCGACACCCTCTGCGCCAACAGCGCATACACCCTCTGCGAAAAAGGCCCCGACACCCTCTGCGACAACAGCCCCGACACCCTCTGCGACAAAGAGTGGGGTAGCCGGTCAGGTGGCACCGCGGACGAAACCCGACCCCGGTAGGGCCGCCGAGCAGGCTGGCCCGCTGCGGGTTACCGCATTCAATTGCAGCGCGTTGGCCGAGGTGGAGCCGCATGCATTGGGGTTGACGTACGAATTCCGCGCGGCGTCTGACGGCGATCCGTATTCGGTAGCGATCGAGTTCGAGGGTCGCCGCATGGGAGTGAAGCACACACCCGGCACTGGGGATCTCTTCAAGGTTGCGACGACGGTGGAGCGAGTGCTGCCGGGTAGTGGTCGAATTGCGGTCACCACTCGAGTCCCGAACGTGAAAGCGGGCTCGTGGCGGGTTGTGGCACGACCTTCCGCGCACCACATCGGAGTCGATCGCGAGTCCTCCCGCGATGCCCTAGCCGTGCTGCCCCGTCTGCCCGGAGCCTCCGCCGAGGGTTCCACCGGTTGGGCTGCGGTGATCGCCCAGAAGGCCCCCGGCGTGCTGCTCGGCTCCTGGGCGGCTCTCGTCGCTCTGGGCGCGGCGGTTGCGCTGGGCGTCCAAGGGGTGCTGGCTGCTCTTCTCGGCCTGTCTGTGGTCGGGGTCGGGTTGGTGTCGCTGGTGGCAAGCCTGATCGGGCTGGTAGGGGCGAAATTGTACTACCTGGCGGTGTATCCGGCTGCCCGACGACGGGCACTGTCCGGGGGTGGGATGTGCATCCAAGGTTTCGTGCTGGGGGCCGCTGTCGGGTTGATCGTCGGGGCCCTGGTGGCTGGCATCGACTTGGGCTCGCTGCTGGACATCACCGCGCCGGCGCTGATGTTCGGGATGACGATCGGTCGATTCGGGTGTTTGCTCAGCGGATGCTGCGTTGGCCGGCCGACTGCATCGCGTTGGGGTCTGTGGTCGTCGGACCGGAGACTAGGTGTGCGCCGAATCCCCACGCAATTGCTGGAATCCGCGCTGGCAGCAATCATCGGCGGTACGGCGCTGGGCGTGCTGGTCATCGCTGGGCTCTCGGAGTTCCCCGGCACCATTTTCATAGGAGCGTTAGCGGCCTACGTCCTGGGCCGCCAGTTGCTGCTGCCACTTCGTGCCGAGTCCAGCAAGACTCGGTACGGTCGAGTGATCACGCTCGCGACCGCGGCAACCGTTCTGCTGGTCGACGTTGTCGTCGCGATCACTATTTATGTCCGCTGAGCGTTGGCGGTCCGTCAGGACGGTTGCCGCTTGCCAGCGGATGGAACCACCTCGTTGCCACGAGCATGGGGCCACCTGGAGGTATCACTGAGCATGGTGCACTCCGCTCGAGTCGTCAACGCACGTTGACTCATTGAAAAACCGTCGCCGATGTGAACGAAAACACGTCACGCCCGGCACCTCGTCAGGCACCACTCACACGCGACGCGCCATGGCCGGAATCTCGCGCTTTTCAGCAGGAAACCAGCCACTACGTCGGCCGGAAACCCTGCTCAACCGGCCTACAAACAGTCGATCACACACATCCAAGACGGGGTGCGCGTGGCGGAACTGCGCCCCGTTGCTGCGCACCACGATCAAGTGCAGGGCTCTGGTCGTGCGTGTCCATCTCGGTCGTTCCTTTCATCCAAGCCTGCGCGGCGCTGTCGGGGACGGCGCCGCCGGCGAGCCCGAAGGCCCCGCCGAACGCCACCGCTAGCCCACTAGCCCAGCGCCGTAGAGCGCGAGCCTCGCCGGGGCCTTCATCGGGCCCGCACTGCCGAGTAGCCGGCCTCCTCGACAGCGGCCAGGACCTTCGCTTCATCGATGTCTCCCTCGGCGGTGACGACGAGCCTGCCGGTCCGCGCGCTGACCTCGACGCGGCGGGTGCGTCGCCGACGGACTCACCGTTGGAGGCGGGATACTCTACCGGGGTATGCTCTTGAATGTGGAGACCGTGACCGACGAGCCCTGCCGCCGCCCGCACTGGCTGCAGCTGACAGTCCTCGCGATACTGCTCATCGCCGGCCTCCTCGCAATGCACGCACTGATCAACGGAGCCGCAGCGACGGCAACGATCGCCCCCATGGCCACGATGGGGCACGCATCCCAAACGACGCCTGGCACGTCAGACGATGCGGCCACCACCCCCACATCGACGGCGACCGGACCGCACGGCATGGTCCACCGCTCCGGCGGGTGTGCGGCCGCCATGGGCAGCGGCGTCGGCTCCACCTGCACCCCCGGGCCAACCGACAAGAGCATCCCCGTCCTCCCGGTCCCTCTCGCCGCTGTCCTGCCCGATCTCGGCCCCGCGGCAGAGCCGGGGCCGCCGCTCGAGACCGCTCGCCGGCTCGCGCTGTCCCACCTGGAGCTGTCGATCTCTCGAACGTGAGGCGTAGGGAGCGCCACGGCGGCGCTCCTGCCCCTCGGGGCAGGTCTGACCCTGCCCCGCATCTGCTACGACATCGCGCCCTCATGGCGCTGACCCTCTTCTGAGGGCGCACGAGACCTGCGCGTCCGATCAGCCGTGATCGTCGAACGCACCGGCCGATGTCGTGGCACCGCTCACCATCGACACAGAAGGACATCGTTCAACCATGCACACCGACCTGAACCGCCGCCAGTTCCTCGCTTTCGGCGCACTGACCCTCACCGCCGTCGGCCTCTCCGCATGCGACGCTACCAACAGGCCAAGCTCGTACGTCGGCCCAGACAGCCCCGCTGTCGCAGCGGCAGAGGCGAAGCGCCGCCGCACCGGAACGGTCTTGCAGCGCGCTCTGACCGCCGAGCCGGTCACGCTCGACCTCGGCGGGAAGAGCGCCGAGACCTGGGCCTACCGCGGGGCCTCTGCCGCCGACCCGCTGCGCGGCAACGTCGGCGAGACTTTGAAGGTCGCCCTCACCAACGGCCTCCCCGACCCGACCACCGTGCACTGGCACGGCCTCGCCCTACGCAACGACATGGACGGCGTGCCGAACCTCACGCAGAAGCCGGTCCAGTCGGGCGACACGTTCACCTACGAGTTCGTCCTGCCACATGCCGGCACCTACTGGTTCCACCCGCACGTCGGCGTGCAGCAGGACCGCGGCCTGTATGCGCCGCTGATCATCGACGACCCCAACGAGAAGGCCGACTACGACAAGGAATGGATCGTCGTCCTGGACGACTGGCTCGACGGCGTCACCGCGACGCCTGACCAAGTCCTCAATGAGCTCAGCCAGGGCATGATGGACCACGGCGGCATGGGCACGGGGCCGATGCGGATGGGCAACACCCTGATGGGCGCGACCTCGCCGCTGCTCGGCGGCGACGCCGGCGACGTTTACTACCCCCTCTTCCTCATCAACGGCAAGCCCGCGAACGACCCGCAGACCTTCACCGCCAAGCCCGGGGAGCGGATCCGGCTCCGGATCATCAACGCCGGCGGCGACACCGCCTTCCGGTTCGGCGTCGCCGACCATCCGCTCACCATCACCCACACCGACGGCTTCCCCGTGGAGCCGTACGAGGCCGAGAGCGTCGTGCTCGGCATGGGCGAGCGCTACGACGCGGTCATCACCGCCGGCGACGGCGCGTTCGCCGTCGTCGCCGAAGCCCTCGGCAAGCAGGACCAGGCCCTCGCCGTACTGCGTACCGGATCCGGCAGCGTCCCCGCCAAAGACGTCAAGCTGCCGCAGACGACGACCCCCGCCACCGCGGCCGACCTCAAGGCGACCGGCGCGGTCGCCCTGCCCAAGCGCGCCGTCGACCGCACCATCGTGCTCGAGCTGACCGGGAGCATGAGCAAGTACGACTGGGCCATCAACGGCAGGCGCATGGACATGGAGCAGCCGATGCGCGACGCCCTCGGCATCATCGCCGGGGAGCGGGTGAAGCTGGAGTTCAAGAACTCGACCGAGATGTGGCATCCCATGCACCTGCATGGGCACACCTACCAGCACCTCGGCGGCGGGCCCCGCAAGGACACCTCGATCGTCCTGCCCGGCAAGACCCTCCGCGCCGAGTTCGACGCCGACAACCCCGGCCGCTGGCTCAGCCACTGCCACAACGTCTACCACGGGGAGGCTGGGATGATGACTGCCATCGCCTACCAGCAGAGCTGACCCGTCCCTCGCTGTTGTGCACCGTCACGAGTATCAGAGGAACGGGCGCACCGAGGTCTGACCCTTCGTCTGGCTGGTCGCCTGGTTGTCGTCCACACGTCGGGTTCGGAGACCCCTTTCCGAGATGAAATTTCCGCATCGGGTCCGAAGCGGGGGCCGACGGTATCCGTTGTGGGAAGTGCTCGCGCTCGTGGTGTGCGCGGTCGTGGCGGGATCGCGCACATTCACGGCGATCGTGGAGTGGGCGGCGGACGCGGCCCGATATCGCCCAGTGACCGGATCGCAAAGCGTTCCCACACTCGCCACGATCCACCGGGTCTGCACGACCATCGATGGGGAAGCCCTCGATGCTGCCGTGACCTCGTGGGTGGGAGAGCGCATCGCATCGAGGGCTGTCGCGATCGATGGGAAAGAAGTGCGCGGCGCGAAGAACGGCACCGGATCGCCGGTGTTCCTGATGGCAGCGCTGGATCACGACACGGGGACAGTCATCGGGCAGGAATCCATCGGAGAGAAGACGAACGAGATCCCGCCCTTCGCCGCCCTGGTCGACCAGCTCGGAGACGTGAGAGGGCTCATCGTCACACGCACCGTGATGACCTTATCGACATAGATCGTGCCCGGAACGTCGCGGGATTCCAACGCGGGGCGCAGCGCCGCGGTGGTCGCTCTGGGAGAGCGTGACTTCTGAGGGCAATTCGTTTACTACTGGTGACCCGGCGTGATCGTGACCGGCGTATTCGCTGTCGAGAACGCCCGTCCGGCGCTCCGCCGGATACCTACCACACGAGTTTCGGTGCGGATAAGTTTCGGCGGGTCACACTTCGGCGTGTCGCGTGTTGACGGTCATCATCGGCGTGGCCACCACAAACGATCGTTTCCGGCAGGCTCTCGGATCACAAGCCATGATCGACCGACTATCGCTACCAATCGTCATCCGTCGTCCGAGCACTGGCGGTCGGCTGCCCGTTCGAAGTCTGGAACGGATCGGTCTTGCGCGTCCTCGGCCGTCAGCGCGAGTCCGTTGCTTTCGATGTCGGCGATGAGCCAGTCCATTTCGAGGATCTCTCGGCGCTGCGCTTCGCTGATTTCAACCGCAAGTTCGCAGACGCGGACATCCTGCAGCTGTGCTCGCTCGGACCGGGTGATCGCGAGCGAGTGATGCGGAATCATTGCGCGCATGTACGCGGTGTCGTCGACGGTGATCTGGCTGCGGTCGAGGGCGATGCCTCCTCCGAGGAGAAGAACGCTGACGATGATGACCGCAATGTTCGCTTTCCTGTGCTTGTACATGTTGAGCATCCAGGCCAGCATGACCAGCCCCATCGCGCCGCCCATAGTGAGCGCCATGAAGACGCGGCTTTCGCTGAAGCGTATGTGCCCCCATTCCCACACTCCAGCGAACATCGTCCAATACATCACGACCATGCCGGTGAGAATCATCGCCGCGAATCGCAAGTACATCGTCAGCGATCCGTGCTTTTTCGCCCCCGCTTGTCGTCCATTTGTTTCGTGCGCGTCCTTCGACATATGCCTCACCTGTTCGTCTCGGCTCGTTGCGCGGTAGGGCTTGATGACGACGTGCGGGGCAAGAGCGCTCGCTAGTCTGCTTCGGCTTGGTCAACGGGCATCACTGGATTGATGCGGGTAGCGAAGAACTGCACGACGCCGTCGAGGTTGCTATTCAGAGGGTTGCGAGGAGCGCGGCGCAGGCGACTTCGCATCGCCGGCAGGCCGCAGCACACACCGTGCAGTGTTCGTGCATCGTGTGCTTCTCGCACTCGTCGGCGCAGCTCGCGCATGCCGTGCGGCACGCTTCGAGGGTTGCGCGGGTGAGGTTGGCGTCGTACCCGGTGTGCCTGGACAGAATGCGTCCGGTGGTTTCGCAGAGGTCGGCGCAGTCCAGGTTCGTGCGGATGCACTTCGTCAGCTCGTCTTCTGGTGGGAACTCGCCCTCCTCATCGTCATCATGCTTCTCGGGCACTGGATCGAGATGCGCTCCCTCGCCCAGACGACTTCCGCACTGGACTCGCTCGCCGCGCTACTCCCCGACGAAGCGGAACGTGTCGAGAATGATCAAGTCGTGGTTGTCGCACCGTCCGACCTCGTCGTCGGTGACGTCGTCATCGTACGCCCGGGTGGCAGCGTCCCCGCGGACGGGCGCATCGTCGAGGGACGCGCATCAATGGACGAGTCCATGGTCACGGGCGAATCCCGCACCGTGGAGCGCAGCAGTGGCGACTCCGTCATCGCGGGTACCGTTGCCACCGACTCCGGGCTTCGTGTCGAGATCACCGCGATCGGCGATGAAACCACTCTTGCCGGCATCCAACGTCTCGTCACTGAGGCGCAAAGCTCGTCTTCTCGTGCTCAGCGCCTCGCTGACACGGCTGCCGGATGGTTGTTCTGGTTCGCCCTGGGTGCTGCGGCGATCACCGCGATCGTCTGGACGTTGGTCGGCTTGCCTGACGCGGCTGTCATCCGCACCATCACCGTCCTCGTCATCGCCTGCCCGCACGCGCTGGGCCTGGCCATCCCGCTGGTCGTCTCCATCGCCACCGAGCGCGCCGCCCGGGGCGGCGTGCTCGTCAAGGACCGGCTCGCGCTCGAAAGCATGCGCACCATCGATACAGTGCTGTTCGACAAGACCGGCACCCTCACCAAGGGCGAGCCCGTCGTCTCAGAGGTCTCCGTTGCCGATGGCGCCGACCCTGACCGGGTGCTCGCGCTGGCGGCCGCCGCAGAGGCCGACAGCGAGCACCCGCTCGCGAAGGCCATCGTCCGCGCGGCCGCCGACAGGAAGCTCACCGTCCCCCGAAGCGTCGAGTTCACCTCGTCACCTGCTGTGGGCGTCACAGCGACCGTTGAGGGGAAGATCATCCGAGTCGGGGGACCTCATCTGCTGTCCGAGGAGAACGCCGATGAGCTTCCGGTCGCCGATCATTGGCGCGCGGATGGCGCGATCATCCTCCATGTCATCCAGGACGGGCGCGTCGTCGGAGCCCTGAAGCTCGCCGACGAGGTGCGTTCGGAATCCCGGGAAGCCGTCGACGCCCTTCACGCGCTCGGCGTGCAGGTCGTAATGATCACCGGCGACGCGGAAGCCGTGGCGCAGGCCGTCGCACAAGACCTCGGCATCGACCGCGTCTTCGCCGGAGTACGCCCGGAGGACAAGGCCGCAAAGGTCCAACAACTCCAGAACGAGGGACGTAAGGTCGCAATGGTCGGCGACGGCGTCAACGACGCCCCTGCCCTCGCGCAGGCCGACGTTGGGCTGGCGATCGGTGCGGGCACGGACGTTGCGATCGCGTCGGCTGGTGTCATCCTCGCAAGCGACGACCCCCGCTCGGTACTCTCCGTGATCGAACTGTCACGGGCTTCGTACCGGAAGATGAAGCAGAATCTCTGGTGGGCTGCCGGATACAACATCATCTCCGTCCCCCTCGCCGCCGGCGTCCTCGCCCCCATCGGATTCGTGCTCCCGATGTCGATCGGAGCGATCCTCATGTCACTATCCACCATCGTCGTCGCCCTCAACGCCCAACTGCTGCGCCGACTCGACCTCCGCCCCGACACCACGACCCGCGTCATCCTGAACCGCTGACCACAACCGCCGGAGATCCAGATGACTGATACCACCGTCCCCACAACATCCTGCAACCACGCAGAGCACGAGTACATCACGGACAAAGCCCGCTACCTTGCTCGCCTCAAACGCATCGAAGGACAATCACGCGGCATCCACCGCATGGTCGAGGACGAGAAGTACTGCATTGACATCCTCACTCAGATCTCCGCACTGACCAGCGCCTTGCAGAGCGTAGCCGTCGGGCTCCTCGAAGACCACCTGCGCCACTGTGTGGCAGATGCAGCTCGCGCCAGCAGCGACATCGCCGAAGAGAAGGTCCGGGAAGCGTCTCAGGCGATCGCCCGCCTCGTTCGCTGACTCGCGGCAGATTCGAAAGTGCCCGGACCGGTGAAGCGCAAGCAGCTCGATTCCTCGTGCGCATGTACTCGCGCCGGCTGTGTCGGCCTGCATGATGACGACGGCATTCGAGTCCTCGCATGCGTCCAGGCACCGCGAAACCACTACTCCGGCAGCCGATCAGAGCCACTGCGCGCTCGCGCGCCGGAAACGATCGTGTCGGTGGACCGCGCAGATCAGAGCGGGAGAGTGCATCCAATGCGAACATGTCAGCTTCGAGCTGACATAATGTGCATTATCGGCGTTTCCGATTCGAGCTCATTCAGCAACATCCGCCACAGTGAGACCCGCCTCCAGCCAAGCTCGCAGCAAGGCGCGATCGCCGCTGGCCGATACGGCGTCAACGCCAGCAGCACTGATCGCACTGGCGCAATGTACGGCGTCGTACCCACGAAGTCGGAACTCTCGCGCACAATCCGCAGCGCTGAGCATCAACAGTTCGTCCAACTCCACAACACTGACATCGCTCCACAGGATGTCGAGCAAGACTCGTGCCTCGTCGGCTTCGGTCTGATCTATCCGTGACGCACGAACCGCCGAGGCTATCGCCGCCGCGACCTCGACATACGTCGCTCGGGCTGAAACAAACGCACTGGCGCTGTCCCACAGGTGACGACATCGAGTGGATGTCGGTTCGTCGAAAACGAGCGGGACGACTGCCGATGCATCGACATACAAGATCACCGACGTTGCTCGATGACCAGATCGCTGATCGTGACGCCCGGACGCAACTTGATCGGCTCTGGTAGCTTTCTGCGTCCCGACGTGTTCGTCGGGGGTGTTACCCGCCCCTCGGCGATCAACCGCTCCAGCGGGCTCCCCTGATCAATGGGTACGAGCCGCGCGACGGGCCTGCCGTGATCGGTAACGGTGATCTCGTCGCCGCCACGCACGTCAGCGAGATAGCGACTGAGGCCATCCCTCAGTTCTCTGACTCCGACGTTCATGGCCGCTCCCGTATTTGTGGCGCTTAATAATCTCCAGTATAGCCACATTCCACGTCATTTCACTGCTCGTCGCTCACGAGGCCGAGATCATCCAGCGCGTCGTGAGCGACGGGTCCGATGGACACGCGCACGAAGTACAGCTTTACCGCTTCCCCAGTGAGAGTGCACTCGACGGCTTCCTCGCCGACCCCCGACGCCAGGATCTCTCAGCCGAGCGTGACCGCGTCATCGCACTCACCCAGTTGTTCCCAGTTCACGCCCAGACGTACTGCGCGAGGTGCTCCCCTGTCAGCGTCGACTTCGCGGCGACGAGATCGGAAGGCACGCCCTCGAACACCACGCGTCCGCCGTCGTGACCGGCGCCGGGGCCGATGTCGATGATCCAGTCGGCGTGTGTCATCACAGCCTGATGATGTTCGATCACGATGACCGTCTTGCCGGCATCCACAAGGCGATCGAGCAGCCCGAGGATCTTGTCGACGTCGGCGAGGTGCAGGCCCGTGGTCGGCTCGTCGAGCACGTAGACATCGCCTTTCTCCCCCATCTGGATCGCCAATTTCACACGCTGGCGTTCTCCACCCGACAGCGTCGACAGCGGCTGACCGAGCGACAGGTACCCGAGTCCGACATCCTCGAGCCGTCCGAGGATCGCACCGACCGCAGGAATCTTCGCTTCACCATCAGAGAAGAACTGCCGCGCTTCGGAGACCGGCAGATCCAGCACCTCGGTGATGTCCTTGCCGGCCAACTTGTACTCGAGCACGCCGGCCTGGAAGCGCTTGCCTCCGCAGTCCTCGCACGGCGTCTCAATGGTGTCCATGAAACCGAGTTGGGTGACGATGACGCCTGAGCCCTTGCACGACGGGCACGCACCCTCGGAGTTCGCGCTGAACAGAGCCGGCTTCACACCGTTCGCCTTCGCGAACGCCTTGCGGATCGGTTCGAGCATTCCGGTGTAAGTCGCAGGATTACTGCGGCGAGATCCCTTGATCGCGCCCTGATCGATCACCACCACACCCTCGCGACCAGACACGGACCCGTGGATCAGTGAGCTCTTGCCGGAACCGGCCACACCCGTGATCACCGTCAGCACGCCGGTCGGGATGTCGACATCCACGTCCTGCAGATTGTTCTCGTCGGCGCCGCGCACTTCGATCGCGCCGTTCTTCGCGCGCACGCTCGACTTCAGGGACGCACGGTCGTCGAGGTGAGCCCCGGTGAGCGTGCCACTCGCACGCAGACCGTCGAGAGTTCCTTCGAAGCAGACCTCTCCCCCGGCGGAGCCGGCGCCCGGTCCGAGATCGACGACACGGTCGGCGATCGCGATCGTCTCCGGCTTGTGCTCGACGACCAGCACGGTGTTGCCCTTGTCGCGCAACTGCAGCAGCAGCGTGTTCATGCGCTGGATGTCGTGCGGGTGAAGACCGATCGTCGGCTCGTCGAACACGTACGTGACATCGGTGAGTGATGAGCCGAGGTGACGCAGCATCTTGATGCGCTGCGCCTCTCCCCCGGACAGCGTGCCGGACGGACGATCAAGGCTCAGATATCCGAGACCGAGAGTGACGAACGCCTCGAGATTCGCGCTGAGCGCCGTCAACAGCGGCCCGGCCTCCGGCAGATCAAGTCCGCGCACCCATCCGGCGAGGTCGGTGACCTGCATCCGGCACGCATCCGCGATGCTCACTCCGGCTATCTTCGATGACCGTGCACCCTCGGTGAGGCGCGTGCCGTCGCACTCGGGACACGTCGCGAAGGTCGCGACCCGCTCGACGAACGCACGGATGTGCGGCTGCAGTGCCTCGATGTCCTTCGAGAGCATCGCCTTGGTGATCTTCGGGATGAGGCCCTCGTAGGTCATGTTGATGCCCGAGATCTTCACCTTGGTGACCTCGCCGTAGAGGAAGAGATGACGCTGCTTCTCGGTGAAGTCCGCGATCGGTTTGTCCGCAGGGTACAAACCCGATTGCGAGAACCCCTTCACCATCCACCCGTCGGCGGTGTACCCGGGCACCATGATGGCGCCCTCATCCAGCGACTTCGACTCGTCCACGATCTGCGCGAGATCGAGGTCGGAGACCGCTCCCCTGCCCTCACACCTCGGGCACATGCCACCGAGGTAGATGGCATCCTTCACGATCTTCTTCTCACCGCCCGGCCCGGTCATCACGCCACTGGCCTTCTGGGTGGGGATGTTGAAAGAGAACGCCGTCGGCCCGCCGATGTACGGCTGCCCGAGCTTGCTGAACAGGATGCGCAGCATCGCGTTCGCATCGGTGACGGTGCCGACTGTGGACCGCGGGTTCGCTCCGAGGCGCTCCTGATCGACGATGATCGAGGTCGTGAGGCCCTCGAGTACATCGACATCCGGTCGCGGAACCGAGGGCATGAATCCCTGCACGAAAGCGCTGTAGGTCTCATCGATCATGCGTCTTGACTCTGCGGCGATGGTGTCGAACACCAGCGAACTCTTGCCGGAACCGGACACCCCGGTGAATACCGTGAGCCGCCGCTTCGGGATATCGACGCTGATGTCTTTGAGATTGTTCTCTCGTGCGCCCTGTACGCGGATCAGGTCGTGGGAGTCGGCTGTGTGCGAAACGTCGGCCATCGTGTTCTTTCTGCGAGTGGGTCAGGACTGCGGGTGAGCGACGCGTCAGGCGGCCTGGTTGATACGGAGCAGGTTGCCGGCGGGGTCGCGCACGGCGCAGTCGCGCTCACCGTACGGCTGATCCATCGGCTCCTGCACGATGTCGGCGCGGCGGGAGACGAGTTGGTCGAACAGTGCGTCGAGGTCATCGCTCGCCAACGTGAGCGCCCCGTAGCTGCCTTTCGCGATGAGTTCCAGGATCGTGCGTCGCTCGTCGTCGCTGAGACCCGGATCGGTTGCGGGCGGATGCAGGACGATCGACGTCTGCGGCTGGCCGACAGGACCGACGGTCAGCCAGCGCATGCCGTCGTAGCCGACGTCTTTGCGCAGTTCGAATCCGAGCGCATCGCGATAGAAGCCGAGGGCCGCGTCGGCATCTGTATGAGGAAGGAACGCGTAGTGGATGGTGATGTTCATGATGCCCAGGTTAGGTTGGCGTCGGTGCGCGGCGCTTCTTGATTCCTGATCGGTCTCGTGACGTGCTTGATCTGGAAGTTCGGGATGCCGGAGACATCGGCCGCGCGTTCGCGATACACACTCGGCGGCACACCGACGAGTTCGGTGAAACGTGTACTGAACGTGCCGAGCGATGACGATCCGACCTCGAAGCACACCTCCGTCACGCTGAGATCGCCGCGCCGTAGAAGCGCCATCGCGCGTTCCACCCTTCGAGTCATCAGATACGAGTACGGCGCTTCGCCGTAGGTCGCCTTGAACTGTCTGCTCAAGTGCCCCGCCGACATGTGCACGCCACGCGCGAGTGCCTCGACATCGAGAGGACTCGCATATTCACGATCGATGCGATCGCGAACATGGCGCATGGCCACCAGTTCGCGCAATCGATCTTGATCGACAGTCTGTGTCACCACATTTCATACTCCCACGGACCGGCGACATTTCAATCGCCGTGCGCGCTACGCTGGGCGAATCCTCACAGGACCTTCTCAGAAAGGCTGTCCCCCATGTCTGGAACGCTCTCCGAAGCGAAGTCGCTGTTCAAGTCGATCCGCATCACCCTCGCCGTCTTCGGAGCCATCGCACTGATCGCCGGAATCGTCCTCCTCGTCTGGCCGTTGAAGACGGCTGTGCTGGTGACCGGGATCATCGCGGCATACCTGATCCTCGCCGGCATCGTCTACGTCGGACTCGGGATCTTCTCAGGCCAGAAGGGCGGCTGGGCGCGAGTCGGTCACATCGTGCTCGGTGTGCTCTACATCGCTGCAGGCATCATCGCGTTCACGAACCTCGCGGCCGTCACGGCCACGTTGGCGTTCATCACCGTGATCTTCATCGGCATCAGCTGGATCGTCGACGGCATCGTCTCGCTCACGCTGCTCAACAAGGACGGCTCGAGGGTCTGGACGATCATCTACGCGATCCTCAGCATCATCGCCGGCATCATCGTGATCTTCTCCCCGCTGCTCGCCGTTGTCGCGCTCTGGTGGATCCTCGGCATCACGCTCGTCGTGCTCGGCATCATCCAGATCGTCCGGGCCATCACGCTCGGGCGTGATGAGAAGGCGGCCACTGCGGAGTTCACGGCGAATGCGGCTCCGGCCGAGTAGAGCCGCCGGACGTCGAAACGGCCCCGTCCTGCGCGATGCAGGACGGGGCCGTTCACATTGTGCGGATGCTATTGGTCGCCGAACCCGCTCGTGTCGCCGACCAGACGGGTGTTGTCGTCAGGGACCGGCTCGACGGCGGCGAGTGCCACCTCGGCGGCGAACTCCGAGACGTTGTAGAGCTTGCCCGCTGAGCCGCGGCGCTCTGCGATCGCGCCAGGATTCGCACGCTCGAGCAGAGTCGCAGTGATCGTGCCTTCGATCATGTCGCCGGAGACGACCGTGAATCCGATCCCCTTCTCCTCGAGCATCGGGATCAACTCGCGCAGAGCATCCTCACCCGCCCGCTTCGACCTGGCGACCGGCTCGTATTCGGGCATGGTCGGCGTGGTGCGGATGAAGTGCGCCTGGTGGCTCGTCACGAAGACGACGCGCGATCCCTCGCCGAGCAGCGGCAGCGCTGCGTGGAGCACGCTCAGCTGCGCATCGCGATTCAGCGTGAGCGCGTAGTCCTCGGCCATCCCGGACTCCATGCCGCCGGAGGCGTTGAGTACGAGCACGTCGAGCCGCCCGTACTCCGCGCGCACCTGGTCGAACATCTCGGCGACGGATGCCGGATCGGTGAGGTCGGCCCCGACGACGAGAGCCCGACCTCCGAGCTCACGCAGTTGCGTCGCAAGCTTCTCGGCGCGCGGAGCCTTGTTGCGGAAGTTGACCACGACGTCCGCGCCGGCCTCGGCGAAGTATCGGACGGTGTCGGCACCGATGCCGCGCGACGAGCCGGTGACCAGGGCGACCTTTCCGGCGAGAGAACCTGCGGGCAGAACGTCGGTCACGATGACTCCTAATGATGCGGGGAACGCCGCGAACCGCGCGGCTCCTTCACCCTACCAATGCCCTTTCCGCGCCCGAATCATGTCGTCGCGCCGTGGTAGGTTGACGGCAAAGGAGGGCCAATGGACGACGTATCCGTCTTCATCGAACTGGTCACCGAATGGGCGTGGATCGGCTGGCTCGTGCTGATCGCCGTGTTCCTCGTGATCGAGATGCTGACCCTCGATTTCACCTTCCTGATGCTCGCGCTCGGCAGCGCGGTCGGTCTCGTCACCGGATTGTTCGGGCTGCCGGTATGGGCGCAGCTCATCGTCGCCGCGGTCGCGGCAGCGCTGTTCATCCTCGTCATCCGTCCGCCTCTGCTCAGGCGCCTGCACCGCGGTGAGGATCCGACGAAGTCCAACGTCGATGCGCTGATCGGGCTGCGCGGAACAGCGCTGGCCGACATCACGCGGGTCTCAGGACAGGTCAAGGTCAGCAACGGCGACACCTGGACTGCTCGCGCCGAAACCGCCGTCCCCATTCCTCAGGGAGCACCGGTCGCGATCACCGCGATCAACGGCGCGACCGCCATCGTCCGTCCCGTCAACGACTAGGAGAAACCGTGAACGACTCCTCGTTCATCCCCACAGCGATCGGCTGGATCCTCGCGATCGCCGTGATCATCTTCGTGGTGGTGACAGTCGCGCGCTCCATCCGCATCATCCCGCAGGCCACGGCCGGCGTGGTCGAGCGCCTCGGCCGCTATCACAAGACCCTCATGCCGGGCCTCAACATCCTGGTGCCGTTCATCGACCGCCTCCGGCCGCTCATCGACATGCGCGAGCAGGTCGTGTCCTTCCCGCCGCAGCCGGTGATCACCGAAGACAACCTCGTGGTCTCGATCGACACGGTCGTGTACTTCCAGGTCACCGACGCCCGCGCCGCGACCTACGAGATCGCGAACTACCTCGGTGCCGTCGAACAGCTCACCACCACGACTCTGCGCAACGTGGTCGGCGGGCTCAATCTCGAAGAGGCGCTCACCAGCCGTGACAACATCAACGGCCAGTTGCGCGTGGTGCTCGATGAGGCCACCGGCAAGTGGGGTATCCGCGTCGGACGCGTCGAGCTCAAGGCCATCGACCCGCCCCTGTCGATCCAGGACTCGATGGAGAAGCAGATGCGCGCCGAGCGCGACCGCCGCGCCGCGATCCTGACGGCGGAGGGCACCAAGCAGTCGGCGATCCTCGAGGCCGAGGGTGCTCGTCAGGCAGAGATCCTTCGCGCCGAGGGTGACAAGCAGGCTGCTGTCCTGCGCGCACAGGGTGAAGCCGAGGCGATCCAGAACGTCTTCGCCTCCATCCATCAGGGCGCGCCGGATGACAAGCTCCTCGCGTACCAGTACCTGCAGATGCTGCCGAAGATCGCAGACAGCGAGTCCAGCAAGCTCTGGCTCATCCCGAGCGAGCTCACCGAGGCGCTTAAGGGCATCGGCAGCGCGTTCACTCCGCGCCCCAGCACCGGTCAGCCGCCTGCGGGCACTCCCGGCGCGTGACGCACCCGTACTTCCTCAAGGCACGGCATCCCCGAGTCCTCGCCCACCGTGGTCTCCTGCCTGCAACGGGCGAGAACGCGCCGGTCGGCGCCTCGCCGTCGAACGCCGTGTGGGAGAACACCGCCGCCGCATTCGCCGCCGCGCACGCCGCCGGTGCGGAGTACATCGAGACCGACTGCCGGGTCACGGCCGACGGTGACGTCGTGCTGTTCCACGACGAGACGTTGACCCGATTGCTGTCGGATGACCGCTCCGTCGCACAGGTGCGAACTGGCGAACTCGCAGAGTTGCTCGCACCGCACGGCGGCCTGCTCACAGTCGGGGAGATGCTCGAGATGTTCCCGGAGACGCGCTTCAACATCGACGTGAAGACGGATGCCGCGACCACTCCCCTGGGTGCGCTGATCGCACCTCACGCCCATCGGGTTCTTCTGACGAGCTTTTCAGACGCCCGCCGCCGGCGTGCCGTCGATGCCGTCCTGGCCGCAGGCGCGGAGATGCGCCCTGCGACGTCGGCGGGCAGAGCGAGCATGATGAAGGTGAGGCTGCTCAGTGCGCTGCGCCTTCCCTGTGCGCGCGCGCTGCGCGACATGGATGCACTCCAGGTCCCCGAGCGATACGGCCCGATCCGCGTGGTCACGCGCTCGCTCCTTCGAGCGGCGCACCGCCACGGAGTCGAAGTGCACGTGTGGACGGTGAACGACTCCGAGGACATGCGCCGACTGATCGGTCAGGGCGTGGACGCGGTCGTCACGGACCGCGCCGAGGTGGCGCTGCGCGCCCTTTCCTGATGAATGCGCACGACCGGTCCTGAAGCGCCTGCGCGACCTCCCGGATGCATCTGCACGACGGGCTGGGACTCGGCTGTGAATCCGACGGAGAACACGCCTGCGTTGAGCAGGCGCACAGGCTGGAGCGCTATACCTGACAACGACGAGAGGACCACAAAATGGCAGATCGCAGCCTGCGCGGCATCCGACTCGGCGCCCAGAGCCTACAGAGCGAAGAGGGCGTCGTTTTCATGGAACGCCGCGAAACCACGTACAAGTGCGACACGTGTGATCACGTGACCACGCTGATGTTCTCGGCCGACGCCGAGCCGCCCCAGACCTGGGAATGCCGCTCCTGCGGCGCCGAGGCCGTGCTTCGCGTCGATGGCAAGACCATCACCCCTGACGCCACCGACGAGAAGGTCGCGCGCACCCACTGGGACATGCTGCTCGAGCGCCGCTCGCGCGCCGAGCTCGAAGAGCTCCTCGAGGAGCGCCTCGCATTCATCCGTGCCCGCCGTGGCGCAGGTGAGGACCCGACCCGCGAGAAGATCGGCGCCTAGAGCCGACGACGCGCGCGCCACCACCCGAACAGGAGCGCACCCAGTCCGCCCCACAGCAGCAACTGCTGCACCCAGGGGCCGAGGACGACACCAGCTGTGAGGCCGGTGCGAAGCTCGACATCCTCGAGCAGCGCGCCGGCCTCATCTGCGTCCAGGGACGCCGTGGTCGTCCCGCTTGGGCTGATCATCTGGCTGCGTCCGACCGTGGAGATGTTCACGACACTGCGACCGGTCTCGATGGCGCGCATACGTGCGAAGGCGAGTTGCTGGAGGTTCTCGTCAGTGCCGCGGAAGTCCGCATTGTTCGTCTGGAACACCAGCACCTGGGCCCCGCCTTGGATGCCTTCGCGGATGACTTCGTCGTAGATCACATCGAAGCAGATCGCCAGCCCCACCGGTGTGCCGTCGACATCGACGAGCGGCGGGTTGGTGCCATGCGTGTATTCGCGACCGATCAGGCCGATGAGATCGGGCACGATCGCGTAGTAGAAGTCCCGGTCGGGCACGTACTCGCCGAACGGCACGGGGAAGCGCTTGTCATGCGTCTGCTCGGCGGTGCCGTCCTGGGTCCAGAGCATCGACGTGTTGAAGTTCTCGTCCCCCCGGCCGGTCGCCGCGTTCGCCAGCAGCGGCGCCTCGACGCGGTTGGCGATCAGCGTCATCCGACGTGCCAACCCAGGATCCTGGAACGGGTCGTAGTCCAGTCCGCCCTCCGGCCACACCAGCAGGTCCATCTCCTCGCCGAACAGCGGTTCGGTGGCCGCTGTCTGCGCCTGGATCACCGAGTACGGCTCGCGTTCATCGAAGTACCCGGTGGGCCCGTTGCCCTGCACCGCTCCGATTCGCATCGTGCCGACTGCGGTCGTCGGGAACGCAGGGGTGATGATCATCACCAGCACGAGAGCGGCCGGCACGAGGAGTGCGACGGGGCAACGCCACAGACGCATGCGCACGGATTCCACCAGCATCGCCACTGCGAACACGATCAGGAAGCTCAGACCGCTGACGCCGACCCATGAGGACAGGGTCGCCAGTGGGCTCTCCGACTGTGTCATCCCGAGCCGCGCCCATGGAAAGCCGGTATACGGCCAGGAGCCCAACAGGAGCTCGCGACCCACCCACAGTGCTCCGATGGCCGCGGGAAGGCCCACGAGGCGCCCCACTGGCCCGGGAAAGGCGCGGGGAAGCCACCTGTAGGCCAGCGCGATCGGGATCACTGCGACGGCGGTGATGACTGCCTCCAGCGACGCGAGTGCCGCCCACGGGATGACGCCCAGGTATCGCGACGTCCACGACACGAGGAGGAAGAAGAACACGGCGCCGTAGATCAGCCCGACCAGCAGTGCTCCCCCTGCCCGGCGGCCGATGAGCGCGAGCAGCAGCAGGGCGACCCCGACGAAGGCGAACGGCCAGACGCTCGCCCCCGGGTACGCCAGATTCATGAGGAACCCTGACGCCGCGGCGGCCAGCACCGCGAGCCACAGCGGCAGCAGAGGGCGCTGCAGGACGGGGCGGGGCCGACGTGTTCGTTCGGCTGAGGGCGTTGGCATCCGGCGCGTACTCACATCGACGAGTAGGAGACGATGCCGCGCCGCACGCCGTCCAGTGCCTGACGGGCTGTACGGGCGACGTCGGCGTCCTCGGCGACGATCGAAAGCTGATCGAGCAGATCGATCGTCTGCTTCGCCCAGCGCACGAAATCGCCGGCGGCCATGTCGGCGTCCACCAGCACGCGATCGAGCAGAGCGCCGCGCGCCCACGCGTGCATGGCGCCGGAGAGTCCGGCTGCGAGGGGCTCCGAGCCCGGCAGATGATGATCCTGCTCGAGGTCGTCGAGCTCCGACCACAGCGCCGACGTCTTCTCGAAGGCGCCTCGGAATGCCCCTCGCGGCAGCCCGCGCTCCCCCGAGTTCGCCTCGTCCCTTCGTGGCTCGTACACCAGGCAGCACGCCATGGCGGCGAGCGAGGGCGCGTCCAGGCCCTTCCAGAGCCCCTGGCGCAGCGATTCGGCGACCAACAGGTCGCGTTCGCCGTAGATGCGGCGCATCGTGCGACCGGCCTCGGTGAGGACGGTCTCGTCGCCAGTGCCAGTGACGTAATCCAGGCTCGCGAGAACCTCGACGACGCGGTCGAAGACACGTGCGACCGTGCCGGTGCGGGTCTCGATCTGCGCGCGGGTGCGGTCTGTCTGACGCTTGAGCTTCCAGTAGCGCTCCGACCAGCGGGCATGGGCTTCGCGGTCGGGGCATCCGTGGCAGCCGTGTCGCTGCATCTTCGTGCGCAGGGACTGGATGCGCTTCATGCGCTTGTCGCGCGCTGCTCGCGGTGCGTGCGAGTCCTGGCGGTTCTTCTTCTCCAGGTCGCTGAGCTCACGACGGATTCCGGCGTACTCGAGGAAGTCGCCGTGTTCGCACTGCATCGCGGTGACGTAGCCGGCGAGCGATTCCTCCGCCTCACGCACCTGGCGGGCGAGACCCACGACCGCGCGGTCCGCCTGGAACTGGGCGAACGACGACTCGAGGATCTGGCGGGCACGGGGACGCCCGAACATGTCGATCAGGTTGACCGCCATGTTGTAGGTGGGCCGGAAGCTGGAGTTGAGCGGATAGGTGCGCCGAGACGCGAGAGCGGCGACGGCCTGGGGATCCATCCCCTCGGTCCACTGCACCACAGCGTGGCCTTCGACGTCGATCCCGCGACGACCCGCACGACCGGTGAGCTGCGTGTACTCCCCCGATGTGATCGCGACCCGCGCCTCGCCGTTGAACTTCTCCATCTTCTCGAGCACGACTGTCCTGGCCGGCATGTTGATGCCCAGCGCGAGCGTCTCTGTGGCGAAGACGACCTTGACGAGCTTGCGGCGGTAGAGCTCCTCCACGACCTCCTTGAAGGCGGGCAGCAGGCCGGCGTGGTGCGAGGCGATTCCCCGCTCGAGGTTCTCGACCCATTCGAAGTAGCCGAGCACACCGAGATCCTCGTCCTGCAGGGATCGCGTGCGCTCCTCGACGAGTTCGCGTATCTCGGCGCGCTCTTCGACGGTCGTCAGACGAAGCCCGGATCGGCGAACCTGCTGGACCGCGGCATCGCAGCCGACGCGGCTGAAGATGAAGAAGATCGCGGGGAGCAGATTCGTGCGCTCGAGCAGCCGGATCACCTCCGGCCGATCCATCCGCTCGATCCGCTGCGCGTTCGACGCGCGTACCGGGCGACGTCCGCCTCGCTGCGGGCGGGGACTCTGACGGCCCGCGTGCGTGCCGCTGCTGTAAGACTGCGCCCGTTTGTTGCTGTCGTAGCGGGATCCGGTGAACGAGCGGATGCGCATGAGCTCCTGGTTAACGGTCGCCGTGGCGACCCCGGCGCGATCGTCGAACAGCGGCAGCAGGTCATCGCGCACCAGCACGTGCTGCTCGAGGGGCACCGGGCGGATCTCCGAGACGATCACCTCGGTGTCGCCGCGCACCGTGTCGAGCCAGTCGCCGAACTCTTCGGCATTGGAGACCGTCGCACTGAGCGACACCAGCCGCACCTGTGAGGGCAGATGGATGATTACCTCTTCCCAGACCGCACCGCGGAAGCGATCGGCCAGGTAGTGCACCTCGTCCATGATCACGTAGCGCAGGTCGGCCAGCGCGGCCGAGTCCGCGTAGATCATGTTCCGCAGCACCTCGGTCGTCATCACGACGATCCTGGCGTTGCCGTTGATGTTCGTGTCGCCGGTGAGCAGACCCACCTGGTCGGCGCCGTACACCTCGACCAGTTCGCGGAACTTCTGATTCGACAGCGCCTTCATCGGCGTCGTGTAGAAGGCCTTGTCCTTCGGCGTCTGCATCGCGAGATGGATCGCGAACTCTCCGACGATGGTCTTTCCCGCGCCCGTCGGCGCCGCGACGAGCACGCTGTGGCCCCGCTCGAGCGCATGACAGCCCTCGATCTGGAAGGGATCGAGATCGAAGCTCTGCCTGAGCGCGAAGGCCGCAGTCTCCGGGTGGGATGCCGCATCGCGGGCGGCCGCGTACCGCTCGGCGGGCGAGGTCATACCCCGACGTCCGGGAGCAGTCCTTCAGCCTTCTGCCGTTTGTTCTTACGGCGATCGAACAGCATGGACAGACCCGCGGCGGCGAAGAAGAGCACGACGAGGATGCCGGCGAGCATCAGCATGCTGACGACGTCAGCGGCGGGTGTTGCGAGCGCGGCGAAGACGGTCGCGATGAGGATGGCGACGCGCCAGCCTTTGAGGATCGCGCGCCCCGACATGACGCCGGCCACGTTCAGCGCGACCAGGAAGACCGGGAGCACGAACGAGACCCCGACCACGAGCATCAGCTTGAGGCTGAAATCGTAGAACTGCTTCGCCTCGAAGAGGTTGTTCGCGCCTTCCGGGGTGAATGTCGCCATCAACTCGATCACATGCGGCACCACGAGCGCGCCGACATAGCATCCGATGAAGAAGAGCGGCACGGCGGATGCCACGAATCCGATCGTGTACTTGACCTCCTTGCGGGTGAGGCCGGGCATGATGAACGCCCAGATCTGCCACAGCCACACGGGGGCGGCGACGAAGATGCCTAACGAGAAGGCGATGCGCATCCGAAGATCGAACGGCGACGTCACGGACGAGAACGTGAGACCGACGAGGTCGTCTCCCCTGGCCTCCGCGATCTTCCGCACGGGCTCGGTGATGAATGCGATCACGGGGTCGGAGAGGAAGAACCCCAGGATCATGGCGACGAGAAGCGCCGCCGCAGAGATCATCAACCGTCGGCGCAGCTCCACGAGGTGGCCGCCGAGCGACATTCGGCGTTCATTGCGTGGCTTGTCACTCGCGGCCGACTGCTTGTCGATCGCGGTCACAATCGTCAGGTGGTGGTGCCGCTGTCAGAGCGGGGCGCTGCTGTGCTCTGATCCACCGCCGGCGACGACTTCGCAACGTCGACCGAGGTCTGATCCGTCTTGCCGTCGTCGTCCTTCATCGCCTTCATCTCGCCTTTGAACAGTCGCGCCGACTGTCCCATGCTCTTCGCCAGTGCCGGGAGCTTCGCTGCCCCGAACAACAACAGGATGACGAGCACGAGTACGAGCAGATGCCAACCGGTCAATCCAGCCATGATTCCCTCCAGGGATCGAAGTCTTCGAGCAGTCTACCTGCGGATGAAGCGTTATGGGTGACGGTACAGCGCGAGCGCGTCCGCTGCCCAGTCCCTCGTCGCCGCACGAGCGAAGTCGGGATGCTGGACTTCGAGACGCCCTTGGAAACGACCAGCGACACGTTTGATGCTCCGTGGATCCGCGATCGGTATCCGCACGGTGACGACACCGGCGTGGACTTCTGAATTGTCTGCGCGCACGTAGTCTCCGAGCAGAGGCACCAGGCGCTCTGGAAGTCGCACCGTGACCTCATCGTCGTCGCCGATCTCGGTGAAGGCTTCGGGGAGGAGTTCGTCCGCGTGCGTGATCGGGATGTCGGTGAGTTCAGGCTCGCTGACGCGATCCAGGTGGAAGGTGCGCATCGCCTGGCGAAGATGGCACCAGCCCTGCAGATACCACTGTCCGCCGGTGATGAGCACCTGCACAGGGTCGACAGTGCGGGTCGTGGCCGCAGCATCCGGCGCTTGATAGCGGAACGACACCGCGACTCCGCGACTCAGCGCGCTCGACACGGCGTCACGCACAGCGTCGACCGTGTCCGGAGCGATGACGACCTCCGCCGGTGTGTTCGCCGAAGCCCGTGAGAGCTTCGCGAGGAGCCCGGCGACCAGACCCGAATCCGAGACGGCAGGCACGGCGGCGACGACCTGAAGGCCGGCAAGCAGCGCGGCGGCCTCTCGGGCGGTGAATCGCGGCACTCGGCGGAGTCCGACGTCGTTCGTGATCTCGATGACGCCCTCTTCGTCGAGGAGGTCCCAGTTGATGTCGAACATCTCATGCGGTTGCTGCCAGTACCCCGCGTCGCCAGGCAACCCGATCACTGTGAGCTTCTCCACCATGCTGCGCATCTCGTCGACCGTGACACCGAACTCGTCGGAGGCCTCGGCGAGCGAGACCTGGCCCCGCTCGAGCAGATACGGCACCAGCGTGAGATAGGCGCGCACACGGTCGGATGCGAGCAGGGGTTTCGGTTTGTCCGCCATCAGCGCACCCCTCGTTCCGCACGAACCGCATCGACGCCGACGGCATCGGTGTGCGCAGCGATCGTCGCTTCCAGGCGAGCGATCACGGCGTCTCTCAATACGGCGGGCTCCACCACTCGCACCTCCGGGCCGTACGAGGCGAGCTCATCGGCGAAGATGTGCACATCGACGAACGGCACGCTGAAGCCCTGCACCTGCGCGGTCGCGCGCCGGCCGAGCCGCAGAGCGGCCTCGGTCCCCGGAGTGATCTCGAGCAGTGCGGAGTTGCGGGCTGCGACGGCCTCGAGGCCCGCCAGCGCGCGTTCGCCTGCGCCCTCCCGCAGTCCGGCGTCGAATGACTGCTTCGTCGCGGTGACATCGCCCACGATCCGGCTGAGCAGGAAGGTGCGCTCGTCGTCCGCATCGAGGTCGATGCCGTAGACGTGCCAGCGCGCCTCGTAGTCGAGCAGCGCGAGCGGTTCGACGCGCCTGCGACGCGGCGCCTCCTCCCCCGGCTTGAGGTAGTCGAAGGTCACGACGCGGCAGTCCTCGATCGCACTCTGCAGCGGCGCGAAGCTCGCGTCGCGCACCGTGATGCGAGGCGCGAAGCCGATGATCGGCTCGTCGCCGTCGATACCCAGAGCGCGGATCTTCCGCACTCCTGCCTGCGCATCCGCCGAGGAGGACTCCGCACTCCAGACGCTGCCCGCCAGGGTGAGGACCGCGAGCTCTGCCGCGCTGAACTCGATGTCCGCCGGCAGGTCGTACTCGGCCTTCGGAATGCGATACCTCGCCTCACGGAGGTCGTTGGGATCGCCGGGGTCGCCGATCGTCTCGATCGGGACACCGAGCGTGCGCAGCTCGTCCTTGTCCCTCTCGAACATCTTCTCCAGCGCATCCGCGCGCGTGCCGGCATCAGCCCGCTGCCGGTACCCCGAGATGTTGTCGAGGATCTGCTGCTTGGTGAGCCCGATCTCCGTGGCCATCAACGCCACGACGAGATTCGTCTGACGCTCTTCGGGCGGGATCCGGGCGGCCATCACTGTGCGGGGGCCGCTGGCGGATCGGTGCCGAGGATGTCGACGACGAAGACGAGCGTGGAGTTCGCGGGAACGGCGCCGCTGCCCGCCTCGCCATAGCCGAGCTCAGGGGGAACGACGATGAGCACCTGCGACCCGACGGTCTGCCCTGCCAGGCCCTGCGTCATGCCGGGGATCAGCGCGGTGAGGTCGAATGGCGTCGCGCCGCCGTCCCACGACGAGTCGAACACTGCCTTGTCAGCCCATGTCACGCCGGTGTAGTTCACGAGCACGGTGTCGTCGTCTGCGACCTTCTCACCGTCGCCCTTGATGAGGGTCTGCACGACGAGATCGGTGGGTGCGGCGCTGCCGGGAACGATGATCCCTGGGCGTCCGTCTGCCGCGCGAACGACGGTCGGCATGCCGGACGCGTCGTTGTACTGCGGGGCGCCCTGGGCCTTCGACGGGAATACCTTGACGACGTCGAACACCGCGACGACCGGATCGTCCTCGCCCAGTCCGAATCCGGCCAGGTTCTGGGCACCGAAGTCCTCGGGAGAGATGACCGACAGCACGCGGCTGCCTTCGGTCGCGCATTCCAGCGCCTTGCCGAAGGCGGGAACCCGCTGAGCCCAGTAGTCGATGCTCACGAGCTGAGCCTGCTCCTCGTCGAATGCGGTGCCAGCGACTGACTCACCGGTCTTGCCGGAGTAGAGCGCGAACTCGATCACAGCACTCTGCGTCGGGCTCGTGAGCGCCAGGCCGTCGCCGACGACGACGTCACTGAACGAGCTCTTCTGCGCTCCGACCGGAGTGAACAGCTCGACATCCGGAGTTTCGCCCACATCCCCGGTGATCGTCGCGATGTCGTCGATCCCGCTCGTCGCTGCATCACGATCGCATGCGGCGCCGCTGAATGCGGGCGCAGTGGCGCACCCCGTCAGGGCGACGAGGGCGAGACTGAGTGTGGCCAGAGCGGCAGACGTTTTACGCACGCTCTCCAGTCTATTGCGAACGCTCTTCGGAATCGCGCGACGCCGACGCACGGCGCGCTCCGTCTGCGGCCTTGGTGGCCTCGCGTACCCGCTTTCGCAGATTCTTGTCCGTGATCTCACGGTCTCCGACCGCCCCAGGCGTCCATTGCTCGACGTCGTGATCGCCGTAGCTGGACTTCGACGCGCGCCGCTTGATCTCAGGGGCGATCGTTCCGGGTGCGAGTCGACGGGCGGTGAGCAGGAATCCGGTGTGCGCGACCATCCGATGATCGGGACGCACGGCGAGGCCCTCCACGTGCCAGCCCCGCACCATCGTCTCGGAGGCATCGGGGTCGGTGAACAGTCCGGTGCCGCGGATGAACTCCGCGACGCGCGAGAGCTGGGTGGCCGTCGCCACGTAACAGAGCACTACTCCGCCAGGGGTCAGTGCGTCGGCGACGACGTCCATGACCTCCCACGGTGCGAGCATGTCGAGAACCACTCGATCGACGGTGCCGGCGGGAAGCTCGACCGGAAGAGCCTCGAGCAGATCACCGACCACGACGCGCCAGGTGTCGGGCGATTCTCCGAAGAAGGTCTCGACGTTCGCCTTCGCGACCTCTGCGAAGTCCTCACGTCGCTCGAATGAGACGAGAGTGCCGGCCGGCCCCACCGCGCGCAGCAGCGAGAGCGAAAGCGCGCCCGATCCGACACCCGCTTCGACGACGGTCGCACCGGGGAAGATGTCGGCCTGCATCACGATCTGCGCAGCATCCTTCGGGTACACGATCGCGGCTCCGCGCGGCATCGACATCGCGAAGTCGCGCAGCAGAGGACGAAGCGCGAGGTACTCGTGCCCTGAGCTGTTGGCGACCACCGAGCCGTCTGGCAGTCCGATCAGGTCGCGGTGCCTGAGCACGCCGTGATGAGTGTGCAGCTCGCCGCCTTCGCTGAGCGTGACAGTGTGGAGCCGGTTCTTGGGTCCGGTGAGCTGCACACGGTCGCCGTCGCGGAACGGTCCGCTCTGACGCGAGGATGAGAGCGTCATCGCAGCGCTCCCGCTGTCTGCGAGGCCTTCGACGAGGCGTACAGTTCGATGATGTCCTGAGCCGTGCGATCCTCGAGCGTGGGCCAGAGCGCGTGCGCGCCCACCTCGTCGAGAGGCACCATGTGCGGCACGCCGAGTGTCACGGCGCCCGATGCGAGACCGGCGCGCAGGCCCGTCGGGGAATCCTCGATCACCACTGCGTCCGCGATGTCGATGTCGAGCAGGCCGGCCGCCTTCAGGTACGGTTCCGGATGCGGTTTCGGCTGTTCGACGTCGTCGCCGGCCACGACCTCCTCGAACGCGTCGAACTCGATGAGCTCGACGACGCTGAGCGCCATCCGCCGCAGCGACATCGTCACGAGAGCGGTGCGGATGCCGTGGGCATGAAGATCGCGGAGCAGTTCTCTCGCGCCGGGGCGGAAGGGCACACCCTGCGTCGCCAGGGCCGTGCGCACGTCGTCCGTGAGCCGGTCGACGATCGCTTCGGGCTCCATGTCGACGCCGGCGGCCCTGAGCAGCATCGCGCTGTCGAGCAGCCCCTTTCCCACGAGCTGCAGCGCCTGCTCGTGCGACCAGGTGCCGCCGAAGGATTGCACCATCGCGGTCTCCGCTGCCATCCAATAAGGCTCGGTGTCGACCAGTGTTCCATCCATGTCCCAGAGGACCGCGCGGGGCTTTTGACTCACTTCTCCATGCTAGCCCGGCCGGTGTCCCATACCGCCGCCCAGAAGCTAGCCTGGAGGGATACCTGCGTTCGCGATGGGAGGAGAACTCGATGGATGCACTGGGAAACCGCATCGTCGTCGTCGCGTTCGATGGCTGGAACGACGCCGGCGAAGCAGCGAGCGGCGCGATCGAGATGCTGCGCGACAGCACGGACTACGAGCTCGTGCACACGGTCGACCCCGAGCTGTACTTCGACTACCAGTACACACGTCCGTCGACCAGGATGGACGCCACCGGTCGCCGGGATCTGCGCTGGCCGGAAGCGGCGCTCTGGCGTCCTGCCGCACCGTCTGCCGACGGCGCGCCCGAGTTCTGGCTTCTGACCGGCGTTGAGCCCGCTCGTACCTGGCAGGCTTTCGCCAACGAGTTCATCGACATCGCGCTGCGCGACGACGTCACCGGGTTCATCACCCTCGGCGCGATGCTCTCAGATGTGCCGCATACCAGGCCGATCTCGATCTTCGCGTCGAGCGCGAACGAGCAGGTGCGCGATTCCCTCGGTCTGGAACGTTCGCTCTACGAGGGCCCTGTCGGGATCCTCAGCGTGATCGAGCATTTCGCCGAGCGTGCAGGCATCCCGACGGCCAATCTCTGGGCGAGCGTGCCGCATTACGTCGCATCGGCAGCGCCGTCGCCCAAAGCGACTCTGGCGCTGCTCGATCGCCTGGAGGAGATGACCGGCGTCGACATGCCTCGCGATCGTCTGCGCACGGATGCCGCCACCTGGGAGGCGTCGATCGACGCTGCGGCGGCGGACGATGAGGAGATGACGGAGTACATCCACCAGCTCGAGCGCACTCGCGACACCTGGGACTCCCCCGAGGCATCAGGAGATGCGATCGCGCAGGCGTTCGAACGCTACCTGCGCCGCCGGGGCGACGGCCCCGGCGATCACAAACGCTAACCCGAGATCACGCCCGTGCCCAGCAGTATGAGCAGCGTCGTGCCGAGCAGGATGCGGTAGATCACGAACGGCAGGAAGCTGCGCTTGGAGATCCAGTTCATGAAGAACGCGATGACGCCGAGTGCGACGACGAACGCGATGCCCGTCGCTGCGACGGTCTCGCCGAGTGAGAAGTACTGATCAGGTGCGTCCCAGTTCTTGAACAGCTGGAAGAAACCGCTTCCGAAGACAGCGGGGATGGCGAGCAGGAACGCGTAGCGTGCAGCAGCGGCGCGCTCATATCCGAGGAACAGCCCCATCGTGATCGTCCCGCCCGAGCGCGAGACACCGGGGATCAAAGCGAGAGCCTGTGCGAACCCGAACAGGATGCCGTGCGGATAGGTGATCTGGTCGAGCTTCCGGCGCTTCGCGCCGACGTGGTCGGCGATGCCGAGCAGGATGCCGAACACGATCAGCATGATCGCAACGATCCACATCGAGCGCAGCACGGTCTCTATCTCATCCTGGAACAGCAGTCCCAACACGACGATCGGGATGCTGCCGATGATGATCAACCAGCCCATCCTGGCGTCCGGATCGTTGCGAGGGAGGGACCCGGTCAACGAGCGGAACCAGTGGCCGATGATGCGAGTGATGTCACGCCAGAAGAACACCACCACGGCGGCCTCTGTTCCGATCTGGGTGATCGCGGTGAATGCGGCGCCCGGATCTTCGCCAGAACCGGTGAAGGTGCCGACGATGCGCAGATGGGCGCTGGACGAGATCGGGAGGAACTCGGTGAGTCCCTGGATGACGCCGAGGAGCAGCGCTTCGAGCAGGTGCATGGAGGGCCTTCTGATTCAGGGAAGCGCGTCAGTACGAGCGCAGCAGATCGGTCAGAACCTGCTGACCGAAGACAAGCGATTCTACGGGCACGCGTTCGTCGACACCGTGGAACATCCCGGTGAAGTCGAGATCCGCAGGCAGGCGGAGCGGCGCGAACCCGTATCCGGTGATCCCGAGTGTCGAGAGCGCCTTGTTGTCCGTTCCCGCGCCGAGCAGATACGGGATCACCGGCACGCCGGGGTCGTGGCGCGCGAGGCTCTGCACCATCGCCTCCACCAGCTCACCTTCGAACGGCGTCTCCATGCCGATGTCGCGCACGACCGTCTCGATGACGATGTCGTCTCCGACGATCTGCTGCAGCTCGGCGAGCACCTCGTCCTCGGTGCCCGGAAGCACGCGCACATCGATCAGCGCCTCGGCACGCTCCGGGATCACGTTGTGCTTGTATCCCGCGGTGAGCACCGTCGGGTTGGTCGTCGTACGGAACGTCGAGCTCAGGAACGCCTCAGCGGGACCGGATGCCGCGGCGAGAGCGTCAGGGTCGTCGACGGAGCGACCGGTGAGATCGCTCAGGCCGTGCAGAAGCGCTCGAGTCGTGTCGGTGAGCCGGATCGGCCATCGTGTGCGCCCGATCGCCGCGACGGCCTCAGAGAGCTTCACCACGGCGTTGTCCTCGTGAAGCCGGCTGCCGTGCCCCGCACGCCCCTTCGCGACGAGGCGGATCCAGATGAGGGCCTTCTCCCCCACCTGCAGCAGGTAGGCACGACGTTCGTCGACCGTGATCGAGTACCCGCCGACCTCGCTGATCGCCTCAGTCGCCCCGGCGAACCATTCTGGCCGGTCCTTCACGACGAGTGCAGAGCCCTCGACGCCGCCGTTCTCCTCATCGGCGAAGAACACCAGCACGAGATCGCGCGCCGGCTGCTCCCCTGCGCGCAATATGTCAGCGACGGAGGTGAGGATCATCGCGTCCATGTTCTTCATGTCGACCGCACCGCGGCCCCACAGCATCCCGTCACGCACCTCACCGGCGAACGGATCCACGCTCCAGTCCTCAGCCATCGCCGGAACGACGTCGAGGTGACCGTGCACGACGAGTGCCGGTCTGCTCGAATCGCGACCCTTCACGCGGGCCATGACGTTGGTGCGCCGCGGGATGGGCTCGTAGTACTCGGGCGTGAGGCCGAGACGCTCCAGATAACCGCCCACGTACTCGGCGGCCTCGCGCTCGCCCTCGGCTCTTCCGCCGCCGAAGTTCGAGGTGTCGATCCTGATCAGGTCACGCGCGATGCGAACGACCTCGGGCAGTTCGGCGTCAGACATGCCCTCAGGCTACCGAACCGGGCTGATGCTCACGGCACGCCCGGGGCGGTCCTCGGTTCGAACGCACCTGCGTCATCTGGTAATGTTTCTCTTCGGTCGGCAACGACTTCTTCACCACCTGCGCGGGTGGCGGAATGGTAGACGCGCTACGTTGAGGTCGTAGTGCCCGTAAGGGCGTGGGGGTTCAAGTCCCCCTCCGCGCACAGAACAGCTCCGGAAGAATCCTGGTTCGGCCAGGAGCCTTCCGGAGCTTTTTGCATACGCCCGTCTCACGATCACGGATGCCGCTGAAACGGTCAGACGGCGCCGACTCCGAAGACCAGGCCGAGCAGATAGGTGATCGCAGCGGTGCCGAACCCGATCGCCAGCTGGCGCAGCGCTCGGCGCAGCGGCGGACCGCCGGAAAGGATCCCGACCATCGCCCCTGTCACGAGGAGTGCGATACCGACGAGGACGAGCGCCACGATGATGGCTATCATGCCCTGGAGGCCGAAGATCCACGGCAGCACCGGAATGATCGCTCCGGAGGCGAAGAGGAGGAAGCTGGAGATCGCCGCCGTCCAGTCGCTTCCGACGATGTCGTGACCGCTGCCTGCGCCTTGCGTACGAACCGGTGCGGTCGCGGTGCGGCGCACGCCCTCCTGGGCCGCCGCGATGATGCGACGAGACCGCGCGAGGGCCTCGGTGTGATCCATGCCGCGGGCGCGATAGACCAGGGCGAGCTCGTTCTCATCGATGTCGAGGTCTCCGGCGGAGTGCGCCGCATCGTCATTCGCCTCAGTCGAGGCGAGCAGTTCACGCTGCGACCGCACCGACACGAACTCCCCCGCGCCCATGGACAAGGCGCCGGCGAGAAGGCCTGCGACACCGCTGAACAGGACGAAACTCGAACCGACGCCCGTCGCACCGATACCCAGGACGAGCGCGAGGTTGCTGACCAGCCCGTCGTTGGCCCCGAACACGGCGGCACGGAATGAACCGGAGAGACGTCGCCGCCCGCGCGCCGCAAGGCCGCGGACGACCTCGTGGTGGATCTTCTCGTCCGCACGCATGGCCGCGGTCGCGTATTGCTCTGTGTCGTACGGCGAACGCGCTTCAGCGCTCTGCGCGAGGACGAGAACGAAGATGGAGCCGAACCGCCCGGCCATCCAGGCCAGCAGTCGAGAGCGGATGCCGGCCTTGGGCAGCCTGCCCGGTTCTCCGCCGAGCAGGTCCAGCCAGTGCTGTTCATGGCGACGCTCCGCATCGGCCAGGCTCTGCAGGATGTCGCGTTCCTCGCCCGTCTTGCGTGCGGCGAGCTTCTGATAGACCATCCCCTCGGAGCGCTCCTCGACGAGGTGCCTCGCCCAGCGGCGACGATCGGCCGCGGTCGGCTCGGCGGCAGCGGGCGCTGTCATGAATCCTCCAGTGAGTGATCGGGGCAGCCTCAACGGTATCCAGCGGGCAGAGCCGACACCGCCGGAATCCCCGTATTGCCAGCATTTCGGGGTTCCTAACCCTTCGACGGGCTCAGGGAGCAGCGGGCTATTTGCGCACGCGCTTGCGCAGCACCTCGATGCGGGCCTGCAACTGCGTCACGGTCGCCTGCGCGACGGCCGGGCCTCCGCAGATGCGGCGCAGCTCGGCGTGCACCGCGCCATGCGGCTCGCCCGCCTGCCTGGCATACAGCCCGACGAGACTGTTCAGGAGCTGACGCTGTTCGCGCATCGTCCGGTGCAGCGGCGCCGGCAGCGTCGTGACCGTCTCAGGGCCGGCCTCCGCCTCTCGCGCCTCACGCAGCTTCGACTGACGGGTCTGACGTTGCATGAGCAGCTCGTGCACGTGCTCGGGCTCGAGGAGACCGGGGATGCCGATGAACTCCTCCTCCTCCGGCGTTCCAGGTTCGGCGAGCTGACCGAACTCCTGCCCCTCGAACACGACCCGGTCGAAGTGCGCGAGCGACGAGATCGCCTGGTAGCTGAACTCCTGCGTCAGCGCGTCGGAAGCCTCTTCTTCGCGGTTCGCGCTCTCCAGCAGCGAGTCGTCGAGACCGTCCTCATCCTTGGTCTGGCGATCCAGGGCATGATCGCGCTGCTTCTCGAGCTCGTTCGCGAGCCCCATCAGCACCGGCACATTCGGCAGGAAGACGCTCGCCGCCTCGCCGCGACGTCTTGCTCGCACGAAGCGCCCGATGGCCTGCGCGAAGAACAGCGGCGTCGATGACGACGTCGCATAGACACCGACGGCGAGGCGCGGTACGTCCACGCCCTCCGAGACCATGCGCACCGCCACCATCCAGCGACTGTTGTCGGCGCTGAACTTCTCGATGCGCTCTGAAGCGGCTGCCTCGTCGGAGAGCACGACGGTCGGTCGCTGACCCGTCAGGCTGTGCAGGATCTTGGCGTACGCACGGGCGACCGTCTGATCGGTCGCGATCACCAGGCCGCCGGCATCCGGCACATGATGGCGGATCTCGGTGAGCCGGCGGTCGGCGGCCGAGAGCACCGCAGGCATCCACTCGCCCTCCGGGTCGAGCGCTGTGCGCCACGCCTGGGAGTTGACGTCCTTGGTGTTGTCCTGCCCGAGATGCGCCTCGAGCTCGTCGCCGGTGCTCGTGCGCCAGCGCATCTTGCCCGAGTACATGTGGAACAGCACCGGACGCACGACGCCGTCCGCAAGGGCGCGACCGTAGCCGTAGGCGTAGTCGGTCGACGACACTCGGCCGCCGGACTCGTCCGGCGCGTACGTCACGAACGGGATCGGTGCCGTGTCGCTGCGAAATGGCGTGCCGGAGAGCGAGAGACGGCGCTTCGCCGGACCGTAGGCGTCGCGGATCGCGTCACCCCAGCTGAGCGCATCGCCGCCGTGATGCACCTCGTCGAGGATCACAAGGGTCTTCGCGTCCTCAGTGAGGTGCCGGTGCACCGACGACTTCGCGGCGACCTGTGCGTACGTGACGACGACCCCGTGATACTGACGCGACGGCGCCCAGTGACTGTTCCGGAAACGTGGGTCGAGGCGGATGTGCACCTTCGACGCCGCGTCCGCCCACTGGGTCTTGAGGTGCTCGGTCGGTGCCACAACGATGATGCGGTTCACCTCGCCCATGCGGAGCAGCTCGACGGCGAGCGTCAGCGCGAAGGTCGTCTTTCCTGCGCCCGGTGTCGCGGCGACGAGGAAATCGCGCTGATCGCGCTGGAAGTAGATGTCCAGCGCCTCGCGCTGCCATGCACGGAGCTTGTCTGCCGTTCCCCACGGGGCGCGCTGGGGGAAGGACGGAGAGAGCATCGGTTCCAGGATAATCGGTGCCGCCGACACTTCGCCCCGCGCCGGGATCATGACTGTCGCGCTGCCCTCCCCTGTTCGGTCATCGCCGAGTAGGCTCGATCACTGCGCGGTCGCAGTTCCGGTCGCGAGGCAGTGAAGGAGCATCGATGATCGACGAGGAATCGCCCAGAACGCCGTACGTCGCGAACGAGGTTTCGCACCCCTGGCGGCGATTCGTCGCGATCGGCGATTCGTTCACAGAGGGCATCGGCGACCCGGATCCCGCTGTCCCCGACGGGCACCGCGGCTGGGCGGACCGCGTGGCGGAAGAGCTCGGGCGCCAAGTCGACGGCTTCGCCTATGCGAACCTCGCCGTGCGCGGAAAGCTCATCGCGCAGATCGTCGCCGACCAGATCGAACCCGCCGTCGCCCTGCGCCCCGACCTCATCTCGATCTGCGCCGGCGGCAACGACGTCATCCGTCCCGGCACGGACCCGGATGCCATCGCGGATCAGCTCGAGGACGCCGTCGCCCGGCTTGCATCGACCGGCGCCGCGATCGTCGTCTTCACCGGAATCGACACCGGGTTCACACCTGTCTTCCGGCGCTTCCGCGGCAAGGTGGCGATCTACAACGAGAACATCCGCGCGATCGCCGAGCGGCACGACTGCATCGTCGCGGATCAGTGGGCACTGAAGACCGTGCAGGATTCCCGGTTCTTCGACGATGACCGATTGCACTTCAACGCGCTCGGGCACCACGAGGTGGCCCGCATGGTGCTGCGCTCTCTGAACGTGCCGAACGACCTGCAGCCGATGCAACCAGAGCCCCGCCCGGCACGGACGTGGCGGGCGGCACGGGCTGAAGACCTCGGCTGGGCGCGGGAGCACCTCGTGCCCTGGGTGCTGCGGAGGCTGCGGCACCAGTCGTCCGGCGACCTCATCACCGCGAAGCGGCCGGAGCCCGGGCCGATCCTGTTCTCGGACAACTCGAAGCGCGGGAACGAGTAGCCGCCCGCACAGCTAGTAATCAGTCCGCGAGCGCCCACAGCGCGACAGCTGCGGCGGACGCGACATTCAGCGAGTCCACGCCCGCGCGCATCGGGATCGTGACCACGGCATCCGCTGCGTCCAGAGCGTCCCGCGACAGGCCGTCGCCCTCCGTGCCCATGACGAGCGCCACCCTGTCAGGGCGGTCTGCCGCGTACTCGCGCAGGGGAACCGCGTCATCGCTGAGCGCGAGCGCTGCCACCTCGAACCCGGCCGCATGCAGATCGGCGACGGCAGACGTCCAGTCTCCGATCCGGGCCCACGGCACCTGGAACACCGTGCCCATGCTCACCTTGACGCTGCGTCGATAGAGCGGATCAGCGCAGCGCGGCGAGACGAGCACCGCATCGGCGCCGAGTCCGGCGGCTGCGCGGAACGCGGCGCCGACGTTGGTGTGCTCGATGAGATCCTCCAGCACCAGGATGAGCCTTGCGCCTTCGAGCACCTCCGCCACCGTCGGCAGGGCGGGTCGGTGCATCGACGCCAGCGCGCCTCGATGCACCGCGTAGCCGGTGACCTGCTCGGCGACTTCGTCCGGTACGACGTAGATCGCCGTGTCACGGTCACCGAGCGCCTCTTCGACCTGGCCGATCCACCTGCGCTGCGTCAGGACCGAGCGCGGAATGTGACCCGCGTCGACTGCGCGCCGGATCACCTTCACCGACTCGGCGATGTAGAGCCCGTCCCGCGGTTCCGAGACACGCCGAAGCGCGGTGTCTGTGAGGTTCCGGTAGTCGGCAAGGCGAGGATCGGCACCGTCGGCGATGTACTCCAGTGGCATGTTGAACACTCTGCCATCGTCAGGGGCCCGAGCAAGGACGTCCACCATGCGTCGGCCACGCCGTAGACTCCCTCGGGGAGGATTCGTGAGCATGACGACCAGTGCCGAGCTGTCTGCCGGCATAGCGAGAGCCGTCGACCTTCTGAGGGGACGCAGGATCGCCGTCCTCACGGGTGCCGGGATATCCACGGACTCCGGCATTCCCGCGTACCGCGGCGAGGGTGCACGGACCAGGGCCGACCCGATGACCGGTCAGCGCTATCTCTCGGATGAGGCCGCGCGTCGACGTTATTGGGTGGGTGGTCACCTCGGCTGGCGCGCATTCGCACAGGCCGAGCCGAACGCCGGGCACATCGCGCTCGCCGAGATGGAGCGCGACGGTCTCTCCACAGGCGTCATCACCCAGAACGTCGACGGACTCCATCTGCGGGCAGGAAGCAGCCGAGTGATCGAGGTGCACGGCACAATGCGCCGCGTCGTCTGCCTGCGGTGCGGTCAGGTCTTCGATCGCCGCGACATCGCCACGCAGATCGAAGAACTCAATCCCTGGATCACCGTGCCGGAGAACATCGTGCTCAACCCCGACGGCGACGTCGCACCGGAGAGCACGGAGGACTTCGTCGTACCGACGTGCACGGTGTGCGGCGGGATGCTGAAACCCGACGTGGTCTTCTTCGGCGAGTACGTGCCCGCGGACCGCTTCCGTGCGGCCGAGTCGCTTCTGCGCGCCAGCGACGCGCTGATCGTCGCCGGCTCCTCGCTCGTCGTGAATTCGGGCGTGCGGCTCATCGAGCGCGCCCGTCGCCGCAACATCCCGCTCATCATCGTCAATCGCGAGCCCACCCGTGCCGACCCGTGGGCGGACGTGACTCTCGCCGGCGGCACGAGCGACGTCCTCCCCGCATTCCAGGAGCTTCTCACGTGACCTTCATCACCCTCGTCCGCCATGGTCAGACCGACTGGAACCTGGATCGCCGCATCCAGGGCTCGACGGACATCCCGCTCAACGAGACCGGTCGCGGTCACGCGCGCGCCGCAGCGGCGCTGCTCGCAGGCACCACGCATCACGCGATCTACGCGAGTCCGCTCGTACGAGCCCGTGAGACGGCGCAGATCATCGCCGGCGCGATCGGCCTCGCTCAGCCCGAACTGGTCTCCGACCTTCGCGAACGGGAGTTCGGCGAGGCCGAGGGGATGCTCGTCGGGGACTACATCGACCGTTACGGCGACTGGCACGCCGATGTCCCGAAGGCGGAGAGCTTCGATCAGGTCGCCGAGCGTGCGCTCGCCGCCCTGGACGTGATCTCCCTGGCATCTCGCCGGCGTTCGGCGCCGACCGCGGAATCCGTCATCGTGGTCGCGCACGGAGGCGTCATCCGCGCACTGCTCGACCACGCCTCGGGCGGAACGATGCCGCCGGCCGGCGCCCCGCTCGCGAACGGATCCGTGCACCGGTTCGAGGCCGCACCAGGGATTCTCCGGCTTCTGGAGACGGTCACCGTCTGAACCCCGCGTCGCCGCGGACGAGCGGATCACCAGGAGTCAGCGACGGGAGCGTGCGATCACGGCTCGTGCGTGCCGCAGCACCGGTTCGTCGACCATCTGGCCACGGAACCGGAACACGCCCCGCTCCCCCTCTGCCGCAGCGATGACGGCCTCCGCCCAGGCAGAGGTCTCGGCATCCGGAAGGTACGCCCGACGGATGATCGGAACCTGACCAGGGTGGATGCACGCCGTGGCGTGGAATCCGGATGCCACGGCATCCGCTGCTTCCTGCTCCAGGCCCTCCGCGTCTTCGATGTCGATGTGCACCGCGTCGATCGCCGCCTTGCCCTGCGCGCCGGCTTCCACGAGGACCCTCGAACGCGCGTACCGTGCGACGTCACGATAACGGCCGCCGGCATATCTGCTCGACGTTCCGCCGAGGGACGCCACCAGATCCTCTGCGCCCCACATGAGCGCCACGACCCGATCGTGCGCGGCGAGCCGGTCGGCTGCGGCGACGCCGCCTGCGGTCTCGCACAGGGCGATGAGGGAGAACCGTTCATCGAAGGCGTCCAACGCCGCGGGGTCCTCCGCCTTCGCAACCATGACGGTACGGAAATCCGTGTCCGCCAGCGCCGCGAGGTCTCGTGCGAAGTCACTCGTGCCAGGAGCATTGACGCGCACGATCACACGCTCTGCTCCCACCGCGGCGTCGATCACGTTGCGCCGGGCCGCGTCCTTGTCTGCGGGAGCCACGGCGTCCTCGAGATCGAGGATCACGGCATCGGCACGTTCGAGGGCCTTCTCGAAGCGCTCGGGCCGATCCGCGGGGCAGAACAGCAGAGCGGGACCGAGCTCAAACACCATAGGACTCGCCTTCCGGCATGCAGTGCACGAGCACTGTGCGTTCCGCCTTTGCGACGACGACATCGTCCTGATTGCGGCCGGTGTGCGCGATCGTGCAGATGCCCTGCCCCTTGCGCGATGACGACAGCCTCTTCTCGGTCACGACGCTCTCGGTGTAGAGGGTGTCTCCCGCGAACAGGGGGTGCGGGAACGCGATCTCACCCAGCCCGAGCTGCGCGACGAGCGTTCCCTGCGTCAATTGGGCGACCGACGCGCCGACCATCGTCGACAGCGTCCACATCGAGTTCATCAGGCGCTGCCCGAACTCCTGCTCGGCAGCGAAGGCGGCGTCCAGGTGCAGCGCCTGCGTGTTCATGGTCAGCGTGGTGAAGAGCACGTTGTCGGCCTCGGTCGCCGTGCGACCCGGTCTGTGCAGGTACCGGGCGCCGACCTCGAACTCCTCGAAGTACAGTCCGCGCTGGAGGATGTCGGTCATGCTGAAACGCTACCCGGCGAGACCCAGCGCCCGCGCGATCACGAGCAGCTGCACCTCGGTGGTCCCCTCGCCGATCTCGAGGATCTTCGAGTCGCGGTAGTGACGGGCGACCGGGAACTCGTTCATGAACCCGTTGCCGCCGAAGATCTGCGTCGCGTCCCTGGCGTTGTCCATCGCGGCGTCTCCGGCGACGAGTTTGGCGATCGCTGATGCCTCGGCGAAGGGCTCGCCCGCATCGCGGAGCCGCGCGGCGTGATGCCACGCGAGACGAGCCGTGTGCACTCGCACGCGCATCCGCGCCAGGGTGAACTGCGCGTTCTGCCTCGTGCTCAGAGCGCTGCCGAACACGGCGCGGCTCTTCGCATACTCGACCGCAGCTTCCAGGCACCCTTCCGCAGCACCGGTGGACAGCGCCGCGATCGCAATGCGGCCTTCGTCGAGGATGCTGAGGAAGTTGCGGAATCCGCGACCCTCGACACCGAGCAGGTTCTCCGTCGGGACCCTGGCGCCGTCGAACGTCAGCGGATGCGTGTCGGATGCGCGCCAGCCGACCTTGTCGTACGGCGCCTCCACTGTGAAGCCCTGGGTGCCGTTCGGCACGATGATGGTGGAGATCTCCTTGCGGCCCTCGCGGATGCCGGTGACCGCCGTGACCGTGACGAAACGGGTGATCGGTGTGCCGGAGTTCGTGATGAACTGCTTGGTGCCGTCGATGACCCACTCATCGCCCTCGCGCCGAGCCGTCGTGCGCGTCGCTCCGGCATCGCTGCCGGCTTCCGGCTCGGTGAGACCGAAGCCCGCAAGAGCCCGTCCGGCGAGCAGGTCTGGCAGGTACTCGGTCTTCTGCGCATCGTCGCCGAAACGGAAGATCGGCATGGCACCGAGGCTGACGCCGGCTTCCAGCGTGATCGCGATCGACTGATCGACCCTGGCGAGTGCCTCGATCGCGAGGCCGAGGGCCATGTAGTCGCCGCCCTGGCCGCCGAGCTCCTCGGGGAAAGGAAGCCCGAACAGGCCCAGCTCCCCCATCTGGCGGACGACATCCATCGGCAGCGTATGGGTGCGATCGGCCTCATACGACTGCGGGGCGACGACGGTGTCGGCGAACTCGCGCACCATCGCGGCGAGTTCGACCTCTTCGGCAGTGAGATCTTCGGTCATGCGATTGCTCCTTCTGGGCTGTCGTTCGACGCCGTCGCGTCGGTGGGTGTCACCACTGCGACGGCCTGGCCGCGCTTCGCCTGGTCTCCGACCGCCATCAGCAGACGCACGACGCCGTCGTGCGGGGCCGGCACCGGGTGCTCCATCTTCATCGCCTCGATCGAGACGAGAGGCTGGCCTGCTGTCACGGTCGCGCCGTCCTCGATGTGCACGGCGACGATGCTCCCAGGCATCGGTGCGCGGGCTTCGGGGTGCGTCGCCGTGCTGACCGGATGCTGCGCAGCGAGGCGGAGCAGCATCCGCTGACGGCGATCGACGGGGCGAAGACGCGCGGAGCGGCCGTTCTCACTCACCCAGATCGCACCGTCGGCGTCCGTCGCCGCGACGGCTTCCCTCGCGTCCGCACCCGTTCCTGTCCCTTCGATGACTTCGTCCGCATCCGTGAGGAATGCGACAACGCGCGCGTCGCGATCAGTGAGGGCGGCCCACGCCCCGCCCGAACGCCGAGACCGAGTCTCCGGCGCGAGACGTCCCTCTGCGCGCTCGGTCTCGTGCTGCAGCTCCTGTTTCGCCGCAGCGACCATGGCGGCGGAAGGCTCGGCCGGCCGCACAGGCAGCAGTGTCTCGATCAGACCGGTGTCGAGGTCGCCGCCGACGACCCGCTCGTTCGTGAGAAGCTGCCGCAGGAAGGCGATATTCGTCTCGACGCCGAGAACGACCGTCTCCGCAAGTGCCTGGTCGAGGCGGGCGAGCGCGGTCTCGCGATCGGGGCCGAAGGCGATCACCTTCGCGATCATCGGGTCGTAGAACCCCGTGACCTCGCTGCCGGTCTCGATCGCGGCATCCACCCGCACGCCGCGCGGCGCGGTGAAGCGCAGCACGGAGCCGGTCGACGGCAGGAAGTCGTGCTCGGGCGACTCCGCATAGATACGGGCCTCGACAGCATGGCCGCTCAGCACCGGCGGCGGCGCAAGCACGCCACCGGCTGCGACATCGAGCTGCAGAGCCACCAGGTCGAGGCCAGTGACCGCTTCCGTCACCGGATGCTCGACCTGCAGCCGCGTGTTCATCTCGATGAAGAAGAATTCATCCGGCGAGTCCGCATCGATGAGGAACTCGACCGTGCCGGCGCCGACGTACGACACGCTCTCAGCGGCTCGCACCGCGGCCTCGAACAGTCGCTCGGTGAGGCCGTCCGGAAGGCCGGCAGACGGTGCTTCCTCGATGACCTTCTGGTGCCGGCGCTGCAAGGTGCACTCGCGCTCACCCAGGGCGATGACCGTGCCGTGGGTGTCGCCGAAGACCTGCACCTCGATGTGTCGAGGGCGGCGGATGAGCCGCTCCAGCACGAGTGCATCGTCTCCGAACGCCGCCTTGGCGATGCGGCGGGCGGATGCGAGCGCTGCGGCGAGTCCGCCGGCATCCGAGACCGCCTCCATGCCCTTGCCGCCGCCGCCTGCGCTGGGCTTGACGAGCAGCGGGTATCCGATCTCGTCCGCATGAGCGGTGATCTCGGCATCCGTCAGTCCCACTGCTGTGAAGCCGGGCACCACCGGGACTCCGCGTGCGCCCACGTGGTCTCGCGCCTTCGCCTTGTCGCCCATGATCTTGAGGGCTTCCGTCGAAGGTCCGATGAAGATGATGCCCGCTCGCGCGCATGCCTCAGCGAGGGCAACGCTCTCGGAGAGGAACCCGTAGCCGGGGTGGATCGCCTCCGCACCGACCCGTTTCGCCGCACCGATCACTGCTTCGACATCGAGATACGACTCCGACGCAGGCGCGGGCCCGATCAGGACGGCGTCGTCCGCGTCACGGACGTGGGGTGCCGTGGCATCCGCCTCGCTGTAGACCGCGACGCTGCGCAGTCCCTGCTCCCGCAGAGTGCGGATGATGCGGCGGGCGATCTCACCGCGATTGGCGACCAGCACTGTGTTCATGTCTTTCATCCTCATCACATCCTGAAGACGCCGAAGCGCGGCTCTGGCAGCGGGCTGCGGGCGACGACGTCGAGCGCGAGCCCCAGCAGGTCGCGGGTCTCGTCCGGGTCGACGATCCCGTCGTCCCACAGCCGTGCGGTGGCGTAGTAGGGCTCGCCCTGCGTCTCGTACTGCTCGCGGATCGGCTCTTCGAACGCGCTGCGCTCCTCGGCGCTCCAGCTCTCTCCCCGTGCAGTCAACTGGTCGTCCTTCACGGTCGCCAGCACCGACGCCGCCTGATTCCCGCCCATCACCGAGATGCGGCTGGCCGGCCAGGTCCACAGGAACCGCGGCGAGTAGGCACGACCGCACATCGAGTAGTTGCCAGCGCCGAAGGATCCGCCGATGATGACGGTGAGCTTCGGCACCCGAGTCGTCGCGACCGCGGTGACCATCTTCGCGCCGTCCTTGGCGATGCCACCGGCTTCGGCCTCCGATCCGACCATGAATCCCGTGATGTTCTGCAGGAACAACAGCGGGATGCCGCGCTGATCGCACAGTTCGATGAAGTGCGCTCCCTTGAGCGCGGACTCGCTGAAGAGCACGCCGTTGTTCGCGACGATGCCGATCCGATGCCCGTGCAGCCTGGCGAACCCAGTGACCAGCGTCGCGGCGTACTCGGACTTGAACTCGCGGAACGTGTCTGCGTCGATGAGCCGGTCGATCACCTCGTGCACGTCGTACGCGGCGTTCACGTCGACGGGGACGACGTCGTACAGGCTGGACTGCTCGGCGGGCTCGCGGGATGGCGCCACCTCCCATGCCGGCGTGCTCGAGGCGGGCAGCGTGGCGACGATGTCGCGGAGGATCTCGAGGGCATGCTCGTCGTCCTCGGCCAGGTGATCGACCACACCGGATCGCCTGGCGTGCAGCTCCCCGCCGCCGAGGTCCTCCGCCGAGACGATCTCACCGATGGCGGCCTTGACGAGGGGCGGCCCGCCGAGGAAGATAGTGCCCTGGTTCCGCACGATCACGGTCTCGTCGCTCATCGCGGGAACATACGCACCGCCGGCGGTACAGGATCCGAGCACTGCCGCCAGCTGCGGGATGCGCTCGGCACTCATCCGCGCCTGGTTGAAGAAGATGCGGCCGAAATGCTCACGGTCGGGGAAGACCTCATCCTGCTTCGGCAGGAACGCCCCGCCGGAGTCGACGAGGTAGAGGCAGGGAAGCCTGTTCTCAAGCGCGATCTCCTGCGCACGAAGATGCTTCTTCACGGTGAGCGGCAGGTAGCTTCCGCCCTTGACCGTCGCGTCATTGCAGACGATCATCACGTGTCTTCCGTGCACGAGGCCGATGCCGGCGATCACTCCCGCCCCCGGCACCTCTCCCCCGTACATCCCGTCCGCGGCGAGCGGCGACACCTCGAGAAACGGACTGCCCTCGTCGAGCAGTCTCGTGATCCTCTCCCTCGGCAGCAGCTTGCCGCGAGCGACGTGTCGGGTGCGAGAGGGCTCGGGACCGCCGAGCGCGGCGGTGGCGCGCCGCTCGCGCAGCTCGGCTGCGAGCATCTCCTGGGTGACGGGCATCCGGGCGTCCTCCTCGACTCACGGTGGCGTTGAACAGCGCTTTTCGGTTACTGTGCACTAACCAGCCATTTTAGGTTAGCGAGCATTAACTGAGATGACAAGCCCCCCGACCGCGCGCGATCGCGCGAAAGCAGAGCGCGCGGATTCCCTGTTGCACGAGGCCGCACGCCTCTTCGCCGAGCGCGGCTACTCCGGCGTGAGCCTGGAGGACATCGGATCAGCCGTCGGGGTCTCCGGTCCCGCGGTGTACCGCCATTTCGCGGGCAAGCAGGCGCTGCTCGGCGCCGTCCTCGTCAAGGTCAGCGAAGATCTCGTCAGCGGCGGGTCCCGCGTCGCCGAGTCATCGTCGGGCGATGAGGAGCGGATGCTGGCGCTCATCGGCTTCCACGTCGACTTCGCACTCACGCATGCCGACGTCATCCGTGTGCAGGATCGGGATCTGGCGCATCTGAGCGACGTGGATCGCGCGGAGGTGCGCCGACTGCAGCGCATCTACATCGACCTGTGGATCTCGGCTCTCGCGCCGCTGCACGACGTACCGGCTGATGAACTGCGACTGCGTGTTCAGGCCTGCTTCGGTCTCATCAACTCCACCCCGCACAGCACGCGCAGCGCGGCGAGGTCGAACAGATCGACGGCGACCATTCTCACTGCGATGGCGCGCGCCGCGCTGACGTCCTGAGTTGCGGGCGCTTCGACAGGCTCAGCGACCGGGAAACAGGCTCAGCGACCGGGAAACAGGCTCAACGCCCGGGAAACGGGCTCATGCGCCGAGTATCGTTCCCTGAGCCTGTCGAAGGGTAGTCAGCGCATCAGCATCGCGCGGCCGGGCTCCTCGAGGATGTCGGCGACGTCCTTCACGAATCGGGCGCCCTCCGCACCGTCGACCACGCGGTGATCGAACGACAGACTCAGCGTCATCACCTGGCGAAGTGCGATCTCGCCCTTGTACTCCCACGGCATGCGCCGCACGGCGCCGACCGCGAGGATGCCGGATTGTCCAGGGGGCAGGATCGGGGTTCCCGCATCGATGCCGAAGACGCCGATGTTCGTGATCGAGAAGGTGCCGCCGGCCAGTGCTGCCGGTGTGGTCTTCCCCGACCGTGCGGTCTCGGTGAGAGCGCGCAGCGCGTCAGCGAGCTGGGGCAGCGTCATCTGATCGGCGTCGCGGATGTTCGGCACGATGAGTCCGCGCTCCGTCGCCGCGGCGATGCCGAGATCCACGTAGTGCGGCTGCACGATCTCGCCGGCCGCGTCATCCCAGCGCGAGTTGAGCCCTGGCGTGCGCGTGAGCGCAAGGCACACCGCTTTGGCCACGATCACGAGCGGTCCGATCCGGTGCTCGGACAGTGCCCGGTCATCGCGCAGACGCGCGATCAGATCCATCGTCGCGGTGACATCGACCGTATGGAACGTCGTCACGTGCGGGGCGGTGAAGGCGCTCTGCACCATTGCCGCCGCCGTGTGCTTGCGGACACCTCTGATCGGGATCCGCGTCTCCCGTTCGCCGACCGATGCCGCCAGCGCCGTGTCCGGAACGTGCGCCGTGACAGGCTCCGAATGCCCCCCCACCCGCTCGAGGTACGCATCGATGTCATCGCGCGTGATCACGCGGTCTCCTACGTCGGCGGCCACGAGCACGATGTCGACTCCCGATCGCTTCGCGTATGCGCGCACGGGTGGTGTCGAACGCGGGCGCTCACCGACCTCTGCGGGCACGGCTTCCGGTGCCGGCAGCACATCGTGCGGCGCAGCCTCCAGCACAGCGGTGTCGGACGCCGCATCGACACGCCCGGTTCTGCGTACGCGCCGTGTGGGACGGCCGCCCTTCGCCGGCGCCGCCCCGTATCCCACCAGGTTCGGCGGCGTCTTCTCCTCTGCAGCCGAGGAAGCCCCGGCGGAGGAAGCCGAAGGCTCCGCACCGGCCACGTCGAAGGCGATCAACGGAGCACCGACGGCGACGGTCTCGCCCGCCTCGGCGTGCAGGGTCGATACGATCCCGTCGAACGGCGACGGCAACTCGACGACCGCCTTGGCCGTCTCCACCTCGGCGAGCGTCTGGTTGAGAGTGACGGTGTCGCCCGGCGCCACGAGCCACTGCACGACCTCGGCCTCGGCGAGTCCCTCACCGAGGTCCGGAAGGCGGAACTCCTCGATCATGACTCTGCTCCCGTCAGGCTGTTCGGCCGGTCTAGCACCCGATCGACGGCGTCGAGTATCCGATCGAGATCCGGAAGGTGGAACTTCTCGAGCTTGGCCGGCGGATACGGGATGTCGTGCCCGGTGACGCGCAACGGCGGCTCTTCGAGGTACTCGAAGCACTGCTCCGTGATGCTCGCGATGACCTCCGCGGCGACGCCCGCCTCGCGCGATGCCTCGTGCGCGACGACGACTCGTCCGGTACGGCGCACCGACGCGGTCACGGTGTCGTAGTCGATCGGAGAGATCGAGCGAAGGTCGATGACCTCCAGCGACACTCCATCGTCCTCCGCGGCCGACGCGGCATCCAGCGCAGTCGACACCATCGCACCGTAAGTGATGATCGTGGCATCCGTCCCCTCGCGGAGGACACGCGCGACTCCCACCGGAGGCGCGTCGGCGAGAGAGGCCTCCAGATCGACGTCGCCCTTGTGGTGATACAGGCGCTTCGGCTCGAAGAAGATGACCGGATCATCCGAGGCGATGGCCTGCTGAAGACAGCGATAGGCGTCCTGCGGGTTCGAGACCGTGATGACGCGCAGCCCGGCCGTGTGGACGAAGTACGCCTCCGGCGACTCGGAGTGGTGCTCGGCGGCACCGATTCCGCCCGCCCATGGGATGCGGATCGTGATGGGCATCTTCACCCGCCCCTGGGTGCGGTAGTGCAGTTTCGCGACCTGGGAGACGATCTGATCGAACGCCGGATAGACGAATCCGTCGAACTGGATCTCGACGACCGGACGGTAACCGCGAAAGGCGAGGCCGACGGCGGTACCGACGATGCCGGATTCCGCGAGCGGAGTGTCGATCACACGTGCGGCACCGAACTCCTGCTGCAGACCGTCGGTGATGCGGAACACGCCGCCGAGCTTGCCGATGTCCTCTCCCATCAGCACGACCTTCTCGTCGTCGCTCATGGCCTTGCGGAGCCCTGCGTTCAGGGCCTTGCCCAGAGTGATCTCCGTCATCTCAGACCCCCTCGAATGAAGAGATGTACGCGGCGTACTCGTCGCGCTGACGGTCGATCCCGCAGTGCGGCTCGGCGTAGACGTTGTCGAAGACGGCGAGTGGCTCGCGCGTGACCATGCCCAGGCATGCGGCTCGCATCTCACGTGCCATGACATCGGCATCGGCCTGTGCAGCGGCGACCTGCTCGTCGTCGAGTTCGCCGGCAGTGCGAAGGTGCGCCTCCAGCCGCGCGATCGGGTCACGCGTACGCCAGGCCTCGAGCTCGGCGGGGTCACGGTAGCGGGTGGGGTCATCCGAGGTGGTGTGCGGTCCCATCCGGTACGTCACCGCTTCGATGAATGCCGGCCCCTTTCCCGCACGTGCATGCGCGAGCGCCCAGCGCATCGCTGCCATGCAGGCGAGCACGTCGTTGCCGTCGACGCGCAGGCTCGGGATGCCGAAACCAGGAGCACGGCCGGCGATCGGATACTGCGACTGCACCGCGACGGGCTCGGAGATCGCCCAGTGGTTGTTCTGGCAGACGAACACGATCGGTGCCTGATACGAGGCCGCGAACACCATGGCCTCGTTGACGTCGCCCTGGCTGGTCGCGCCGTCGCCGAAGTAGGTGACCGCGACTTCCGGGGCCTTCTCGTGCTTGATGCCCATGGCGTAGCCGACCGCGTGCAGTGTCTGCGCGCCGATGATGATCTGCAACGGAGCGATCCGCATCTCGGCCGGGTCGAACGGGGCGCCCTCTTCACCGCGCCAGACGCGGACGAAGTCACCCGGCTGCGCGCCGCGTGCGTAGATGACGCCGGTCTCGCGGTAGCTCGGGAAGACGAAGTCGATCGGATCGAGCGCACGCGCGGTGCCGATCTGCGCTGCCTCCTGACCGTTGCACGGCGCCCACAGGCCCAACTGCCCCTGGCGCTGCAGCGCGATGCCCTCCGCATCGATGCGGCGCAGAATCACCATGTCGCGATGCAGAGCGCGCAACTGTGCGGCGTCGACATCGGCGACGAACGGGTCGAGCTCCGGGTTCTTCTGACGGGTGCCGTCTGGCGCGAGAAGCCGCTCGGAGAGCTCCAGATCCTGGGTGGTGTCTGCGATCGGTGTGGTCTGCATCGACATCATCGTCCTCCTGTCGTGTGTCTCCCTCGTGAGGAGTTGCACGCGTGCACCGACATCATCATCGGCTACTTCGAGGGTACGTCTGCTGATCAGCACGCTCAAGCATTCACAGCAGCCCTGAGCATGTTGCCCAATACAGGCACGTCGACCCTGCTAATGTTTGGCACTATGCCCGCTCTTGACCGCGTCGATCTCGAACTGCTCGCCGTCCTCGCTGAAGATCCCCGCACGACGATCGTGGCCCTCGCCGAGACGCTCGGGCTGTCCCGCAACACGATCCAGGCACGGATGGCCAGGCTCGAGCAGACCGGGGTGTTCCTGTCCTATGAGCGATCGTTCTCGCCGGAGGTGCTCGGCTTCCCTCTGCAGGCGTTCATCAGCATCGGGCTGCGGCAGACCGAGCTGCCCCGCATCACGGCCGAACTCGCACGCATCCCCGAGGTGCTGCAGGTGCACGGCCTCAGCGGCGCGATCGATCTGCTGGCGCGAGTCGCCTGCCGCGACGCACGTCACCTCTTCGACACGGACGCGCGGATCCTCTCGATCGAGGGCGTCGAACGCACCGAGACGTCGCTCGCGATGGGCGAGGTGATACCGTTCCGCGTCGCCGGACTCATCGGCCTCGCGCGACGGGAACCCTGAGGAAGCGACGGATCGCCCCGGCCGCGTCGGCAGGGGTCTCGTAGTGGATGAGGTGTCCGACGTCGGCGATCTCCACGAGCTCTGCATCGGGGAACAGCGTCGCGAGATGACGCTCGGCCTCGATGGGGGTGATGTCGTCCTTCTGCGCGGCGACCAGCAGTGTCGGCACGTCGATCTGCGGGGCGAAGGCTCTCACGTCGTGAGACACACTCGCGACGAAGGCATCGCGCAGCACATCGCGATCTGCGAAGTCCGAGAAGTAGGTGTCGTGTTGGTCGTGGATGAAGCGTCGAAGGGCAGGATCCTTCGTCTTCGCCATGGTGATGCTCATGACGCGCACGATCAGCCGGTTGCGCAGCAACGCGGTACCGACCTTCGAGGGCAGCATCGCTCCGAGGTCGTAGTACCAGACGGCGAGACGCGTCATCACACCCTTGGGCCCTTCCAGTGCCGGCGCACCGATGGGGTTGATCAGGATCAGTCTCGGTGTCTCGAGCCCACCGGCGACCGCGGCGGATGCCACGATCGAGCCGAACGAATGGCCCAGGATGACGGCGCCGGGCGCGACCGCGGCGGAGAAGCTCCGAAGCCATTCGGCGTATGCGGTGAGATCGTGTGTGCGACCGGGCAGCGGCGGCGTCTCACCGAAACCGGGCAGGTCGGGCGCGATCACCCGCACCTCGGGGAAATACGCGAGCACGGGCTCCAGCCCGTGATGCTCGCCGCGGAAACCGTGCACCGCGATCACCGTGGTCGGGTCGCTCTCTGTCCCTGAGCCTGCCTCTGTCCCTGAACCCGCCTCGGTCCCTGAACCCGCCTCGGTCCCTGAACCCCCCTCGGTCCCTGAACCCCCCTCGGTCCCTGAGCCTGTCGAAGGGCCGTACACCCAATAGGCGGTCTTCGCGCCCCCCACCTCGACTTCGTGACGTTCGACCGGCAGACGGCTCAGCCGGTCGGCGTACGGCGAGGCAACGGTCATGGATCCAGTCTACGGGCGAGCCTGCACAGCATTGTCCGAAGCCCTCCCTAGCGTGGGGTCATGGCAATCGATCTCGAACTCCCCGGCTGGCTCAGGCGCATCGGCGTCTTCGATCTTGAGACCACCGGTGTCGACGTGACCGCCGATCGCATCGTCACGGCGCACGTCGGCGTGCTCGACGCGAAGGGGCGCGAGATCGCCGCGCGCTCCTGGCTCGCCGATCCCGGCATCCCCATCCCCGAGGGCGCGGCAGCCGTGCACGGTATCAGCACCGAGCAGGCGCGACGTGACGGACGAGTCGCACGAGAGGTCGTCAGCGAGGTCACCGCATCGCTGCGCGCGCTCTTCGCCCAGGGCATGCCGGTGGTCGCCTACAACGCGTCCTATGACTTCTCCCTGCTCACGCACGAGTGCCTGCGGCACGGCATCCCGCCCCTCGAATCACCTGGCCCCATCATCGACCCGCATGTGATCGACAAGGCCGTCGATCGGTATCGCAAGGGCAAGCGCACCCTCGAGGTCGTCGCTGAGCACTACGCGGTGCGCCTCGACGGCGCACATGAGGCAGCCGCAGATGCCATCGCCGCCGGCCGCGTCGCTCAGGCGATCGCGCGCGCCTTCCCGCTCGCAGCCTCGGCACAAGAGCTGCATACGCAGCAGATCGGCTGGGCGCGCACGCAGGCTGAGAGCCTGACCGAGTACTTCATCCGGATCGGACGACTCGACGCCGAGGATTCGCTCGACGGCACGTGGCCAGTGCGGCAGCCGGACTCGACGTCCGTCTGAGACCCCGTGTTGTTCGCGACACCCCATCTGAATGACATGAATATCCCGGGGTCTGGACACGAATCGGGGGTCTTGGCGAACAACCCCGCGCACGAGAAAGGCCCCGCCGAGGCGGGGCCTTTCTCGTGGGGCAGGAGTTACTTGCTGCTGCCGCCGAAGCCCTTGAAGCGCTGGTTGAACTTCTCGACGCGACCGGCCGAGTCCATGATGCGCTGCTTGCCCGTGTAGAACGGGTGCGAAGACGACGAGATCTCGACGTCGATGACGGGGTACTCCACGCCGTCCAGCTCGATCTTCTTGTCGCTGGAGACGGTGGAACGGGTGAGGAACGTCTCGCCCGAGCCGAGGTCGCGGAACACGACGGCCTTGTAGACGGGGTGAATGTCAGTCTTCATTGCTGATTCCTTGGCTTGCGGATACGAAATAGAAAGAGAGTCAGAGGGTGCATACGCACCAAGGGTCGAGTCTAGCAGATCTGTGTTCAGGACGTGGCGCGCGCCGCGTACCTGCCGTCCTCAGCGCTGAGCACGATCGGCATACCGAACGCCTCGGTCAGAGCATCCGCCGTCAAGGTCTCAGCGATCGGACCCGCCGCGACGATGCCACCGTCGCGGATCAGCAGCACGTGCGTGAAGCCGATCGGGATCTCTTCGACGTGATGGGTGACCATGACCATGGCAGGAGTCGTCGGAGACGATGCGTAGCCGCTCAGCAGCCCTAGCAGCTCCTCTCGGGCGCCGAGGTCGAGCGACGCGGTCGGCTCGTCGAGCAGCAGGAGCTCAGGGTCGGTCATGACCGCCCGTGCGATCTGCACCCGTTTCTGCTCACCGTCGCTGAGGGTTCCGAAGGTACGGTCGGCGAGGTGATCGAGCTTCCACTCGCCCAGCACTCGCACGGCGCGCCGCTCGTCGATGTTCTCGTACTGCTCGTTCCAGCGGCCGGTGACGGAGTACGCGGCGGTGAGCACGACGTTGAGAACCGTCTCGTCGCTCGGCAGGCGTCTCGCCATGGCCGATGAGGCGAAGCCGATCCTGGGACGGAGCTCGAAGACGTCGGTGCGGCCCAGTGTCTCCCCGAGGATCGTCACCGTGCCACCGGTGGGATGCATCAGCGTGTCTGCCAGCTGGAGCAGAGTCGTCTTGCCCGCACCGTTCGGTCCGAGCACGACCCAGCGTTGATCCTCCGCGACCTGCCAGGTCACATGATCGACGATGTTGCGCCCGTCACGGCGCACGACGACATCGGTGAAATCAAGAGCACTCGGCATGTTTCAAGCCTATCGGCTCAATCCGTCAGCTCCGCGTAGAGCGCCCGCGTGGTGTCGGCAATCGCACCCCAGCTGAACTCGCGGGCGGCGCGCTCACGTCCGGCTTCTCCGTAGGCGGCTGCCTGCGCCGGATCCATCGCGACCTCGGTGAGCGTGCGCGCGAGATCGTCGACGTAACGCTCAGGGTCCACCGGCGTCCCCGTGCCGTCAGTCACCTGTTCGATCGGCACGAGACGGCCGGTGACGCCGTCATCGACGACCTCGGGGATGCCGCCCGTCGCCGTGCCGACCACTGCGGCGCCGCACGCCATCGCCTCGAGGTTCACGATCCCGAGCGGCTCGTACACGGACGGACAGACGAATGTGGTGGCCGCGGTGAGGATCGCGGAGAGCTCGTCTCGTGGCAGCATCCGCTCGATCCAGATCACGCCCTGGCGTGTCTGCTGCAGCAGGCGCACACCCTCCTGCACCTCCACCATGATCTCCGGGGTGTCGGGCGCTCCGGCACACAGCACGAGTTGCACCTCAGGCGGCAGTTCCGCCGCGGCGCGCAGCAGATACGGCAGTCCCTTCTGCCTGGTGATGCGTCCAACGAAGACGACGGACGGGCGGTCAGGATCCATGCCGATGCTCGAGAGGAACGCAGCATCCTGAACCGGCCGCCAACGTTCGACGTCGATCCCGTTGTGGATGACCCTGACGCGCGCCGGATCGACAGCGGGATAGCTGCGGAGGATGTCGGCGCGCATTCCGCCGGACACGGCCACGATGGCCGCGGCGTTCTCGTACGCGAGCTTCTCGATACCGCTTGAGACGGCGTAGCCGCCGCCGAGCTGCTCGGCCTTCCACGGTCGCAGCGGTTCCAGGCTGTGTGCGGTGAGCACGTGCGGGATCCCGTGCAGCTGGGACGCGATGTGTCCGGCGAAGTTCGCGTACCACGTGTGACTGTGCACGAGGTCGGCCCCGGCGATGTCACAGACCATCGCCAGGTCGGTGCCGAGGGTCTGCACAGCGGGGTTCGCGCCGGCCAGCTCGGCAGGACTGCGGTACGCCGTCGTCGACCGCTCGTCACGCGGCGCGCCGAAGGCGCGGACTTCGACATCGATGCTCTGACGCAGTGCGGAGACGAGTTCAGCGACGTGGACACCGGCCCCGCCGTAGATCTCCGGCGGGTATTCCTTCGTGATCATGTCGACGCGCATGTCTGAACGCTAGTACAGCAACGCGATCCGCATCTATGGTGGAGCCATGGCGGTCCCCAAGAAGGTTTTCGGCATCATCCTCGCCGGCGGCGAAGGCAAGCGTCTCATGCCCCTGACGGCAGACCGCGCGAAACCGGCGGTGCCCTTCGGCGGCCAGTACCGCCTCATCGACTTCGCGATCTCGAACCTGATCAATTCGGGGCTGAGACAGGTCGTCGTGCTGACGCAGTACAAGTCGCACAGCCTCGACCGCCACATCTCGCAGACGTGGCGGATGTCGGCGCTGCTCGACTCGTACGTCACCTCGGTGCCCGCACAGCAGCGGCTCGGGAAGCGCTGGTTCTCGGGTTCCGCAGATGCGATCCTGCAGAGCCTCAACCTCATCAACGACGAGAAGCCCGACATCGTGGTGGTGATCGGCGCCGACCACGTGTACCGCATGGACTTCCGTCAGATGGTCAAGGCGCACATCGCGTCCGGCGCGAAGGCCACCGTCGCCGGCATCCGGCAGCCCCTCGCACTCGCGAACCAGTTCGGCGTCATCGACGCCGACCCGGACGGCTCAGGGCGCATTCGGGCCTTCCTGGAGAAGCCGACGGATGCCGAAGGCCTCATCGACTCTCCCCACGAAGTGCTCGCCTCGATGGGCAACTACATCTTCGACACCGACGCACTCGTCGAAGCGGTGGAGTCGGACGGCGAACTCGCCACGTCTGCCCATGACATGGGTGGCGACATCATCCCCTACTTCGTCGATCGCGGCGAGGCCGGCTATTACGACATGAAGCAGAACGACGTGCCCGGTTCGTCTCCGCGCGATCGTGCGTACTGGCGTGATGTCGGCACGATCGATTCGTTCTTCGACGCGCACATGGATCTGATCTCCACGCTTCCGGTGTTCAACCTGTACAACACGCTGTGGCCCATCCGCACGCAGAGTGTGAACGCGCCGCCGGCCAAGTTCGTGCGGGATGCGGTCGGCAGGATCGGCAACGCGATCGACTCCATCGTGTCGCTCGGGTCCGTACTCTCCGGCACGCATCTGGAGCGCAGCGTCGTCGGGCCGGGCACCCTCGCCGGTGGCGGTTCGACGATCACGGATTCGGTGCTGTTCGATCACGTGCACGTGGGCCAGGGAGCCCGGATCCATCGGGCCGTCCTCGACAAGAACGTGGTGCTGCTCGACGGCGCCACCGTGGGTGTGGACCGCGAGCGTGACATCGAACGCGGTTTCACGGTGACCGAGTCAGGCATCACCGTGGTCGGCAAGGGCGTGCAGATCGAACGCTGACCGGCGCGCTACGCTCGACCGTGTGACCTCTGCGCGTTTCCTCGTCGTCCTCGATGCCGATTCCACTCTCATCCGCAATGAGGTGATCGAACTCCTCGCAGATGAAGCAGGCCGACGCGAAGAGGTGCAGCGAGCGACCGAGGCGGCCATGCGCGGCGAAGTCGACTTCGCGGCGAGCCTGCGCTCCAGGGTCATGGAGCTCAAGGGCGTTCCCACCGCGGCGTTCGCACGGGTGCGGGCACGCATCGAGCCGACGCAGGGCGTGCGCGAACTGACTGCTGCCGTGCACGGGCGCGGCGGCGTGGTCGGTGTCGTGTCCGGCGGATTCCACGAGATCCTCGACCACATCGCTCCCGAACTGGGCGTCGATCGCTGGCGGGCCAATCGTCTCGACGTCGCGGACGGGATGCTGACCGGACTCGTCGACGGCGAGATCGTGGATGCCGCGGCGAAGGCCCATGCGCTCACCGAGTGGGCGCAGGAGCTCGAAGTTCCCATGCATGCCACGATCGCCATCGGAGATGGAGCGAACGACCTGCAGATGATGTCGGTCGCCGGGCTCGGGCTCGCGTTCAACGCGAAACCCGCCGTCCGCGACGCGGCAAGCTTGGTGATCGGATCGCACGACCTCAGCGCGGTCATCCCGCTGCTTCCCTGATCAGTTGACGCCGACCACGTCTCGACGTTCTCAGCGCCGTGGACGACCATGTCGTGCTCGTCGGGCACAGCGGTGGAGGAAACGTGGTGTGGGACGCTGCGGATGCGCGTTCCGATCGAGTCGCAGGTGCCCACCGACCCGCCGCGACGCCTGATCGACTCGCGTCGCTGATCAACGAGTCAGTGACCCATCCCCAGTCCACCGTCGACGGGGATCACGGCGCCTGAGATGTAGGCCGCGTCATCACCGGCGAGCCAGGTCACGACGCCGGCCACCTCGTCAGGCGTCGCGAAGCGGCCTGCCGGGATGCTCGCCTTGTACTGCTTCTGGGTGTCTTCGGGGAGCTCGGCGGTCATGTCGGTTTCGATGAATCCGGGCGCGACGACGTTCGCCGTGATGCCGCGGGCCCCGAGTTCGCGGGTCAGCGACCGGGCGAATCCGACCAGGCCGCTCTTGGATGCGGAATAGTTCACCTGGCCGGCTGAACCGTACAGACCGACGACACTGGAGATCAGGATGACGCGTCCGAATCGTGCGCGCAGCATTCCCTTCGACGCACGCTTGACGACGCGGAACGCGCCGCCGAGGTTCGTCGCGACGACGCTGTCGAAATCGTCCTCGCTCATGCGCATCAGCAGTGTGTCCTTGGTGATCCCCGCGTTCGCCACGACCACCGCGACCGGGCCGAGCTTCTCCTCGACCTCGCTGAATGCCGCATCGATGGATGCGGCATCCGTCACGTCGGCGCGAACAGTGAGCGCGCCTTCCGGACCTTCACCGCTGCGGGCGGTGACCGCGACACGATGACCGTCGCGGATGAAGCGCTCGGCGATCGAGCGGCCGATACCGCGGTTGCCTCCGGTGACGAGGACGACGCGTTCTGAACTCATGATCTCTCACTCCCATTGGCGTTCTGTCGAGGCCCGAGCAATCCTATCGGGCGACGAACGCATGTCCCCGCGCGGCGTAGGCTGGAGGTACCGTGAACCGCTCCCGTCATGCACCCGCCGTGACCTCGCTGCCGCAGTCGCCGCAGGACGAGGCCACCGGTCGCGTGCGCCGCTACGTGCTCACGATGGTGATCCGGATGGTCTGCTTCGCGCTGACGATCTTCGTGACGCCGTACGGCTGGTACACCTGGGTCTTCGCGATCGCCACGGCAGTGCTGCCGTACATCGCCGTCGTCTTCGCGAACGCGATCAGCCCCACGGCGAGCCCGGCTCCTGAATCCGCGACGCAGGAGCTGCCGACGACGGCGAGCACCCCACCCGCCGAGCCATCGGATGCGAGGACGATCACCATTCATGAGACGCCACGCGGTGAGAGCACCCACGACGTGAAGCCCGACGACGACCGGGCGAACCGAACCAAGAACCAGGACGACGGGAGCGGCGAGGCGTGACGGACGAGTTCGAATGCTCACGAGCGGCATGCCGTGCACCGGCGACCCACCACGTCGTGTGGCGCAACCCGCGCATCCACTCCGCCGAACGCGAGAAGATCTGGTTGGCGTGCGATGAGCATGTCGAGTATCTGCGTGACTACCTGGTCGCGCGGGACTTCCCGGTGACGGTTCGGGAAGGAGTGCCCGCATGAGCAATCGTCTCGTGCGCTGGGGCGTCTATGTCCTCATCGCGATCGCATTCGCTGTGGCCTGCGCTTTCCTCTCGAACTGGCAGTTCGAGAGGAATGAGGGCAGGTCTGCACAGCTCGCTCTCGTCGAGCGCAATTACGACGCCACGCCGATCCCGCTCTCCGAGGCGATCGCCGCTGACGGCTCTCTCGATGCCGAGGACGAATGGCATCCCGTGAAGCTCGAGGGCGAGTATCTCGCCGATCAGCAGGTCCTCGTACGCAATCGTCCGCACGGCGGGACGAGCGCGTTCGAGGTGCTCGTCCCCTTCCAGGACGTGGACGGGCGCGTGTTCATCGTCGACCGCGGCTGGGTGCCGCCCGGTGAGGAGGCGAACCCCGATGTCGTTCCCGCTCCTCCGACCGGCACGGTGGAAGTGATCGTGCGGCTTCGGCCCGGCGAGCGGTTGCCGGCATCGGGTCGCGGCGCCCCCGAGGGACAGGTGCCGACGATCCACCTGCCGAGCATCGCGGCGACGACAACTGGCGACGTCGTCACCAGTGCATACGGTCTGCTGGTGAGTGAGGATCCGTCACCTGACACGGCGCCTGGGACGTTCGACTCCCCCACTGAAGATCCTGGTCCTTACCTGTCGTATGCGATCCAGTGGATCCTGTTCGCCCTGATGGGTTTCATCTTCATCGGGTACATGATCCGCACAGAGATCCAGAAACACCGCGAAGAGGTCGAAGGGCGACCCGCGCCGACCAGGAACCCTCGGCGCCGCGATCATGACGCGGATGCCGAGGACGAGCTGCTCGACAAGGTCGACGCCCGCGTCTGACTCAGTCGCTCAGCAGGTCCGGACGCCGACTCTCTGTGCGTGCGAGCTGCTGCTCGTGACGCCATGCGGCGATCGCCGCATGATTTCCGCTGAGCAGTATGTCCGGCACAGCACGATCACGCCAGCTCGAGGGCTTCGTGTACGAGGGATACTCCAGCAGCCCGTCCTCATGCGATTCCTCGACCAGGCTGTCCGGGTTCCCGACGACACCTGGAATCAGGCGGCCGACCGCCTCGATCATCGCCATCGCGGCGACCTCACCGCCATTGAGCACGTAGTCGCCGAGGCTGACGAGGCGCACCTCGCCCAGCGTGGCCGCGTACTCGAAGACGCGCTCATCTATGCCTTCGTACCGCCCGCAGCCGATGATCAGGTGCTCGCGCTCGGAGAACTCTCTCGCGGTCTTCTGATGGAACACTTCGCCCGCAGGCGAAGGGAAGATGATGGTCGGACGGTCTGAGCCCGCAGCGAGGTCGTCGAGCGCCAGCGCCCAGGGCTCTGGCTTCATGACCATTCCTGCTCCCCCGCCGTACGGGGTGTCATCGACGGTTCGATGACGGTCGCTGGTCCAATCGCGCAGGTCATGGATGCGCAGATCGAGGATGCCGCTCTCGCGTGCCTTGCCCAGCAACGACAGCGTCAGCCCGTCGAAGTACGACGGGAAAATGGAGACGACGTCTATCCGGTGTGCTGAGCGAGCGGAGCGAGTCGAAGTGCGCATGCGTTGATCGTAGCGATCGATCAATCGACGGCCGCGTCGTCCTCGGCGTCCGGCTTCGACTCATCCGCGGCTTCGGTCGCTGCATCCGGAAGCTCTTCGAACAGTCCGGCGGGAGGCGTGACGATGACGCGCCCTGCGGCGATGTCGACCGCAGGGACGATGGCCTTCACGAACGGGACCATCACGTCGCCGTCCGCACCGGCGCCGGTGGGACGGACGATCAACAGGTCCTGCGCCGGCATGTGTTCGACGCGAGCCACCTTGCCGATGACGGTCTCGTCGCGCACGACGTCGAGTCCGACGAGCTGATGGTCGTACCAGGCGTCGTCCTCGTCCTCATCGGCATCCTGATCTATCCACAGGATCGCCCGCACGAGGCCTTCGGCACCTTCGCGGTCCTCGATGTCTTCGAAGAACACGACGGGGTTGCCGTTCATGACCCGGTACTCGCGTACCTTGACGCTCTTACCGTGCCACGGAGATGCCTCTGGCACCTGCAACGTGAACTCGGCACCCATGACGAATCGACGCTCGGGGTTGTCGGTGTACAACTCCAGCTTGAGGGCGCCCTTGAGACCATGGGCCTTGACGAGGCGCCCGACGCGCAGCTGGTTCTTGCCCTGGTTCCGGTCTTTCGACACCACGTCAGTCGTCCGCGACATCGACGCGAACGCGACGCCCGTCCGCCAGAGCGGTGATGAGCGTGCGCAGTGCCTTTGCGGTGCGGCCGCCGCGCCCGATCACGCGCCCCCGGTCGTCGGGGTGCACGCGCACCTCGAGCAGGTCGCCTCGCGGCGACGTGGAGGCGTTGATCTGAACATCTTCGGGGTGATCGACGATCCCCTTGACGATGTGTTCGAGCGCGGCGGCGAGCACGGCGATTATTCGGCGTCTGCTGCGGGAGCCTCAGCGGCCTCCGCGTCGGCAGCGGCGGGTGCTTCGACAGGCTCAGCAACCGGCTCAGCCTTCTTCTCCGCCTTCGGCTTGACGACAGACTTCTTGGCACCGTCGATCTCGAACGGCACCTTGGGGGCCTTGACCTGAACGGTCGAGACCGCGTCCTTGTCGCCCTTGAACTTGCCCCAGTCGCCTGTGAGCTTGAGGAGCGCAGTGACCTGCTCGGACGGCTGTGCGCCGACCGACAGCCAGTACTGTGCACGCTCGGAGTCGACCTCGATGAACGAGGGCTGCTCGGTGGGGTGGTACTTGCCGATCTCCTCGATCACTCGACCGTCGCGCTTGGTGCGCGAGTCGGCGACGACGATGCGGTAGTAAGGTGCGCGGATCTTGCCCATGCGCTTGAGACGAATCTTGACAGCCACGATTCTCCTGAATTGTGTGGAAGGAAACGAACCGGTCGCCTGGAGAGTGGGGTGCACACCCGGCGGAAGCTCAAATGAGTGGACGCATTCTGGATAGAGGGTCGAGAACGTCGTCCGACCTTCTATTCTGCCAGATTCGGAGGCGAGTAGCGAAACGACGCGACACGCGGTCATCCGTGTCGTGGACGGTGCGTGTCAGACTGTGCACGTGACGCAAGAATTCACCGATTCCCCGCGGTCCACGGTCGGTCTCGAGTGGGAGATCATGCTCGCCGATCCTGAGACCGGGGACCTTGTCGGCCGTGCGCCCGAACTGCTGGCCGCGCTGGAGGATGAAAGCGCGCCAGAGCGCCACACCGTCACCGGCGAACTCCTCACGAACACGATCGAGGTCACCAGCGGGATCGGCGAATCGGTGGCCCATGCCATCGGCGACATCGGCAACGCGATCACCGCGGTGCGGGCGGCCACGGATCCGGCGGGCATCGAACTGCTCTCAGCCGGCAGCCATCCCTTCGCGCAGTGGTTCGACCAGCGCGTCACCGACAAGACGCGGTACCACGACCTCATCGAGCGCACCCAGTGGTGGGGCCGCAACATGATGATCTGGGGCATCCATGTCCACATCGGCGTCGAGGACCGCGACAAGGTCTTCCCGATCATCAACGCACTGACCGCGTATCTGCCGCATCTTCAGTCGCTCTCGGCGTCGAGTCCGTTCTGGGCCGGCGAACGAACCGGCTACGCATCCAACCGTGCTCTGGTGTTCCAGCAGCTTCCCACTGCCGGACTGCCCTGGGCGCTGCACTCCTGGGAAGAGTTCGAAGGCTATCTCGATGACATGGTCCGCACCGGTGTGATGGCGGACGCCACGGAGGTGCGCTGGGACATCCGTCCCGCTCCTCGATGGGGCACGATCGAGGTGCGCGCCTGCGACGGACTGTCCACGCTCGCTGAACTCGCCTCGGTCGCCGCGCTCGTGCAGGTGCTCGTCGAGCATCTGTCACGGATGCTGGATGCCGGCGAGACGCTGCCCACGATGCCCTCCTGGTTCCACCGCGAGAACAAGTGGAGGGCGGCGCGCTACGGATTGGACGCCCGATTGATCGTGGACGCCGCCGGCACGCAGCGGCAGGTTCGCGAGCACCTCGCGGAGACGATGTCCGCGCTCGCTCCGATCGCAGCGGACCTGGGATGCGAAGCCGAATTCGCCGGAATCGGGACGATCCTCGACGGCGGTGCGAGCTATGAGCGTCAGCTGACAGTCGCCGAGGCGACCGATTCCGACCTCGGAGAGGTCGTGCAGCATCTCATCCGCGAGTTCCGCTCCGGCCCCGGCGCGCCAGTGATCTGAGGTCTCAGCTCCCCCCTTTGTCACACTTCTCACACTGCCCGAACTTTTGTGACCCCGGGTCACCGAACACGACCCAGAGCCCCTAATCCGAAAATGGATGGTGACTGGGCAGGCCGAAGGCTC